>JBBQRU010000297.1:0-1591 GCA_038214545.1 Cyanophyceae cyanobacterium | reverse complement strand
CAGTAGAATCCTTTGGTAGGTCAATTTGCAATTCTTGCTTGACTGTACCGGGATGCGAACTCAGCACATAAATTCGTCCAGCGAGGAAAATCGCTTCCTCAATATCGTGGGTAATCATGAGAATTGTGGTGCGCGTGCGTCGCCAGATTTCTAAGAGGAATTCTTGCATTGCGTCTTTAGTTTGCACATCCAACGCGCCAAAAGGTTCATCCATGAGTAAAATCTTGGGTTGCGAGGCTAAAGCCCGCGCGATCGCTACCCGTTGTTTCATCCCACCAGAAAGTTCTTTTGGTAAAGCCTTGGCAAATCCAGTTAATCCGACTACTTCTAGATAATAAGCCGCCTGTTCTCGTCGCTTCGCCTGAGGTACACCTTGCAGCTTTAAACCAAATTCCACATTTTCCGCCACACTCAGCCACGGATACAGCGTGTAACTTTGAAATACCATCCCTCGGTCTGAGCCAGGTCCAGTCACCCGCACCCCATCAACGAGAATCTCTCCAGTTGTTGGTACTTCCAATCCCGCAATTAACCGCAATAAAGTTGATTTCCCAGAACCACTCGCCCCGACTACACAGACAAACTCTCCTTCTTCAATATAGATATTGACATCCTGGAGAGCCGCGATCGCACCACGGCGAGTTTTAAATTGCTTAGATAGTTGATTTACCTCTAAATGAGTCACTAAATTTCCTCTCAAGACTTCAATTCGTAGCCCATTTACAAGTAAGACGCAGTAACAACCGAAACAAAAGGTCAATTGCTAAACCAATCAAGCCAATGACAATTAAGCCGACAAAGATTTCATCAGTTTTCAAAAATCGTTGAGCCAGACTAATTCGCCGACCTAAACCTTCTGTCGCCGCTACTAATTCCGAAACAATCACTAAGTTCCAAGATGCTGCCATATTCACACGACAAATATCAATGATACTTGGGAGAATATACGGGAAAATCACTTGCAGTAAAACTTGTTTGCGTTGCCCACCCAAAGTATAAGTAGTTTCCAACAACTCCTTCGGTACAAACTTCACGGCATCCATCACCATTAAGGTATTAAAAAACAGAGTACCAATAAAAATCAAGAGAATTTTCGGTGTTTCATCCAGACCAAAATATAAAATTAGCAGGGGAATAAATGCTGGGGCTGGCATGTAGCGCACGATGCCAATAATTGGTTCTGTTAAGGCGCGAATGCTAGCAAAAGCACCCATCAACATACCTAAAGGAATCGAAATAATTGCCGCTAATAAAAAGCCGCTAACGACCCGAAACAAACTAAAGGTAATATCTGTTTGTAAATCTCCACTAGCTAACAGCTTCTGCAGCGCATTCACCACTTGAAGTGGAGTTGGCAGGAACAAAGGTGGTATTAACCCGGAATTAGAAACAATCCACCAGAGAACTAAAGGAATGCTGATGGACAAGAACATTAAAGTCCAAGCCAACCTTTGAGGAATGTCCTCAGAAATGCGCCAAAAGACTGTCGGAGGCAACATTTTTTGAGGACGTATAGAAACGGAGTTCAGCGAATCTTCTACAGAAGTGCTCATTTTTTCTGCTTAGCGGCGTAGGCTTTGACAAAGCGATC
>JBBQRU010000296.1:0-2071 GCA_038214545.1 Cyanophyceae cyanobacterium | reverse complement strand
TGTCTGGTTCTGCGCCTTTTTTCAGAAGAGGGTAGTTCATAGTCGTTGAACCCATAGTTTTCATCCGCATTCCCATCAATTCAACCAGGGTGCGAATGAAGCACTCAATCAAACGAGCCGAAAACTCATGAGCTTCTAAAGGCACAGTAATTTCTAACACTCCATCGTCATAAATCAACCGTGAGCCACGAGATTGAGGCAGTGCATGGAGAATTTGCAAGTATGCCTCCCAGGAAAGACCGCGAATTACTACCCGCTGCTCCCCAACCGCCTGCAACTCAGTTTTTGGTTCTGATGCGGCAATCACCATTCATCCCCTCCAGTGTAATGTGTGCAATACCTTAATTTAAGAGCATCTCTGCAATGGTTGAAGTTTGATTCAATGATAGATAGTATAAGTATAAGCAATGCCACGGAGGATTGAGATGAATATAGCGGATAAGCCTGTTGTTGTCTTGCCAAGTCTTGAGAATGGCGATCGCTTGACTCGGTCTGAATTTGAACACCGTTATCAGGCAATGCCTCATCTCAAGAAAGCAGAGTTAATTGAAGGAGTTGTTTACGTGGCATCAGCTGTAAGATATCGCAAACACGGTAGACCGCATAGCCTGATTATGGGTTGGTTAGCCATTTATGACGCGGCGACACCAGGTGTAGAATTGGCGGATAATGCCACGGTGCGTTTAGACTTTGATAATGAACCTCAAGCGGATGTTTTGCTGCGAATTGATTCAGCTTGTGGTGGGCAATCATTGATCAGCGAAGATGATTATGTGGAAGGTGCTCCGGAATTGGTTGTAGAAATTGCCGCAAGTAGTGCATCATACGATTTGCATGACAAGTTGAAGGTGTATCGCCGGAATGGGGTGCAAGAATATATTGTTTGGCAAATGCTGGAACAACAGTTGATTTGGTTTAGTTTACAGGAAGGGGAATATAAACGCTTGGTTCCTGATGATGCAGGGGTGATTCGCAGTCAGGTTTTTCCAGGGCTAGAAATGGATGTTCCCGCATTGTTGGCGGATAATCTGGCTCAGGTGTTGGTACAGGTGCAGCAGGGGTTGGCGACGCAGGCGCATCAAGAGTTTGTGCAGGAGTTGACGAGGATTTCTGATGGCGATCGCTCAGCTAGCTAAGTCAACTCTTTGCGCGTGGATACACTACCCTGGCTGCTTTTTATGGAATGGGCTAATTTTACCTAGTTTTTGAGATTGTGCGGGTGCAAGTTAATCAGGACTTGTTACACCTAACCTAGGAGACAATTTCACGAGTGATAATTATCACTGTATTTTTACTCGCGTATTTTTTAGTATGTAAAGCAGCTATCTATAAAAAACAGTACTTTTACTGGTGCAGTTTTCTAGGATAAATATATACAACTTAAAAGGGTGTTTAAAAGGTGGAGGGCTGTTGTAAGAAAGGTTACAAGGCTAATTGCTTCGTTTGTAGATAGCAGAGCGTATCGCAAATTGCTACAGCGTGTCAAGCGCTTGACGTGTTAGCAGTAGGAACTAGAGAACCGTTTCTATGAGCAAAACCGGGCTACCTGAAACATTGGAGACGTTTATCCATATCACGATGATTCGGATCATGGTCAGACGGTTAACATAATTTTTGACTTCCGGCGATTAAAACATCATCTAAGCATCTAACCTAAATGAATAATAAAGTATACAAAGTTTTTGAAGAAGTAAAATTTAAGGCGAACCTCCTTGCTAAATACTGGAATAACTTTTACACAGAACTATCCCAGCATTTACCAGATACATATCAGCCGGAGATCCAAGAACTTTCGGATAGATTAGAGAAAGCTCTAAGTAACCTAGTTACAGAGCTTGACAATCCTACTCTCATCCTTGCCACTACAGGAACTACAAGTAGCGGTAAAAGCACTCTTGTGAATTTATTATGTGGAGCAGAAATTGTTCCTGTAGCTGTAAGTGAAATGAGTGCTGGGGCTGTCACTATTGAGTACAGTCAAGAAAAGTCTCTCATTATCCATGAAACACCAGGAGCATTATGGGAGTGTGGTCAATGGATAGGCATTACTGAAGAGCAAATTTATCAACGC
>JBBQRU010000295.1:0-2285 GCA_038214545.1 Cyanophyceae cyanobacterium | reverse complement strand
ACAAATAAAGCTGTATCCTTAATTCGAGGCGAAGCTGGGACATCCGTGAAGCTGACAATTGAGCGCAGTAATCAGCAAAAAGAATTCCAAATTAGTCGGAATAAAATTCAAATTCATCCGGTACGTTTCTCGCAGAAAGCTAGTGACGCAGGTAATATTGGATACATTCGCTTAAACCAATTCAGTGCGAATGCTAGTCAGGAAATGCGAACTGCAATTAAAGATTTAGAACAAAAGCAGGTGGCTGGATATGTGCTGGATCTGCGTTCTAATCCTGGTGGATTGCTCTTCGCGAGTGTCGATATCGCGAGAATGTGGATCGATCAAGGTACGATTGTTTCCACGGTTGACCGTCAAGGTGTGGTAGATAAACAAGAAGCTAACGGACGTGCTTTAACTAAAAAGCCGTTAGTGATCTTGGTTGATGGCGGTTCGGCAAGCGCAAGTGAAATTCTCTCCGGTGCTCTACAAGACAATAAACGCGCTGAGTTAGTTGGTAGTCAAACTTTCGGTAAAGGTTTAGTCCAATCGGTACGCGGTTTGGATGATGGTTCTGGTGTAGCAGTCACAATTGCTAAGTATTATACTCCCAGCGGTCGGGATATTAATAAGCATGGCATTCACCCAGACTTTGTCGTAGATCTTAATGATACTCAACGTCAAGATCTCAACCGCGATCGCACGAAAATTGCGACACCAGCAGATCCTCAATATGCAAAAGGTATAGATGTCTTAAAACAGCATCTTGGCAAATAGGGGTTAGGGAGTAGTAAATTCCTCCCTTTCCCTAACCTAGACTGGTTGACACTTACCAGCGCGGATTAACCCGACGCGACGCGCGATCGCTTCTGATTCACTTTCAAAAGGTCCCCACTGAGCGGTAATTTCTCCGTGCTCATCCGGCGTTGGTTCATGGGAGATGATTTCGCAATTTCCCACAGACCGCTTAACAATGTACCAAGTGTTTTCAGTCATGTAACAGCCAAGTTGTAGGTCAAAGCTTATTCAAAAGAGTTAGCTGCTTTGCTTAAAATTTTACCTAGCTTTTGAATTGGACCTTTAAATCCTCTAGTAGCGTGGGCTGATGCAGCAGTAGTTTGCTCCCCTAGCTTGGTGAGAATCGGTGCAATATCAGCACCTTTAACCGTTTTGTGCTTGAGAACCTGCTTGAGTTCTTTAAGTCCGTTGGCAATTTCTTTGAGACCTTCATCTTGCGACTTGTGCAACAAATTGTACCATTCGTCAATTGCTCCGCCGGCTGCATCAGGTGCAATAGAACTAAAGTCTCCACCCAATTTCTCAATCAGTGAGTCAATGTGTTCAATGTGTTCGCGATCTTCAGCCTTACCGAGAGAAAGACCAATTTTGCTCAGTTGTTTACCTAACTTCTGAAGCGGAGTTTTCAGATCTGTGTCAGCGCTATCAACCATCTGGGTAGTATGTTCGCCAATATCGCCGAGTGCTTCGCCAATTTCGTGACCAGTAGCTTTACCGCCTTTGAGCAGTTGTTTGAGATGCTTGAGGCTAGTAGCTAAAGCTTTCGTATCTGGTCCTTTAGCTGAATGTAAAGAGTCATACCATTGATCGATTAAACCCATTGCTGCATCGCTGTCAATCGCTGTCAAGTCGCCATCCAGCGCTTTTAGCAATGAATCTAAATCTGGAGTACTAGCTTGAGGTTCGGTTTTTGGAGTGGTTTCTTTTTGACTAGCCATAATGTAAACTAAGCTACCAAAGTTAATAAATGTATAACCAATAGCTTAAAAATACTTAGCATTGTCTGCCTCATTCTTAAGAGTCAATCTTTTGCAGTATTAATCAGCCGTTTGAGGTAAGTTAAACATGGATCAAAAGTATGTGCATTCCTCCGATTTTTATGCCAGTATTATATGTTGAGACTTCGATTGCGATTCACTCGTTGAGCTAGGGCATCTACGTCACGAAAGATTTTTTCTGTAAACGTTAGTAAAATCGCGTGTTGCAAAGCCGATGCGAATATCGCTAACTCCATTTTTGCCACCAGTGATGGCTCTAATCTTCATTGGTGGAATTGTTGTTTATCCCGCCCTCATCTCATTACCTCAAACCACTGCCCAAGTTGAGCAAGTAACAGCAAAGGACTTGGTAAATCAAGGTGTGCAAGCGATCGCCTCTGGTAAAGTAGAACAAGCTTTAGCCTTATTTCGGCAAGCAACATATTTAGACTCTAGCCTAGCTGCAGCGCATTACAATCTAGGCTTAGCCTTAAGACAAACAGGACAACTACAACCCGCTGCCGACGCATT
>JBBQRU010000294.1:0-2362 GCA_038214545.1 Cyanophyceae cyanobacterium | reverse complement strand
GAAATCTCTGTACAATTTGGGTTTTGTATCACTAACCAATCCTTGACTCCCTATCGCTTTGAATTGCAGAGGTTTCTACCAGAATTTCAAAATTCACGTAGATATCTTATAAAGATAAAGGGCTTCAATCGAAATGTCTTTTTAATAGCTCAAGATGAAGATATTCCTTTAATCGAATCGGGGAATAGTTGTAAATTTTTGATAGATGCGAAATTTAGTTGGTACAACAGAGACTACCTTCATCTCACCGGCTATGCAGTTTATGGAGGTCTTTGGGATTTGTATAAATTTAGTCCGGGTAGATATCGAGTTAGATTTGCCTATAAAAATCAGCTATCGAAACACCAAATGCTTTTAAATCAAGGGTGGACTGAAGTTGATAATTTTTGGATTGGAAATGTCGAGACACCTTTTGTGAATCTACGCCTTAGATAAAACAAAACGTCAATGAATTTAACATGGCATGGTATTGCTGATGTTCATTCATTTCATCGTTTTCACTGACTTATATATAGTAGTCATAACAATGTTTTTCGGCAATAGCGCTAATGTAATAAAATTTTAGTAATAGAATGCTTACAGTAGTGGCAACGAATGCTAAATCATTCATTCTTACACTAATCTCATGCGTAACAATTTATTAAATAAGTCTAACGATGGCAATGATTATGAAGCAGATTGTATTCAGATAGAGATTCAGCAGCCAAACCTGATTGTATTGCCAATTCCACTAAAAAATTCTCATGTTAATAGATCTGTTGATCTTGGTATTAGCTTTAACAATAATACGGGAAATCACCTTCAGTTTTGCAAATATGGCACCTTAATTCCAGAGATTATAGCCCTGAATGGAGAAGAATGTGAAGGGAAACATTATGAAACCAGAGAAATTCTTTCTTATTCCCTTTTAGTAATGCCTAGAAGCTCTATAGTTTTTTCTCAACGCGCCAGACTTTCTTTATATAAAAACAAGCTGAGATTAGAATTTTTTAATAAATCTAACCGCTTGGCTTGCTATTTTAATGATCTTCAGTTGGGAACCTATCAGCTTCGGTTTAAGTATCATGGTAAGTTTGATGAACAAACTGAGATGGTTATGTTAACGACTCAGTTTGTAAATTTATGCTTTGTTGAACTTGCAAAATCCAATCATCATGCAGTGGAAGTAGATGGTATTCGTTTTGAAACTTTAGTGTCACGACAAAAATTGACCATCTTACCCGACCAGTCTAACATTAGCACTCCTATACAATTTGGGATTCGCGTTATCAACCTTTCCCCAAATCCATACCGCTTTTTCTTCTTTGGTTTGATGCCAGAACTTCAAGATTTAGACGGAAATATATTATGGCGATATTACGGTAGAAATGTAACTAAATTACCTCAAGAATCTGATTTTTTACTAGTTCAGTCTGGAGAGAGTTTAACGTTTTTTGTAGATGGTGAATTTTCTTGGAATCATCACAAACTTCAACTGGCAGGATATGAAAGTTGTGGAGGGTGTTGGATTTTTTCCGATCTCAAGCCAGGTGGATATAAAGTTTGTTTTACCTACGAGAGTCCGTCTGAGCGCCGCTCAATACTTATCAAAAAATATTCTCAAACAGTTACAGATGGTCTTTGGTCAGGCATGATATCTACACCTTTTGTAAAATTTAGCCTGGTTTATTCCTGATCAAAGTTACTTTTTACCTTCCCTTTTATATGATTTGCTTTAATTTTCAAAAAAATCATTGGTTCTTTCGTACCTCTCATGCTGAACTTTCCATTTCCGAACCATAACTTGCCTGTAAAATCAAGGCTTCTAGCAAAATCTATCTCTAAAGCGATTTGCCACCACCGTAAGTGCAGAGTAAATATACTACTCTGCACCAAAACAGGTTAACTAAGGTAATAGTTCAAAACTCCCATTCGTGATCCGGATCATCAAGCGCTGCTTGCACATAAGCTAAATTACCAAGTTCTTTAAACGGACTTGACTTAGCTATATCTGTAATCGAATGCAAAACTAATGCTAATTGCTCATTATTACCTGTCATAAGCGACTGTTCAACAATACCGAAAAGAAAGCGGAAATTTTCTGCACGCTCATCAAACGATTGGTCAAGATAGGCTATCAGTAAATCTCGCTCTTGCTTAATCTGAGCTATTTTCGTCTTTTCCCAAGCTTCAATCTCCCGTCGCTTACTCTGCTCTTGCTCAGCAACCTTCATATACTCAGTGTAAGTTGAAACAATTTGCTGCAAGCACTCCGCCGGATTGACAGCACTGAGTAGTATAGGCTTTTTTTGGAATGACATTGCTAACCTGCTCCCAGAGTACGGTACTTAGCCCGGATAGTCGCAGTCATAGGATTAAGTTG
>JBBQRU010000293.1:0-2371 GCA_038214545.1 Cyanophyceae cyanobacterium | reverse complement strand
GCACGAGCAAAATAGTCTAAAATATTTTAATTAGATTACAATAAAAATATACAGATAATAGAGAATTGGAGAGATTATGCAAACATCTTATGATAAACAAACACTGTTATCTCATGTATCGGAAATAGTAGAAAATTTTATTCAAGAGGAAACTTTATTTCAGGATAAGCTAGATGCTCAGGAGATGATTCACCTGATAATGAGTCTATTTGATACTTTTTCAAGTGAAGAATTAGAAGCTATTTCCAATGCTGAATTAAGAAAAAGGATTAATAGTGTTCTTGTACTTGAAGCGGTGTCAGGAACCTTAAATGATTTAACTCCAGAGCAAATAAAAATCTTTGATGAAGCAGTGGAAGGCAGATAGAATTGATGAGCTACCTTCTGGACACAAATATTGTGTCAGCTATTTTAAAGGATAATAAAATTATCAAAAACCAACTAGAGAATGTACGTCTTCGAGGACAAGAAGTATTTATAAGTTGTATAACTTATTACGAGGTAAAACGAGGATTGTTAGCAATAAATGCGACAAGACAGCTAGCTGAGTTAGCTCGACTATGTATATACTATAAAATTATATTTTTGGACGATATCGCAGTGGTCGAGAAAGCTTGCGAAATACACGCAGATCTAAAAATAAAAGGTACACCCATACAGGATGCAGATGTGTTAATAGCTGCTACAGCGATTACACATGATTTAATCCTTGTTTCTAATGATTCTGATATGTTGAGAGTGCAGAATCTTAAATTAGAGAATTGGCTGTCGAGAGGAGTTTGAGTTTAATCAGGCTAAAAAAGGATCGCCTTCGCTTAAAAAAAAGGGATTTTACCTCTGGCGATGGGTTGGAGGAAAAAAACTGCTGAGGAATTTAAGATCATGTCATTAGTGGCGTACTGGAAGAAGAATGATAAACTTTGTTCCTTGTTCAGGCTGAGAATCACACGAAATCTTACCTTTGTGTTTTTCTATCACAATTTGATAACTGATAGATAGTCCCAATCCGGTACCTTTGCCAACAGGTTTAGTGGTAAAAAAAGGATCGAAAATACGCTTTTGGATTTCTTCTGAAATTCCCAAACCATTATCAGCGATCGCAATCTGTACCTGATTTTTAGCTACCACTTGAGTTGAAATCCAAATTTTGCAAGGATTTAAAGGCATATTCAATAGCGTCCGGTGTTGATGAGCTTCTTCTACAGCATCAATCGCGTTCGCCAGTAAGTTCATAAACACCTGATTTAGTTGTCCTGGATAACACTCCACTAAAGGGAGTTGACCGTAATCTTTAAAAACTTCAATTGCTGGGTGTTTAGGTTTTGCCTCAAGACGATGTTGTAAAAGTAGCAAGGTACTATCAAGACCTTCATGAATATCTACAGCCTTAAATTCAGCTTCATCCAGTCTGGAAAAATTACGTAAAGACAGCACAATTTCCCGAATGCGAAGAGTGCCAACTTTCATTGACTGAAGAACTTTATTTAGGTCGCCGATAGAAAAATCGAGGTCAGTATCATCAAGCATCTGGGTGAGCGATAGCTTCGCTGACCTGTCGGTACGCGGGGGATCGGGATAATGCTGTTGGTAAGCTTCGAGCAAGTTCAAAAAATCTTGTACGTACTCTTCGACATAGCTGAGATTAGCGTGAATAAAGTTTACAGGATTATTTATTTCATGAGCAACGCCAGCCATCATCTGCCCCAAAGCAGACATCTTTTCACTTTGAATTAATTGAGATTGCATCGCATGCAAATTCAACAGCGTACTTTCCAATTCCTGACTTCTATGTTCTAAGTTTTTTCGAGAGTCTTCTAGCTCACCAATGACTTGATTGAGCAAGAATTCTTTGGTTTCAATATCAGTTTCTAACTGTCTGCGTTCTGATAAAGCTCGCTCCAGTTTTTTTTGCAGAATGCGGTTTGTCTTTTTAAACTCCTGAATTTGAACAGAATAATCTTCGTCATTTGTACACATTTCATCTCGTTCCCATCAGCAGCGTCACAAATGTTTTATTATGAAATTGCGTTTGTCCTCCGTCGAAGAGAGGGGCAATTTCACCATAAGCGTAAAAGCCACAGCAAGATAAATCAGGCGGCAAATTAGCTTTGACTAGATGATATTCTTCCAAAGTACGAGTTCCCAAGATTCGCCGTCTAGCTGCACAGGAAATTAATAAAGCAGCTTTTGGAGCTACGCCAGGGTAACTGGAGAGGGCACATTTGAGTGCGGCGGTGGATGCTGCCAATATATTTTCGCGAGAGGCGTTGGTAATTTGGACAATCGCGCGATCGGGAACATCTGAGAAGAAAGTCACGCTACCAGACGCAGGATCGTAACTACTGGGCGCTCTCATGTAAAAATTGTCTCG
>JBBQRU010000292.1:0-2425 GCA_038214545.1 Cyanophyceae cyanobacterium | reverse complement strand
TGTCTGGTTCTGCGCCTTTTTTCAGAAGAGGGTAGTTCATAGTCGTTGAACCCATAGTTTTCATCCGCATTCCCATCAATTCAACCAGGGTGCGAATGAAGCACTCAATCAAACGAGCCGAAAACTCATGAGCTTCTAAAGACACAGTAATTTCTAACACTCCATTATCATAAATCAACCGTGAGCCACGAGATTGAGGCAGCGCATGGAGAATTTGCAAGTATGCCTCCCAGGAAAGACCGCGAATCACCACCCGCTGTTCTCCAACCGCCTGCAACTCAGTTTTTGGTTCTGATGCGGCAATCACCATTTATCCTCTCCAGTTTTATGTATGCAATACCTTAATTTAAGCGCATCTCTGCAATGGTTGAAGTTTGACGCCATGATTTGTTAGTAGATAGTATAAGTATAAGCAATGTCACGGAGGATTGAGATGAATACAGCGGATAAACCTGTTGTTGTCTTGCCCGGTCTTGAGAATGGCGATCGCTTGACTCGAATTGAATTTGAACACCGCTATCAGGCAATGCCTCATCTCAAGAAAGCAGAATTGATTGAAGGAGTTGTTTACGTGGCATCAGCTGTAAGATATCGCAAACATGGTAAGCCTCATAGCGATTTAATGACTTGGCTGGGAGTCTATCGGGCGGGGACACCAGGTGTAGAATTGGCGGATAATGCCACGGTGCGTTTGGACTTTGATAATGAACCTCAACCAGATGTTTTGCTGCGAATTGATTCAGCTTGTGGTGGGCAATCATTTATCAGTTTGGATGATTATGTGGAAGGTGCGCCGGAATTGATTGTGGAAATTGCCGCGAGTAGTGCATCATACGATTTGCATGACAAGTTGAAGGTGTATCGCCGGAATGGGGTACAGGAATATATTGTTTGGCAAATGGTGGAACAACAGTTGATTTGGTTTAGTTTACAGGAGGGGGAATATAAACGCTTGGTTCCTGATGATGCGGGGGTGATTCGCAGTCAGGTTTTTCCAGGGCTAGAATTGGATGTTCCCGCATTGTTGGCGGATAATCTGGCTCAGGTGTTGGCACAGGTGCAGCAAGGGTTGTCAACACAGGCGCATCAAGAGTTTGTGCAGGAGTTGACGAGGATTTCTGGTGGCGATAGCCCTTTGGGCTGAAGCGCTTTGCGCTATCGTTCTTCAAGTAGTTAGTCAACTCATTACCCGTGGAGACATTACTCTGACTGCTTTTGATAGAGTAGACTTTAGAAACGACATGCGTAAAAATTTGGAGGCTAAAATATGAATACTGCTCAATTAATAACGAAAGGCGATAATCAAACAGTAATTTTACCTAAAGAATTTTAGCTTGAAGGTTCTGAAGCTTACATAAAAAGAATAGGCAATACTATTGTTTTAATTTCCAAAGAAAATCCCTGGCAAACATTATTTGATAGCTTAAATCTCTTTTCTGATGATTTTATGTCAACCAGAATACAGCCGAAGTTAGATGTGAGAGAAACGCTGTAATGAGATTTTTACTTAATACAAATACATGCATATATATTATTAAAAATAAACCGCCTCAAGTATTAGCTAAATTTCAAACAATTGATATTTTTGATGTATTGATTTCATCGATTACCATCGCTGAACTTGAGTACGGTGTTTATAAAAGCCAGCGTCAAGAAGAAAATCAGGTGGCACTTTCTCAATTTTTAATTATCACTGTATTTTTACTTGCGTATTTTTTGGCACATAACACAGGTCTTTGCAAAAAACAGTATTTTTACTGGTGCAGTTTTCTAGGATAAATATATACAACTTAAAAGGGTGTCTAAAAGATGGAGGGCGGTTGTCAGAAAGGACACAAGGCTAATTGCTTCGTTTGTAGATAGCGGTAAAGTGTATCCCAAATAACTAAAACCGGGCTACCTGAAACATTGGAGACGTTTATCCATATCACGATGATTCGGATCATGGTCAGACGGTTAACATAATTTTTGACTTCCGGCGATTAAAACATCATCTAAGCATCTAAACTAAATGAATAATAAAGTATACAAAGTTTTTGAAGAAGTAAAATTTAAGGCAAACCTCCTTGCTAAATACTGGAATAACTTTTACACAGAACTATCCCAGCATTTACCAGATACCTATCAGCCGGAGATCCAAGAACTTTCGGATAAATTAGAGAAAGCTTTAAGCAACCTAGTTACAGAGCTTGACAATCCTACTCTCATCCTTGCCACAACAGGAACTACAAGTAGCGGTAAAAGCACTCTTGTAAATTTATTATGTGGAGCAGAAATTGTCCCCGTAGCTGTAAGTGAAATGAGTGCTGGGGCTGTCACTATTGAGTACAGTCAAGAAAAGTCTCTCATTATCCATGAAACACCAGGAGCATTATGGGAGTGTGGTCAATGGATAGGCATTACTGAAGAGCAAATTTATCAACGC
>JBBQRU010000291.1:0-2458 GCA_038214545.1 Cyanophyceae cyanobacterium | reverse complement strand
CGACAATTATGGCAAATTTAGCAACCAAGGTCAAGAGCGGACATACTATGCGTACAAGCCAAAGTCTGCGCCTTCCGACCGTAAGATGCCTGTAGTTTTAGCATTTCACGGCTATGGTGGTAGTGGTCATTCAATGGCTGAAGTTTCCCGCTTTAACGAGTTAGCGGAACAGCAAGGGTTTATAGCGGTTTATCCAGATGGCATTAACCATAATTGGTTTCTGAAGGGTAATTCTGAGAATAACCTGGATGATGTATCATTCACAAACGCCTTACTTGACCGCCTCAAAAAAACAGCAAACATCGATAGCCACAGAATCTATGCAACTGGTTTCTCTAAAGGTGCCATTTTGACTCAAGTTCTAGCTTGTCGCCTACCGAATAAAATTGCCGCCTTTGCCTCAGTCGCAGGTTCCATTCCCACTCGACTCCAATCTAATTGCCAGCCACAAACTCCGGTGTCAATGCTAGCAATTAACGGTACAAACGATCAATCAGTACATTATCAAGGCGATGAGCCTAGTGAATATAGAGGATTAATTTCTATCCCGGCAATGGTCAACTTTTGGCAATCGTACAATCATTGTCCAACACCCGTTAAAGATGCGTTAAACGCTGATGCCAGCAATCGCATCCCAGTAAAAACTGTACATTATTCCGGTTGTAGTGCCGGTTCCGAGGTGGAACACCTAGCTGTAGTTAATGGCGGACATTTTTGGCCAGGTGGCGCTACCAAAGATCCAAATCTCAATCAGTTTAATGCGAAACTTGGTTTAAACGCCAGCCAGGAGATTTGGGAATTTTTTCAACGGCACACTTTATCCTAAGCGCCTGATGGCAAATTACTACTACCACCCACTTCAGTTGCACCTTCAGCGGCTGGTGGGTGGTAAGTCATGGATTGCAAACCTAAACGACCAGGACCGATAAAGCGGTTCAGGGTAAAAGAAATCCCCCCTAGCATCACCCCAATTGCGCCCAAAATCCCCCCAGAAGATTGTAGCGCTGTTACTGTCTCCATTCGCACAGAAGCGTCTTTCCACAACCATGCTCCTGGTTCCACATCTATTACCTCACCTGGAGCCAAGTGTTTTTCAAACACGTTACCATAACCGTGGATTAGCAACAATCCTCCTTCGCGCCTACCGACAAAGCGGTCGATAAAAAATCCGCCACTGCGACTAAAAAAGAGATTTGCTAGTCCGCGTTGGAAAAAGAAATTGTATTCCACATTACTAGTAGCTAGCAGAAACTGATGTTCGCGCACATCCACTGTCTGTCCATTTTCTAATTGCAGCGCCACAATTTGTCCAGGTGCTTCCCGTGAAAAGGCAATGTTTCCCGGTCCATGTGCTTCACTAATAAAAATTTGCAATCCAGCAAAATAGCGTCTAGCAGCGCCTTTCAAGCCTTTTACCCCCAATCGGACACTAGGGTGCTTCCATAAAAGAATGTGATGCTCAAAATATATTGATTGTTGCTGACCTAGTTCCACATCCACAACAGGAACTACTTCACCTTCAATTCGCAAACTTAAGTCACCAGACCGGAGGATTCCCCGTGGATTGTGCAATTCTGGAATCGGCTCATCTGCAAATCCAGCCATCGGAGTACCCATCTGTTGATATGCTGACTTACTGACAGGATTACCACAAGCATTACAGAATTTATCTCCCGGATTGAGTCGATTCTGGCACTGTGGACATTGATTTGTCATAGTTATTTTCCGTTCTTCACAATTTGTAGTCTTAATCTGGCGCGACTTGGCGTGTTTTCGCTACTATTACTAATTTACGAAAAGTATCTAAAATTACTAAAAAATTTAATAATCTCTTTCTAGTATACTTCTCAAGTTAGTGGGAGTATTTGACGTAATATGCAATGGGACAAAATATGAACGAGCGTGCCAAGGCGATTCAGGCTTTAGCTGCCGAACGTTGGCGAGTATCTGTAATACTCAGTGCAACGATGATGGCAATTTACTTTGGTTTTATCCTGTTGGTTGCTTTTAACAAACCTTTACTTGGAACATTGATTTTTCCTGGACTCAGTTTAGGCATTTTACTGGGGGCGCTAGTAATTGTCTCCGCCTGGGTCTTAATTTTTCTTTACGTGCGTTGGGCAAATAATAGCTACGACGCCAAAGTTGCTCGACTGACCAGAAAATAACTAATTAAGTAAAAAATGAATATGTGGTGTGTTCCCTTGTTTAGTCATCAAATGCTAGCTGAAGTAGGTAAAACTACTCTAGGTCAATTTAACCCACTAGCGATCGCCTTCTTCTTCGTATTTGTCGCCATTTCCTTAGGAATTACTTATTGGGCTGCCAAACACACCAAAAGTACTTCTCACTTTTACACAGCCGGCGGTAACATCAGCGGCGTGCAGAATGGATTTGCTTTAGCTGGCGACTTCATGAGTGCAGCTAGCTTTCTAGGAATTGCTGGACTCGTTGCCCT
>JBBQRU010000290.1:0-2629 GCA_038214545.1 Cyanophyceae cyanobacterium | reverse complement strand
TGATGGAATTTTCCCATTTTTGGTTCATACAACTTTTGTGTAAACGCAAAACCGTAGTTAGATGAGCTTTTGCCCCAGTTAGCTACCAAATATGCTGCATGAACTTTTACCCTCAAAAAAGTACAGAGTCAACAGCCTAGTCGTTACCTGTTTCAACAATAATGTCCTGCTGTGGGTCGAATTCAAACTGCCGAATTCCCAAACTCCGATGAAACTGTTCTCTGGTAAAAAAACCTATAAAAGCAGCTTCCATATTTTTATCAGCAAGCAGGAAGATACAATCCCTCATCCCAGTACTCCCGCTGCAAACAGAGAACCGAGGTCGATACTTCCTTGCCAATCTTGTAAACGCGGGTGTTTATTTCCTAGAATTGCCTTTGCACCACTATGCTTAGTTCCCTGCATCACAATCACTGATTCTAATTCTGTATGTGCCAAAACTACAGGAGAATGAGTAGATACCCAAACTTGAGAATCATACACTGAACTCAAAGATTGCAATACTACCTCAATTGCTCTAGGATGAATACCATTTTCCGGTTCTTCCAAAAAAATTAAGCTATGTGGTTGAGGTAAATAAGGTAAAATAGTGAGCGCTAAGATATGTAGTGTCCCGTAAGATAATCCCGAAGAGGTAACAACGTGGTTTCCCCAATAAGTTAGCTTTAGGTAGGCATGATAATCTTCTTCGCGTTGAATAGCTTCTATTGCCACAATATTAGGCAAAGCCATTTTGACATGTTCTACCCAAGACTCAAATAAATCGGGTTGCTCTTGTTGTAAATTCAGTACTAACCAAGGCAAATTAGTAGCATCTGCACGTAACGTTTTAGGCTGACCGGGCGGACAAGCTCTCCGCAGCACTGACCAACTTGGTTCATAACGCATTACGCCTTTTTCCAAGAGATTTCTGAACCAAATAGATGCAGAAAATTTATCAATGTCACGGGGCAAATTGGCTAGAGCTAATTCCTGGGGTTCTAATCGCAAGTTGATTTTAGTGCCGCTACGGTCTTCTTGTTTCAAAATCGTTTGGGAACTAGATTCCCGCTCAATAATTTGTTGCCAGTAACGAGGGCGTTTTCCACCGATTCCCCAGCCTTTTTGAGGTTCAGAAACCTTCTGCGGCACGATATACAAAAACTCATCAGTTACGCGAAGTTCGATATTATTAAAAATTTGAAACCGAATTTCATACCTGATACTGTGAGGATGTCTATTCCGATCTTTTAAGACTGTAGGTGGTGCATCTTCAAGCAAATTAATAATAATTTCTTCAGGTAAATCAGCTTCGATCGCAAAAGCAAAATAATCTCCTCTACTACAATGAACTAACTCTTGTAAACTTTGCGATCTTGGACTTCCACCGATAGAAGGAGATTCTAAAAAAGCTGGTATTAATCCCTGTAATAGAATTTCGCCCATTAATAATGGAATATCAAGCAGCGTACTTTTACCTGTACCATTTGCACCAGCCAAAACATGATATTGACCAACTTTGATATCAAGTCGGTCGAAGCAGCGATATTTAAATGCTTCTATTCGAGAAATCATATGCCTATTCTTCGTCTAAAATATACAGCAGAGGTTTTCTACGCCCTTTAAACTGGGCACGCATGATTACACGCTCAGAGCGTTTTGGTGGTACTGGATTGTAGTCTATTTCATCAGTGTTCTTTAAGTATTCTATATATTCCTGGTATTTATTTAAAACTAACAAGATGCTTTCTGTTACTTCTGCTATCTGCCTTCCTTCTGGACTTTGCAGCCCCGATGTGGTTTTTGCTTCTAGTACCAAGAATCGGGGCGAATTAGAAACGCCAGTAAAACTTAGAGGGGTAAAGGTAGCCATTAGTTAATCAACTCCCTTGTGCGTTCTGTAATGCAAGCTTCAAACGACTAGCGATCGCGTCGTCATAAAGTGCGATCGCCACAAGTGACAACTTCGCACCAACAAATTATCCACCATTGGCAGGATGTAACCAGCCAGTTAAAAAGTGTAAATTTCCGGTGTCAATACCTATAAAAAGTGCTGGCAAGTCGCATTTCGACTAGGAGGTAGCAGTAATTGTGCCATCGATATCCACCCGCACACTTAAAATAACATCTATAATTTTTTCTACGGTGTTACTCGTTGGACACACTAACAGTCGGGCTTTAGCACAGGTACCGATAACTCCGACTCAAGCTCAACATTTGTCACGGGATCTAATTCCCACTGATTCACAAGACTTTTTCCGCCAAGGAAGAAATAGCTTAGAAAAGGAAATCCAACTACTTCAACAGCGACCAGCGCCTGAATTTGTGCTCAAAATCAATTTAACCCCACAAGCTAAAAAATCGCGTTGAGTGCGCGATCGCCACCCAAATCATGAAAAACAATTTTAATACTCGCTTTCGGCAATTATCAATTTGCTTACTCTCAATCACCTTGGCAGCTTGCAGTTCCCTTCAAGCTGAAGAACCAATACCGACAAAGAAAATCGTCTCCGGCGACAATTATGGCAAATTTAGCAACCAAGGTCAAGAGCGGACATACTATGCGTACAAGCCAAAGTCTGCGCCTTCCGACCGTAAGATGCCTGTAGTTTTAGCATTTCACGGCTATGGTGGTAGTGGTCATTCAATG
>JBBQRU010000289.1:0-2654 GCA_038214545.1 Cyanophyceae cyanobacterium | reverse complement strand
ATCAAATAGATGTATGACTAGCAAGGAAGTACTCAGAAGCGTTGCTGCAGAAATCCAATTGTTCACCAATATTGAGCAGAAGGAAACTTTTCTGTTCGTACTAGGAGCATTATTATCCAGAGTTATCAGTTTGAAAAAAGCAGCAGAAATTATGGCAATCGAACCTGATGTCTTTCTGGAGATATTAGACTTGATGGGTTTAGATTTTTCATATCTAACTTTACAAGATGTTGTGCTTGAGAAAACTTGGTAGGAAAGAGTAAAAATAGTTTTTAACTCCTCTCCATTGATTTTCCTAGCGCGATTGGGATTTCTAGATACTTTTGTTGACTCAGCTGATGAATTTTATTTACCAGCATTTGTAGCTGAAGAAATCTACGCCAAATCTGATGATTCCAGTCAATCTGTGCGCTCAAGAATTGATTTGGGCAAAATTATCCCCAAGACTATACAATTGACCTTGTTAGCCAATAGTTTGAATATGCGATTAGGTTTAGGTGAATCAGAAGCTATTGCTCTTGGTATCTAGTTGTCATGTGATTACATTATTTTGGATGACAGCGCCGCTCGAAAAGAGGCAACTCGACTAGGCTTAAATGTGAAGGGAACCCTAGCAGTTATCAAAAAACTTCAGGCAGATAACAAAATTACTATTGGTAACTTAGAACAATTTTATCAAGAGCTAATGACAATTAATTTCCGAGTCAAGCGAGCATTATTTGATGCTATTTTTGAATATTAAGCATTTAAGCATTTTTAAAAATTACTTAACATCCCTCATTGTTTCAGTCAAATAAACCGTTTTCTTGCATAATATCTTTCATCTCATCAAGTGATTTTCGGCACTGAATATCTCTTTCCTCCTTGTAATCTATTACATCTTTTACTTTAATGAGACGATGGTTGCCAGTTTTTACATAAGGAATCTCATTATTTTCTAACAGCCTGATCAGATCGCGGCGGGAAACATTCAGAATGTCTGCTGCTTGTTGAGTAGTCATTTCATGATTAGCTGGCGAAATCGTTATTCTTGTTTGACGATTTTCTAACATAGGTAAAATTTCCTTTAAAACTTAAGACACATTATCATGTGAGAAATCTAGTGCGATAGAGTTTGATATAATCTTTATAATATAAGGCTTTTGAGCTTAACTTGGTTTTTTGCTTATTTGCTACATTAGGCAATAGCGCTCGATAGCATAGTCACCTGCTATTTTAATTGGAGAATTACTGATGACCTCCTTAACTCTTAATCTCACGTCAATCCTTTCATTGACAGATGAGGCTTTTTCAGAAATTTGTCGAGCCAATCCTGAGATAAAATTTGAGCGTACAGCCAAAGGAAATTTAGTTGTTATGCCACCAACAGGAGGCGAAACCGGGAATCGCAACATTAAGCTATCTGCTAGATTAGAAAATTGGGCTGAACGAGATGGCTCAGGATTAGCTTTTGATTCGAGTACAATGTTCCAGTTACCTAATGGTGCTTATCGTTCCCCAGATGCTGCATGGATTGTGATGGAACGTTGGTTAGCCTTGACTGCTGAAGAAAGGGCGGGTTTTCCCCCGATTTGTCCAGACTTTGTTGTGGAGTTGCGCTCCCGGAGTGACAGCCTTAAATCAGTTCAGGATAAGATGCAGGAGTACATGGATAATGGTGTACGTCTTGGCTGGTTAATCGATCCTCAAGGTAAGCAAGTAGAAGTTTATCGTCAAGGTCAAGAGAAAGAGATATTGCTAGCACCTACAAGTTTATCTGGAGAACAGCTACTCCCAGGTTTTGTGCTGAACTTGACTCAAATCCTTTAGTTTGCTTCCATGACTGCAATACATTTGAGTAGCAGTTGATGCATCGAAACCGCATCAGCCTGATGTCTCCGTCCGTGACCTGGTAGCACCCACTCAAAGGAGTAATCAGCCAGCTTTTGCATTGATTTGATTTGTTCAGACCAAGAATACCAGCAGAGATCACGCCAAGCGATGAGTTCGTGACTGTTGTCTGACCAAGCTAGATGGTCGCCAGTGAAAAGAAATTTGTTTTTGTAAAGTAGGACAGTGTGACCTTTACTGTGACCGGGAACGGGGATAATTAACAACTCTGGGGTGAGTTGAAACGGTTCAAAACCAGTCAGTTGAATTTCGACATTGCGAGTATCTGTAGAAATGTCATCACTGTGGAGGATGCGATCGCACTCAAAATGCTCGGCAAACTTTTGATGATCCGCCACATCATCCCGATGAGTCAGATACAGATAGCGGATACCACCCAGCTTTTCTAAGCGCTTAACTAGCGGTGGCGTAAACCGAGGTGAATCTACTAATACATTACCAGATGGCAGGGTAATTAAGTAACTAGCCGCACCGTAGGAGCTTTCTGCATGATAACCGCAATGGTACACATTCTCAGTGACAGGAATCGGAAAACTCAACTGCGCTATTTTGATATCCTGCGGCTTTTCCACTGTACCGATGGAACTGGTGGGACATGACAGTAGAGCTTGGAGCGATCGCAATCGTTCTGCCTCGTCAACAGGTTGGTGATAAACGGATGACATACCGCGATCGCGAGTAAACACCTCTGGAGTCATCCAACGACAGGTATCGCAGTCAATACAAGAACTATCCACATAAAAATCGCCGGTGACATTTTCAGG
>JBBQRU010000288.1:0-3165 GCA_038214545.1 Cyanophyceae cyanobacterium | reverse complement strand
TTGGAACGCTTGATTGCTCAACAAGGCTATTTTGTGATTCATGCGCCTCGCCAAACGGGTAAAACCACAGCAATGCTAGCGTTGGCGAAACAGCTGACAGAAAGTGGAGACTATACAGCGGTGATGGTATCTGCAGAAGTAGGCGCACCGTTTAGCCATGATCCTGGAACAGCCGAATTGGCAATGCTTGGCGCTTGGCGCTCAGCAATCGCTGACAGATTACCTCAAGACCTGCAACCACCAGCTTGGATTGATGCAGAAACAGGACAGAGAATTGAAGCCAATCTTCGGGCTTGGGCGCAAGCTACATCACGACCGTTGGCGCTGTTTATCGATGAAATTGATTCCTTACAAGATGAGACGCTAATTTCGGTTTTGCGACAGTTACGCGATGGCTATCCTTCACGTCCCAAAAACTTTCCACTTTCGGTTGGGTTAATCGGCATGCGTGATGTGCGAGATTATAAAGTGGCGAGTGGGGGTAGCGATCGCTTAAATACTTCCAGTCCCTTCAATATCAAAGTGCGTTCCCTAACGTTGAGAAATTTTTATGCCGTCGAGGTAGGTCAACTATACCAGCAACATACCGACGATACGGGACAAGTTTTTACAACAGAGGCAATCGAGACAGCGTTTTATTTAACTCAGGGGCAACCTTGGTTGGTGAATGCTTTAGCCAAAGAAGTAGTAGAAGAGATAGTGACAGATTATAGTACAGCGATTACACCAGAGCATATTCTCAAAGCAAAGGAAGCACTAATTATTCGTCAGGATACCCATCTTGATTCTCTTGCGGAAAAACTCCGCGAACCAAGGGTGAAAGCAATTATTGAACCAATACTATCAGGGCAAGCATTAGGGGATACATCAAATGACGACCGACAATATTTGATTGATTTGGGTTTATTGCGGCGCGATCCTGCGGGCGGACTGATAATTGCCAATCC
Source organism: Cyanophyceae cyanobacterium (assembly GCA_038214545.1). Lineage (GTDB taxonomy): Bacteria > Cyanobacteriota > Cyanobacteriia > Cyanobacteriales > Nostocaceae > JBBQRU01. The sequence goes on along the minus strand of JBBQRU010000288.1, from coordinate 2,218 downwards.
CATTTACCGGGAGGTGATTCCCCGTGTTTTGACACAAGGAACTCAAGATAGCTTGCCACACATTAGTCCCAGTTGGTTAACGAGTACTGGCTCATTAGATACTGATGCTTTATTGCAAGCGTTTTTGGCATTCTGGCGGCAACACGGCGAACCTTTGCTTGGTAGCGCAGTCTATCATGAGATTGCACCGCATTTAGTGATGATGGCATTTTTACATCGCGTGGTTAATGGAGGTGGGACGCTAGAACGCGAATATGCTATTGGACGAGACCGTATGGATTTGTATCTAAGATATGGACAGGTAACTTTAGGTATTGAGCTAAAAGCTTGGCGCGATAAAAAGGGAGATCCAATGGAATCCGGATTAGAACAGTTGGATTCTTATTTGGCGAGATTAGGAGAGAATTCCGGTTGGTTAGTTATTTTCGACCGACGCAGCAATGCGCTTCCCCTTGAACAACGGTTGGCAACTCAAGTTACAACCACGACAAATGGACGTTCTGTTACAGTTGTGCGAGCTTGATAAAGTCTGTTTCTGGTAAAAAGCTCTGCTTGATAGTAGATATGAGTAACCGAACCAGATTCGCGGTTATTGGACGATTCTGGCTGTTCTTTGCCAGCGTTGACTAGTTAAAATTATGATTGAAATAAATATTTATACAATAAAATCGGTGGAAAATACAATGATTGAGATCCTGTTCCTGATCGAAGAAGACGTAGAGGGTGGTTACACAGCAAGAGCTTTGGGTGAATCAATTTTTACTCAGGCTGATGATATAGCAAGTTTGAAGGAAATGCTGCGTGATGCGGTTCGTTGTCATTTTCTGGAAGGAAGTAAATCGTCCGAAAATCACTCCTCGTAAAATTTAAGAAAAAGGAGATCTCGAATGCAAACGATCCGAGTGCGATCGCGAGTTGGATCTGACAGCAACCTGCAACTTAAACTTCCCGAACAGTTTGCTAATCAAGAAATTGATGTTATCCTAGTTTATCAATCCGTTGAACCAAGCAAACAACCGACTCCTTCGCTCGAAGAAGATCCTTTGATTGGTCTATCATCAGGCTCTCCGGATCTTGCCACTCGCTCAGAAGAGATCCTTGAGGAAGAAATCAATCAGACTAGTGGATGGACATGGAAACTAGCATACAGCACTTTGCAAGCAAATGAGGTACAATGCTAAATTCTGTAAGTCTTGTGGAATGGGTATCCCCATAGATACATACGTCTTTTTATCCAAGGCATTGAAAAAAGTAATAATCAATAAGCTTATTTAACTGAATCTAGATAGTCCTTATTATCTAAGTAGCTTTGAATATTTTTTAATATTTGGCGTAAATACTCTACTACTTCTTGTTTTATTTTCAATATTTCTTCAATAGTCTTGTCACGCCCTACTTCTTCAAATGACTTTGTTCCATGTGCTAAATCATTCCTACTGTTTTTCACAACCACAAGATTTTTTCCATTATTTGTTACAGAGCAATCTGTTTGAGTCGAAAAACCATACTTGTTTGCAGTTTTTTGAATTACCCTGGCATCCACATTTCCTGAAAAAATCTTTTCGCGCTCAAATGTAACATTAATAATGTCCATAGAAATTTGAGAAAATTTTGAATGCATATTTTGTGCAAAGTCATTATTAAAATAAGTTCTAAAATTTTGAAGTATTACTACTTTGATATGAGGTTTAATATTGTCAAATGATACTTCTTGATCGCGAAACTCATCAAAAATTGCTTGAATTGCATTACGCATTGTAGATTCAACTAAGTTATAAAGTAATAAAAAACTATTAGCTTTTAACGTTTTAGCTAATTCCGTATCAATGTGCTGCACTTTATTTTTACCATCGTTATCGGTTTCTGTTAACTTAATTGTTTTATTCATAAGTTTTTCCAGAAAAATGAAATAAGCATTTACCTCTTGAACACGTATATCAAAATCTATGATGACAGTTTTCATAATTCATTTAATAGTTCATCGCGCACATATTCAATACGCTTAGTTACTCTATTTTTAGAGCTACTACCACTAGAATTGGTATATTCTTTAAAAGCTTTTGAATTCATCCATTCTTAGGACTTACGCATTGACAAAAACATCAGTCTATGTAGTCAAGCAGCACAAGCATCACTCAAGTTATCCAAAACATATTCACGAATAACCTTTGTGAATAGGTTCCTTTGTACTTCATACCAATTGTCAATCATTTTTTCA
>JBBQRU010000287.1:0-3299 GCA_038214545.1 Cyanophyceae cyanobacterium | reverse complement strand
CATTGGTCGAAAGTTGGACTTGATACCAACAGGGATAGGGCTGCGCGATGGGAACACTCGCAGACGCTCTTCTGTAAACACTCGAAACTTCGCTGTATGATGCTTGCCACTATTGTTCGCAACTAGATAAACTCTTGCGTCCACGATCGCTTCAATTGTTGCATCTGGTAATTCGGGACGGGGATATAAGGGAAACTCAATCCCACGCTCCTGTAAGAATACTTCTCCTAGATTGGTAAACCATTGCTTAGGTTCTCAATATCATCACTAATAAATAATCGTCCTTTCAACACAAAATTTGGCAAATCTATGGTAAGGTAGACGCTATTAACTTGGGAATTTAGTTTCCTCTGACGCATGGTGAGGATTCGGGCTTAATATGGATGTAGTATTGCTCTCTTGTATTGGCACAGATTTAAATGTATCAAACCCAAACTTACTTTATCACTTCTTAGAACATTACAGAAAGTTAGATGTTACTAAATGGGCTATTACTCTTCATGCAGGTATAAAAGAAAATCTAAACAATCTAAAAACTTTTGAACAAATTCTGAACGAATATAAGATTCCATATGAAATATGGATTGAAGAATTTGATACTCACAAAAGAGAAAAACGTCATAATATGTTTGTTCAAAATCAACAGAATGATTCTTGGATATTTGGTGTTGATCTTGATGAATTTGTAGACTTCCCATGTTCAATACCTGAGTATTTAGAGCATCTATCTAATCTTCGTTACAACTGCATTTGTGGGAGACTAGTCGATAAAGTTGACACTCAAGGAATTCTTAAGCATATAGAAAGAGATATTCCAATTGAAGAACAGTTCCCTCATATTGCGGAAGTGAAAAAGAATATATATCAGCCTTCAACTCCTAAAGCACCTTTTGAAAAAAAACTAGCAATCCAAAAACCTTTGCAATGGGGAGTGGGGCATCATTTTATTAATCGTCAAACAAGAGAAAATCAAAGAGAACATCCAGACGTTTTAACTATTAATCACTATGCGTGGGATCACTTATTAATAGGAAGAATTCAACAAAGAGTTGATTACTATAAAAAACATGAAGGATTTGATTGGGGACAAGAATATGTAAACATGATTGAGTACATTGCAAAATATGGACAGCTAAAGCTAGAGGATATAACAAGTTAAGTAAGTATTTAAGATGAAACGCAAAATTTTGATATATTCAATCCCATTTGGCTTTGGTCCAACAGGTAAGGCGATTATTATTGCAAATCACCTCACTAATCTCCATTCTGTCCAAATTGCTACTTTCGCGCATTCTCTACATTTACTAAAAAAATCCACCTATGGAATGAATATATTCGACTGTCATTCAAGAAACATTGAGGAATGGGATGTTTCTATGTTTGAGAGTATCGACACATTTATCTCCGTTATGGATTTGCAAGTTATACGATCAGTCAAAACTAAATATCCACACATCAAAACTATATTTATAGATAGCCTATTGTCTTGGAGAATTGAAGAATCTTTGACTAATTTTCTCGAAGATATTAAATTCATAGATTTTTATATAGCTCAATATTTCCCAGGGATTGAGAATCATATTTCACAGAAAAAATATCAAAATATACATATTGTTGCACCTCTATTAGAGAAAGATTTGATTTTAGAGAGTAAAAACAATATTTATAGCGATCATTTGTTGATTCATTATGGTGGAGTAAGTTCTCCAGTTGCTCATTTTGAGAAATGTTTGTCTTTTTTAGAAAAGACAACAGAAATAATCATCAAGGAATTTCACTCAAAAATGCGATTGTTTTTTGCTGGCAATATTGAATTGATGAAACATTTACAAATTATTTTTAATGATTTCCCAGATACAGTATTCGATTGCTTTTCACACAGTGACTTTCAAGAAATTTTGTCTCAGTCAGTAGCCTATATAACTACACCAGGAGTTGAATCATCTTACGAAAGTTTTTTTCATAAGAAACCCACTCTATTTCTACCGCCGACCAACAGTACACAGTTACACCAAATCAAAAAGTTCTTGGATATGGGTTGCTTAAGTACAGTAACATCATCAAGTATGAATTCTATTCAAAATATTAATGCTAAAGATACTGAGTATAGGCAGAAAACTGAAGAGCTGTGCAACTTTTGTAATAGACTTTCTCTAGAGCCGAGTTATAAAGAGATGATTATTTCGGATATCTATGCTTTAACTAGATCAGAAAACCTCATTGAGAAAACTTTAGATAAACAAGATAAAATTGTGCCAAATAATTTAGACAATGGGCTATATATTTTAGAAAATATTCTTCAGGGGTTAAATAAAAATGTCTAAACAAAAAGACTTTTTGATTTTAGGTATTAATATATCCGACCACAACGGCTCAGTATGCCTACTCCGTGATGATAAGATTGTGGTTGCTGTTCAAGAAGAACGATTGACCCGTAAAAAAAGAGACTGCTTAAGGATGCCTCGTCCTTTAAGCATTGATTATTGTTTAAATTATGCTGGTGTTTCAGATAAAGACTTGGATATCGTTGTAGGTTGTGGAGTCACCTCACCAAAGTTGATAATGTCTTCCTTAGAAAAAATATTTCCCTACACCAAAGTAAAAGTAATACCTCATCATCTCGGACACGCTATAGGTGCATTTGCGTTAAGTGGATTCTATGATGCAGCTATTTTAATTGTAGATGGAGCAGGAACTAGAGAGATAGATTTACCGACAGAAGAATTAGTTAATGTAAAAGAAGCAAATATCGTATCCAAATCAGAAAACAGAGAGATTATCTCGTTATACACAGCTTCTGGCACTGAGGTAAAATGCATTGAGAAGCATTTAGGGAGTTGGAGTAGGGGACTTAATTTTGGAAGCATTGGAGATTTGTATGAAACTGTTGCGACTGTAATATTTGGGCAAAATGAATCGGGAAAGGTAATGGGTTTAGCTCCTTACGGTAAGGCTAATCAACCAAGCGAAAATTTCCTTGAAATTGTTGACGAGAAGTTTATATTCAAGCCGTATATATTTCCCAGTAAGAACTACTGGCCGAACGATCAAGAAATGCATCGAAATTTGGCAGCATCAGTACAATATGCAACAGAGAAAGCACTATTTTATCTAATTAACCACTTAAGGGATAAAACTACTAGTCAAAATTTAGTTTTTTCTGGTGGTGTAGCTCTAAACAGTGTCGCTAATGAGAAGATTCTCCAACAAAAACTTTTTCAAGACGTATATTTCATGCCTGCTGCCGAAGATAGCGGAAATTGTATTGGTGCTGCTTACTACGGTTTGTGGGAATTAAC
>JBBQRU010000286.1:0-3348 GCA_038214545.1 Cyanophyceae cyanobacterium | reverse complement strand
GCGATCGCGGTAATCGCTTTACCGCCGACTAACTGCACCAGCGTTGGTGGTTTCTGGGATGCAAGGGAGGCATATGCGCCAATCAAAGCGATTAGTCCCAAACTATTCAGCGCCGTTAAGCCCAATATGCCAAACAAGATCGAAAAAATTGCTTTCCTGTTTCGTTATTTTGTAATGCTATGATTAACCTCATTCAAGTTATAAAAATACAGTTATGTCAGATCCCATAACGGCTTCACTACTGGTAGGTTTGGCTGTTCAAAAGTTTGTGGAGTCAAGCGCGGGAGAACTCGCTAAGAAATTTACGACTGAGGCGATCGCAAAGATTCCTGAGCTATGGCAGCAAATCAAAAATAAGTTACAGGGTAGATCTGCCAAGGTTGATGAGGCTTTGGTCAAGTTGGAATCGGGCGATCGCAGTGCCATTGATACGGTGACAAAAAATCTAGATGTGTTGTTGGATGACGAGCCTGAGTTTGCAAATGAATTAAAACTTTTGGCGCAGACGATCCAAGCAGGGAAGATTCAAGATAATAGTACGATGACTCAGAATAATTCTGATAATGCGAGAGGCTTGCAGGTCAAGGTTGACGGTGTTACTAATTACATTGGCGAGATTCACCAGCACTGACAAACACCAAACTCTTAGTTAAAGGATATCGCTAATGTCAAATAACACAATGAATCAAAATAACTCTGGCAATGCTCAAGGGGTTCAAATTGAGGTTAAAGGCGGTACTGCTTACATTGGAGTAAATCATATTTACTCACCAAAAGAAAATCAGTCAATTCCAAGCAATGTGAGGCAGGGTTCGACAAACTTTGTTGGACGGGCGAAGGAACTAGAAGAAATTCATGCAAAATTGCAGAATGGACAAGGTGTAATCGTCTGTGCAGTAGAAGGGATGGGTGGTGTAGGTAAAACTGAATTAGCTTTGCAATATGCCTATCAATATCAACAAGAATATGTTGCTCAGTATTTTCTGCAAGTCCGTAAGGCAGGATTAGCTCAGGAAGTCATAACAAGAGTAGGAGGTAACATTACTCTATCCGAAGATATGAAGTCTGCAAGCTCGGAGCAAAAAGCAGCATGGTATTGGCAAAATTGGCTACCTGATGCTGGAAGAATATTAGTGATCCTTGATGATGTACCAAATTTAGAAAGTATCCCTGATATGGCGATGCCTATAGATTCACGCTTTCAATTATTGATAACAACAAGAGAGCGAAATCTAGATCTGAGATTTGAGTCAGTGCCATTAGGTGTGTTTTCAGAGAAAAAATCCCTCGAACTGCTAAGAAAAATTGTTGGAGAGACAAAAGTTAATAAAGAACTTGAAATAGTGGAGCAAATTTGTCAAACTCTAGAAAATCTACCTTTAGCGATCGAATTAGTCGGTGAATATATATATACATTTAAGAGGGGACGATTGACTTTTGCGGATTTACAAAAACGGTTACACTTGGCAGATGAGTCATTATCACGGGAACGCGGAAATAGATTTTATGCCTATCGAGGTGTAGAAGCAGCTATTCAGTTAAGTTGGGAGGATCTTTCCACATCAGCACAACAGGTGGGAATGCTCTTAGGACTATTTGCCCACAAAGAAATTCAATGGGAACTAATAGAAGATATTACAAGAAACACAAAAATTGAAATAGCTGAGTTAGAAAAAGCATGGGAACAACTGGATCTATTACATTTAATTCAACCAGTCGATCAAGATTATTCTATTTATAAAACTCATGCGCTAGTACACGAGTTTTTTCGTAACAAACTTTTAATATCAGATCAAATCATAAAACAAAGTGTTTATTCTTTAGTTCTTGGAGTGTTTAGAAGCGATATTATATCAGCCAAAGAACTCATAGTTTCTGAACTTGAAAAATTTAATCCATTCTTTGATAACTCCATAAAATCAATAGACTATGCAAGACTAATTAGAGAATCTAAACAAGTCTGGTGTGAAGGTCTTGGCAACTTATCAAAGTTAATTCAACGCACAAAATCTGATGGAAACTTGCCTAAGATAGGTGCATATATATACGAATCAAAAGATACTGTAATGAACATGAATAGTTTTGATGAAAAACACGTTAGTGAAGAACACCAAAGATTTTTTGAAAATATTGAAATTGCTGGATCTAAAAGTGTTTTATATACCGAATACTTTGGAGAAGAGTACGAAGAATATTTTGAAATCCCTAGAGAAATAGTTGATCTGTATGACCAAAAAAAGTTTGGCATTGATCCTAAGTTAGAAGGATTTAATTCATTTAGTAATTGTTATGGACAAGAGAATCTTGAAATTCCCTTAATATCAGAATGCAAAAAATCACTTAAAAAATTATCAGATATTATTGGCAAGGAATTTTCATTACCTACTAATAACAGAGCTTTAATATATGAAAATGCTTGGGATGCAGCATTTCGTTTAACTGAAAAATACAAAGAATATTATTATCCTCCCTCCATATTAACTCGTGAGATCGAAAATAGATTAAATACTTATTGGATAGATGGAGTAAGAACGGATAAACTAGAATGTCTAAAAATTATCTTTAATTATTTAAAATTAAATAATATAGACGAGTTTGTTTGTCCTTGGTACGGTAGATATAGTAATGATCCTCAAGAGGTTCTTGATTTTGTAATTAATGTTTATCAACAATCCCTTTTAGGCTATCAGGAAATCACTGAAAAATGGTTTAAAAAGTTTACAAATAGACTTGTAATGCTCAATATGTTTCCAATTGCTATTTCAGGAGTAGTTATAATTTCCTTCAATAAAACGCCTTCTATAGATTGTTGCCAGATACCTTTAAAAGAAGGAAGTTCAAATCAAGTGACATTTAAGCTCGCTCAAACTCAAATGAATGAAGAGGATATTAGTATTTTATTGGCTAATGTGAGAGAAACTAGCAATAAATCCATATCATACACTCGTACTCAAAACTCACATCTTTTTACTCCACAATACCCTGTTACAAATACTATCTATGATTGGTTATGGAATGACTTAGAAAAGCTCAAATTGGTGTCTGGACGTTTTGACAATCGTACTTAGTAAGTGTGTTATATATCTGTCATATCTAGCATTTTCCTTCTTCTTAACGATGTATTTAAATTCTCAAAAAATTAGGCTTGTGTAGCCCTGACTTTGCCAACTCCTATACCCTTTGCTTTTCAACCATCACCAGAAACTTTTATGCAAAATGACATTCGTTGGAAACAACGCTTTTATAACTATCAAAAAGCACTCATTCAGCTTACCAAATTCATCGAAAAAGGTGAACTAAGCGAACTAGAAGAACAAGGAATAATTAAAGCCTTTGAGTACACCTACG
>JBBQRU010000285.1:0-3390 GCA_038214545.1 Cyanophyceae cyanobacterium | reverse complement strand
GTCGGATTAGCCCGATTCGGCCCAAAGATGTACATTGGATTCAGAATCAGCTCAATCACCGACCGCGCAAAACATTAGGCTTTCTTAGCCCCATCCAATTCGCTCTAAAGCAGGGAATTGCACTTCAAACCTGAATCCAAGAGGTTAAAAACGATTTTTTAGTTGTTCAACCTGATTGAATTTTTTAATGGATTTATTTTCGGCACGAAGTCGTTCTTCCATAAATAAAAGTGCAAATAATAAAACCCGGTCAAAAATCCCCTGTGAAAACCCTGAACAAAGTAAAGCAGCAAAAGCAAACCAAGCATATAAACGAGGATAGTTGGCAAGCTGACAAAACCGCTTAAAAAACATGAACAATATAAATAAATAGAGTGCAGCACCCGGTAAGCCATATGTAACAAAAAGAAAAGTAAGTCCGTTGTTTCGGTGTATTTCTGAATCTAGATCCTCTCTTAAGTTGAGCGCGGCATTAGTAGCCAGGTTACCGAAGCGATTTTCTGCCCTACGGCCATACCCTATAAGAGGACTATTCATCAAATCTGTTAAATCCCGAACAGCACTTCCAAACCGGGAAGAACTGGTTTCACTGGCTGTTAATACATTATCTATCACTTTATTACTCAAAAAATCTATCGACTCGTACATATAGGAGCCTACTCCAATGATTAGTATCACAAACACATACCGACTGGGCTTCAATGAATTAGTTAAAACGAAGCCAATAATTGTTATAAACAGTGTTAAAAATCCAGCGGTAGAAAATGTGCTAAGGATAGCTACTATAAAAAATAAGTTTTTTCGTGCTACCAGAGACCGCTCTCGCACTAAGTTTAATGAGAGGGATAGATTGAGAAAAACAGCAAAAGCACCAGGTTCCCAAAATGGCCCTGAATTACGGTAGATAATTTCCCGCGCTATTGGATGAAGATTAAATACTAATATTGTAGGAGAAGCTTTATAGAGTATGTCAGCTTGGTCGAAGAGTGGAGTAAAATAAACATTAGCTACCTTAGAAATTAAAGTTTGTTCAATTTCTGGTGAAAAAGCCACAATAATCCAAATAATTAGAGCTATAACTGAAATGATGTACATTACATGAATGTAGCTTTTAATGAAACGTGTACCACATAGTTGCACAACAATATAGGCTAATAGTAACCTTAATATAATATTGAGAATCGATATAGCTACGAAATTGCCAAATACAATAGCCTGTAGCAATTCAAGAATAACAAAACCAACAATGATGCTTAATGGCTGTAAATTAACTTTAAAATTACCCCATATAGAATAACAAGTACATATGCAAAAAAAAATCACTACAAAAAATGGCGACCTGTAAAAATATTCCACTCCTGTCACAGCGATTACCATATATACCCAAAGGTTATTGAGGTTGTCTCTACTGGAAGTATTCATAATAGACAGTGTTACAAAAAAGTGAGTGCAATGAGAGGCAAGTTACTTTATAAATATAGCATTTACAATACTACCGGACATTTATAGAAGGTGGTGGAATTGGGACTGAGATCACTGCTTTGAGGTACTGTACTATTTCAAGAAAAGCGTTCATAGTAACGAAACTTTGTTTTAGTAGAGACTGGCCCTGTTTAAATACAGAAACAGCGTTAAAAACAGTATTGTTCTTGTAGTATTTCTTCTTGACAGGTTCTTTTTTGCGATTAGCTAATGCCATTATAATAGCGATAATGTATGCCAAGATAGCCATCGAAAATAATAATCTAATCTTATCTAGATTGGTCATTCTAATACTAATTCAACAACCGAATGTCGTATGGACACCTATTTAACTAATTGAAAATTAGTATGTTAGATAAACAAATACGACACCTCGCTCCTGAATTGGTATAAGGTCTTCAAGATTATATCCGTTTGTCTTTAGATGCTTGAACAAACACTCAATTTTCCATCTGAAACGGTATAAATCAGGCGTATTTCGCTTATCAAGTGACGAGGTTGGCAAAATCTCAGAAAAGTACAAAAGTAAGTCCGACAGCCATTACAGGCGCTTAACTCGCTTTGTAACTGTTTAGGTAGTCCACTGAACTGATAATCAAGCACTTGCAAAGTTAAAAATCGCAAAAGTATTTAATGTCTAAAAGTTAAGCAGTTGATTATCAGCACATTAAGATTCTTGCTTAGTTTAACTCATAAATTAGAAAAATTAGTAACTTGCTGATTATCAGATAATTGGCTTTAATTTGCCTACCTAAACAGATACGATTATTCAGTACAGTTGAGAGGCACCTTCTGAGGTTCTACTCTTAGTAATCGATCATTCATGGTCAACTGATAAAAATAGGCTTCTGTAATGGAATATACGTCTTGGAAGGATATCTTCAACGTGAGGGGTACCTAAACCAATTGCCCACAAAAGGGATTAAGATCGTATATTCGCAACGGCCAGATTGACTTAAACGTACTAACGAATGGACGCTCAGACCCAAAAATTAGAGTTAATCCAATGGATTGCTGGAATTACTGATCTACGGCTATTAGGGCAGGTTTCAGCCTTCAAAAAAGACCAGTCGGCTCAGAGCAAGCACAATAAACGTCACTTTGGGGGGGGGAAGCACATTATCACCCATATTGCCGATGATTTTAATGAACCCTTAGATGCCTTTAGGGACTATATGCCATGAGTGAAGCATACCTAATTGACACCCACATCTTACTGTGGTACATCAAAGGGGAAAGGCGGCTTTCTGAGTCTATTAGGGAGCTCATTGACTCGGTTGACAACGTCATTTATCTGAGCAAAGCCAGTTTGTGGGAGATGACTATCAAGTCGTCCTTAGGCAAACTAAGCATCGGCGTCGATTTAAACCAGTTGGCAGACTATCTGGAAGAGGAAGGCTTTATAGTATTAGATTTTGACTTTGCTGATCTGATTGACCTCCACCAACTGCCTTTTCATCACGGGGATCCTTTTGACCGTCTGATCATTGCTCAAGCCATAGTGCGTAATCTCACCATTATTTCGGATGACCGAAATTTCAGCAATTATGAAGCTAAGTTGCTGAGTGCCTGATTTCCTGTTCTCTTGAGTAACTGCAGCCAGTTAACTAACAGGTACAGGGCTTTCTTATAAAACCATTTGCTGTGTCAGGAACTGGATCAAAGTCGGAAATTTGTCAGCAAAGTTATCCAGTTGAGCTGCCATATTTTTGACCTTCATGCCCTCTAACAAATTGATAGTCAGCGTCCGTAAGCTGCCCAGCAACCGACTTACGGCTGATTTAGTCGTCCGTAAGCTATCCTCCCCCAATGTGACATCCCGTTTGTGGTGCATCACTTCCACACACCAATGCTGGCGGATAGCCGCAAATAAATCGGCGGCCTCACACTGGCTCCTCGGCTGAAGAT
>JBBQRU010000284.1:0-3402 GCA_038214545.1 Cyanophyceae cyanobacterium | reverse complement strand
AATCCTTTAGCTTGTCCTACCTGTTACTAACTCACCTAACGCAGAATAGTTTAAGTCCTTATCCGCCCTAGAACAGGAAAGGAGAAAAGAAAAAAGAGACCTTTAGAATTTTAAAGTCTCTGATTGCATTTTTAGTAAAATAAAATACTTCAAAAAGATTGGTAGTGTAAAAAGGTTATTGAAAGCTTTTTTAATTGGATGCAAAGAAAATAAGACTGTATTAGATCGTAGACTTTTTTTAAGAGCGTAATCGACAAGGTTTAAACATTACCAAATTTCAGATTGCCAAGCTTTAATTTGGGTAACGACCTGTTGCCTACTTTGCCCTACTCCAAATAAACGAATCTCAATAGAGGGATTTACTAAGTCATGACAGAGTTGCCGCTACTAAAGTGGGCTTAGATGTTACCAGTCGGATCTTTGAAGTGATGGGAGCTAGAGCCACGAGTAGTAAGTACGGATTTGACCGCTACTGGCGTAATATGCGTACCTTTACTCTCCACGATCCTATGGATTATAAAATTAAGGCGATCTGAGAATAGGCATTGAGCGATCGCTTGCCCACACCAGACCTTTATATTTGATAGTCTCTCATGGCATATTGAGTATTTCGATAATTTTACCGATCGCTTGATTAGTCTTTGCTACTTTGAGATGACCAGCGATGGATAAAATAATTGACCGATCAGCGGTAAATATCCGATTTGGTCTAATGTTGCTGGGTTTGTTTAGACTGCATGTTTCAAAGTCATCGTTACTTATGTCGATCGAATAGGAATCGCTGAGGTTTTGACTGGTAATCTGACAGAGGATCAGATCTTCTCCTCGCAAGTTTGCGACAACTAAGGCGGGGCGGCATTTGCTTTGCGATAGGTCAGAGAATGGAAAGGGGACGATGACAATATCTCCTTTTACAAATCTCGCCATGCCTCTTCCTCTTCTTCACTAAGCCAGTCTTTTGCTAGGGATGATTCGCTCATTATGGTGATTTCTAGTTTTTCTTGTTGGTATTGAGTTTTGAGAGACAGTAAGAATTCTAATACTTGTTCTAATATTGGTTCTGGTACTTGTTCGATTTCGTGGGCGATCGCTTCTTTGGTATTCATAATAAATTTTCTAATTAAATTTCTGATAGCCAATTTTTAATCCTTTCGGTGAGTTTTTCAGTGGTTTGTTCTCCTGTGAATAGATTGATTTGGATTTGTGGCGAATGACAATTTATGAGTTCCTACTATGGCATCCCCTTGTGAACAACCTTTAAAGCACGTTCGGCAAATATTCTTAGTTGTGAATCAGTAACGATTACCGAATCTGCGGCTGCATTTGTATCATGATGAAATTTTAGAGAGAATCTATTGATAGTATTTAGTTCATCTACCAATGGCTCTAAGTACTCTAAAGGATTATGTGATTGAGCATTTCCAACTTCTCTAAGAATCTCGCCAAACTGCCAGTTTCGCTTAATACGACAAGGGAATCGACGATGAAGATATCCTTCTAACATAGGTCGAATAGCCTTTGCAATTGAGCGAAGATCTGTGTTGCTAGCGGAACCATCAACAAATTCAGTTAATAATCTGTAATGATAATAATAGGTACTTTCACACTCTTGATCAATTTTCAATTCCATAAAATTTGTGTAGCCTTGTTGAACTCGACCAAGTTTAATTAATTTTGGCGGATTCGACTTGTCATTGAGCTTAAGTTCATCATGCAAATTCCTTAAAAATAGAGGTCGTGTCCAAGCGCGATCAATTGTGAACATCTGTTACCAATACCTATTAAAACGTTGCGTGTATGTTCTCTTCGATTGCTATCCAAGCTACACATTGGATCATCAACGACAACGATAGATGTTGCAATCAATGGATCTGCGTTAATTCTAGCAATGAAAAATGCAAAAGCAAGAGTACGCTTATCCCCCTCACTGAGTGCAGTAGCAAATGTAGTCCCCCCAGTTTCTGATAGCTCAACTTTCGTACCTCGCAAATTTAGTCCGTAATTTAATCGAGGGCTTCCTCCACCAAGGTAGTTAAACCCTATTGGAGTAATTTGAAATGAAGCACCAAAATTAGTCAAAAGAGTATTTATTTGATGACTATACTGATTTAGTACCTCAAACATTAAAGTGTCAAGACTTGCTTTTGCAGTCAACTTTGCTTTATCTTGCGACTTTTTTTCAGCAATAGCGTCATCACGCTGTTTTACCAAATTATCAACTACCGAATCGTGCCTTACCTTGGTAAGTTCTAATGTCTCGATATCCTGTTCAATTTTCTGAACATCCTCTGTTGCAAGTGTATCCTTAAATTTATTGATTGCTGCTAATGAGATATTGATACTCTCGTTACAGACTTGCATTGTATCAATCAATTTCTGCCGTAGTTCGTTGGCATTTTCCTTGTCAATTTCTGTGCCAATATGTTCCAGAGGGCTTTGCTGTTTAGCGACTGCAAGAGAAGATAGTAAAAATTGAAGTTGCTGAAGGGTAAGCAACGCAGCATCTTTATCGAAAGTAAAATTTGAGGTCGCGACATGCGTATTCCAAGCATCCTTAAAATTCTGACTTCTTTCTACGCCTCCTAAAAAACGTTCTATCACAATATTGACAATATGCGATTCGATGTATTTCAAAAGAGTATCAATTTTCTGTTTGAGATCGATATAGGCTTGGTTAAAGTGAGTGCGATATGCCCTTATGAGAGCATTGGCATCAAGTGATTGCCCACAATAGGGGCAGTCTTCGTTATTCTCATACTGTTGTCCCTTACTTATCCAATTTTCAAAGCCTTTACTGTTGCGTCTACTGACATGTAAATTGACTTTTTGTTCTGCATCAGCCTCAATGTCTTGAAGGGTCAAAGCTAATGTACTGAAAAATCGATCCAAATCTATTTCGGGTAATGCGACTATTTTAGGTATAGCTTTCTGTTGCAATGTATATTTATCTTTCGCCGCAGTTAAGCGGGTCTGCAATATTGCAATTTGTTGATCGATGTTTTGAGTAGATGGAAGTGATATGAAAGCCTCAAGTGACAACCTTTTCCTATATCCTGTCAACTCTCTATCTTTACTACTTATAATTTTTTGGGCAGCACTAGCTCTATGGGTTGCTTCTTCAAGGCTATTTCTTGCATTGATAGCTTGTGAACCAAGGGCAAACTCTAGCAAACCCTGTCTCTGATCTGGACGAACTTGTCCCCCTGAATAGACATTCTTTGGGAGCATCCCATTTTTGCGAGGGGCTAAATGACCAGTGATTTATTAACTGGAGTTTAGACTAAAATCTGATATTACCAGTCAAAAAAAGTGGTCAGCCATAGTAGACAGACCACTTAATGATGGAAGCTGATAATTGATAACCTATCAACTTCATCATGAACAGTTTGGAGAAAATCGAGA
>JBBQRU010000283.1:0-3427 GCA_038214545.1 Cyanophyceae cyanobacterium | reverse complement strand
AGTTTCGAGGCGTCGCTGTTGGTTAGAGTTATTTTTTGTTAATTTTTGAAGATCTTTAATTTCGCTATCGACGATTTTCAGGGACTCATTATACGGTTCTAGGTAACTCTCTTTACCCGTAATGATGTATCCTCTTTGACCTGTCTCCGCATCTTTGATTTTTGTAATTAAGCCTTCTAGCTGATTCAGAACTTGATAAGTATTCTTTTCCTTACGAGAAGTCTCGACAATTTGAGTAGTCCCTCGGTAGGCAACAAACCCCAGCGTGGTGAAAATTGCCAATCCTAGAGCAAAACTCGCGCCAATTTTTGTGCTAATTTTTAAGTTACGTAACATTGCTAACAGAGGTTCTTATATAAAAATTCTAATACATCATTTATACCTAACAGAGTCTTCAAGTTAGTAAAGACAAAAGGCTTATCGCCACGCATTTTCTTGGCATCTCGTGCCATCACTTCTAAATCTGCACCGACATAAGGTGCCAGGTCAATTTTATTAATAACGAGCAAATCTGACTTGGTAATGCCAGGACCACCTTTGCGGGGAATTTTATCTCCCGCTGCTACATCAATCGCGTAAATTGTCAAATCTACTAACTCGGGACTAAAGGTCGCTGCTAAATTATCGCCACCGCTTTCGAGAAAAACTAGATCCAGGTCAGGAAATCGCTGTTCTAGTTGTTCAATCGCCGCTAAATTCATCGAAGCATCTTCGCGAATCGCTGTGTGCGGACAACCACCAGTTTCGACACCCACAATGCGATCGCGCTCTAAAGCTTGAGAGCGCACTAAAAACTGAGCATCTTCCTGAGTGTAGATATCATTCGTCACTACGGCAATTTGATATTGCTGGCGCATCGCTTTACACAAAGCATCAACTAAAGCAGTTTTTCCCGAACCGACAGGTCCAGCAACTCCGACGCGAAAAGGATTCATAAAATTCTACAGTTAATAACTCATCACACCGGAACCACTTCCTATTAACTATAATCCTTAAATTCGCTGCAGCAGACTTAATCCATGAGTATCTGTACCACAAGTTGTCAACAAACCATATTCAGCAGCGAGATGTTCTACCTGTGGCGTTTCCCGTGGACTAGGTTTCCAAGGGTTAGGATTATTATAGGCATAAAAAGCCTCGACGCCATCAATCCCCATCTCTGCTGCTGCGGGAATTAAGTCAAACAGCGATCGCTTGTAACGCGCCGGATGCGCTAATACAGCTAAACCACCAGCCGCATGAATCGCGGCGATGACATTCTTCGCTTGATAATCTTCCCCACTAGTAATCACCCGCTGTAGATAAGGTTGCATCCTGGGGTGTTCTAACTCAAAGGCATAACCCAAAATATGTACTTCTACATTTAGCAGGTTGGCATTAACTTCCACACCCGTCCAAAGCAGCGGAACATCCAGGTTTTGGCAATTTAAGTAAGTATAAGCAGCTTTGTATCCATTAACAGAGTGATGATCGGTAATGGCAAACCCTTTCAGACCGATCGCTAAAGCCTGATCCACCAATACACTTGGTTGCAACTTGCCATCAGAATAGACAGTATGCATGTGAAAATTGAAGCTTTGGGGACAACTTTGGGCATCAATGTTTTGAAATACCTGCTTTAAACTCTCGCAGGTAGCAGAAACTCGGGCAAAATTAACAACCATAACCGCCTCTGAACGATATTACGTTCTTTTAACTATTTATTTTGTTGCCTTTAACCATCCATCAAACTACTGGCACCACAATAGCCACCAGCAGCACAAATATCGGTATCGCTAGCACTTTTTTACGTATGTTAAGACTAACTTAGCAAATCTCAACGCTTTTGGTCATGAGTATTTTCAATCCCAACCTTCCATTTATGGTATAAGCACGATTGGGTCAAAAAATAAATGCTGACTAATACTACTGTTTCCAGCTTTTTGTCGATTTTTTTGTATCTTATTTGACTAACCTATAACTGGTAAAAACAATCCTCATGTCACGACTATCCTTAACAATCCATAAACTGTGCCGTTTGCTATTGTGCTTATCAGGGTGCGCTATATTTCTCGGTTTTGATAGTCTAGTTACCGCAAGTCCGAGTTTTGCCGCTGAAAAAGTTGTCTTCAGATACGGCTTATTTGAAGAATCAGTGCCAGTAGCCGACATCCGTAAATATGCTGAGACAAAAAAGGCGTCTACAGACCTGCAATTTTTCCTAAATTTCTTGAACCGCAAGCAGCAAGAAGTATTTTACGGCGCACTCCAAGTAAAAATGCCATTAAATATTGTTGCTTTAGACAAGCTCACAGACACAGGTCTAGGCAGAGCATTTCTCTACGGTACATCCGCTGCGATCGCACGCCAAGACCAAGGCAATGTCCCCGCCTTACGCGCCGCAATTATTCTTGGTGCTAACTCTCCCACAGGTTTAGGAATCGTCAGCTTTTTAGAAGCCTATCCCAGCGATCGACTAGTAATTGACCTCGCTACCGCTGCCAAACTAATCCAAAAAGCCGACTTTGACTCCAGCGCTTCTGGTAAACCCCAAGACAACCTCAGTACATCACCTGTCTGGCAGTTGGAAGTAAACTATCACAACCTCGCTACCGCTGGCAAACAATACCACGGCTGCTTATTGGGCGATTCAGTTTCTGCAGAAATCGGCAATGGTCTTGGTGAAACCAACTATAACTATGCCTTAAATGGCTTAAGTGGCATCTCTCTAGTCGAACAACTAAAACTCTTAGCCCCTAACAAAGTTAAATGCCAAATAGCAATCATCGCCGTTGGTGGAAATGACGCTTGGTATGGAATTAGTGACCAAGTATTTGTTGCCAAACTCTTTGAAGCGATCGCCTTAATCCGCGCAATGGGCACAAAACAAATTTATCTCATCCCCGCCTTTTACTCCACAGTCGCCGTCAGCAAAGATCCGACCGTATCCGCCCCATTACCCAAAGTCGAAGCCATCAACGCCCTCATCGATCAAGTAGCCGCCGCCGAAAACATCCCCGTAGCATCCGTTGGCATCCAACCCTTATACAACAATCACGTCCTCAAAGACAATTTAACCAGTGATGGCGACCATCTCAATGATGAAGGCATTAAGATTTATCGCCAAGCACTGTTGAATTTATTGAAATAATCACGCATTAGCGCTCGCGTTGCCGTGAGCGTTCTAAACTTCAATTAACAAGGTAATACTATCTTCTATCCCCACAATTCTCACTAACTGACCAGGAAGCAGTTCGACTGTTTTCGACGTAGAAGCGAATAGTTTTGCCGGCCAGGTAGTGGCGGCGTATTTGACGCGTAGCTTTTGATCCTTGACCATGTCCACGAATGCGGGAATGGGTTGCAGGAGCATCTTGGTGGTTGTGGGTTGAAATTGATACATGAAGATTCCTCTGGTTTTATTTTTAGAAATCAAAAGCTGCTAACT
>JBBQRU010000282.1:0-3447 GCA_038214545.1 Cyanophyceae cyanobacterium | reverse complement strand
AAATCTAGCGCAAGCAGCTGCAGCGATGGGACAACGAGTATTGCTGGTAGATGCAAATCTTCGCAATCCTGACTTACACAATCGACTCGGGGTAATGAATATTCACGGGTTGACCGATGTCATTTCTCAAGACCAAGACCTTAAGAACACGATCGAGCGATCGCCCTTAGAAGAAAACCTGTTTGTCCTCCCTGCAGGTCCTACTCCTCCAGACCCAATTCGCTTGTTAGCATCTCGCAAAATGCAAGATTTAATGCATCACCTGCACGAAAGCTACGATTTAGTCATCTACGACACACCACCGATGCTGGGGTTTGCAGATGCCTACTTATTAGCTGCCCATACTAATGGACTTGTGCTAGTTGCAGGGTTAGGCAAGCTCAAACGTTCTGTGTTGCAGCACGCATTAGAAGATATTCAAGTATCTGGCACTCAAATTTTAGGAGTAGTGGCAAATCGGTCTAAAGATTCAGCATCTGTTTTACATACTAACTACCAACGCGCCTACCGGCTGAATGCTAATGGTGAAAGTGAAGAAGAAAGCAGTTCGCCCATCCTTAATTCTCTGAGAAGGATTAACCGTCGTTAGAAAATTTAGTTTTATACTGAGTTTGTAGGCGCGATCGCGTCTACAACTCGACATAAAAATAAAAAAGGGCAGGCTTTTAAAACTACCCTTTATAATGCTGGGGCGCTAGGATTCGAACCTAGGAGTGGCGGGACCAAAACCCGCTGCCTTACCACTTGGCTACGCCCCAACGAATTCACTTTAATCATTATAGTAGTACTCAGTAGAAGTTTGTCAAGAGATTGGGGACAAAAACTTGGATGTGCGATCGCCACGCCAAATTTTGTCTTCTAATCCCCCTATTCTGGCGATTTCAGAGCCTGATCCAACACTTGCCTCGCGATTTCGGCACGCGATCGCGCCTCCTGATAACGGAGATTTGCCTGAGCAAAAGTTTTCAGCACCTTAAAACCTTCTTTGAGTTGAGTAATTTCCTCTTCGGTCACTGACTCGTCAGAAAACAGAATATCAACCGCTTTGCGAATTTCTAGAGCTTCGGTACGTGACTCCTGCACTTTGAGTTTGAGTGTAGCGAGGTTGCTGAGAACCTGTACAGCCTGGGTGACGCTATCCTCATCATGATCTTTATCAGAGGCTGGTTCCTTCACCTCAATTAATTGTTTAGGACCAAATCCTTCTTCCAATTCCGTGGGGAACTTACCCGCATCCATGAGTTCCATCAACTGGTCCATCGCTTTCTCACGGCTTTTGGCAGAATCTTTGCCAGGAACTGAAAAAATAATATCCGGACTTTGAGCAAGAGTGTACTGAACCATATGTACGCCGGGAAATAACAAGTTAAAGCAAACTGAAGAATCCAATTTTAACTTAATTATGAGGACAAGGGAGAGTAGGGGAGTGGGATTTATACTAGAAGAAGAGTAACTGTAAGAAAAAACATGACTCCCAATCCCACGATTATGCAAGCTGTGGAACAGTTGGGCTATCGAGTCACTGCTGGCGATGTGGCAACTCAGGCAGGATTGAATATTGAGCTAGCTCAACAAGGATTATTAACTCTGGCATCATCGGCTGGCGGTCACATGCAAGTTGCCGAATCAGGAGATGTCGTTTACAAGTTTGCGCCAAATTTCCGCTCAATTTTACGTAATAAATATTTACAATTACGTTTACAAGCATGGTGGCAACAAATCTGGAAAGTTTTGTTTTACCTGATTCGGATTTCCTTTGGGATTTTGTTAGTAGCTTCCATCATTTTGATTTATGTAGCAATCATTGCCTTGACGATCGCTGCCAATAGCAGTAGCAACAATAATCGTAGCAACCATTTTAGTGGGTTAAGTTTCTTCTATTTTCCCGATCTATTTTGGTATTTTGGACCCAATTACAATACCCAATCTTCACGACGACCAGAAGAAGGAGAACTAAATTTCTTCGCCGCGATCTTTTCCTTTTTGTTTGGCGATGGCAACCCCAACGCCGACCTAGACGCCCGTCGGTGGCAGGAAATTGCGGCTGTGATTCGTCAAAATTACGGCGCAGTGGTAGCCGAACAAATTGCGCCTTACCTGGATGAAATTGGTCAGGGATATGCTCAAGAATATGAAGACTACATGTTGCCAGTTTTGCTCAGATTTAACGGGCAACCGTTAGTCAGTCCTGAAGGGCAGATTGTTTATTACTTCCCCGAATTGCAGGTAACAGCAAACAAATCACAGCGTCAGCCACTGTCAGTATACTTACAAGAATTTCCTTGGCGCTTTAGTGCAGCCAGTTCCGGGCAAATTCTTTTGAGTGTAGGTTTAGGAGGGCTGAATTTGATCGGTGCTTTAGTGTTAGGAGATCTTTTCCGGCATGGTGTCGCGGCTAAGTTGGGTGGACTTATCGGCTTCGTCCACGGAATTTACTGGTTGTTGTTGGGATACGGTACAGCTTTTCTTGGGGTACCGTTATTGCGTTATTTTTGGATTCAGTGGCGCAATCGCCAAATTGCCGCACGTAACCAAAAACGCCAAGCCAGGGCAAAGCTGTTAGTCAGTGCCAATCAAGCAATACAAGAAAAAATTGCTTATGCTCGTCAATTTGCCACAGAAAAATTTATTGGTCAAGAGGACTTAGCTTACACCACTGAAACCGACTTACTAGAACAAGAAGCCGAAAATTCTGCCAAAACTGACGCCGAATGGCAACGGCGACTGCAAATGTAAGAAAGGGGGAGTGCTCTCCCCTTCCTCTACTTCACTTGTAGTTTCGCCAATGAGGCACCTTGGTAATAATGCGCCAAAATTTGGAGATAGTTAGCTTTATTCTGCGCCAAATTACGTGCTCCCCACTGACTCATCCCTAAACCATGACCCCAACCAAGACCGTCAAATTGGAAAGAACCTGAAGTTGGTTGGGTAATCTGAAAGCGTTGACTTTTGAGTCCTAGTTTGTTCCGTAATTCATCACCTCTCAGAATCTTTGTGCCTTGGTCGCCAACAAAGGTAATGCTTTTAGTACTGCCGTACTGTGTTAATTCTGGGGTGATACTCTTGACATTGCCGGCACCAAATACACGGCGACCTAAATCATCACTACTGAACGTTTTCGCCCACTTGCACTCCTTAGCATCTTCATCTCGGTCGTATCCTTCGACACCACGCAAATAAGGCTTATTATTTTCTCCCCAAATATCTTCAACATTTTCCGTGTGCCCGCCAGAGCAGTTATGAAATACGGAGAGAATAGGTTGATTATTATATACGAGTACCTGTCCCGCAGTCTGATCAACTGCCTGATAAATACTTGAAGCTTCGGTTTCTACGCCTCTATAAGCTTGCCAGGAATCTGGTGTCGCGCCGACATCATAAACGCCTTTTTGGGCAGTTTCCCGCTTGTAAACCGCGAAAGTTCGAGCCGTAACAGCTTGCGCTTTT
>JBBQRU010000281.1:0-3487 GCA_038214545.1 Cyanophyceae cyanobacterium | reverse complement strand
AATAAACAAGTCTCTTGATTTTTTCTACCTAATAAGTTTATTTGATATTTACGAACATCTTCTTTATCAATATTTTCTACTCCTTTGGCACTCAATACAGTGCGAATTAATTTATTCCAGGTTGGTTGTATTGCTGCACCTAGTTGAAACATTTCCCCATATCCTATAGCTATATGATATTCTGCAAGATCCTCTAATTCCTGTTTCCCTCTATTTGACCATATACTTATTCGGTTATTAATGTCTTTAAAGTCTCCTCCTGCTTCTTCCATACCAATAAACCAATAATTTGCTTGATAGTTACCATATCCATAAAATGTATTGACTATCTTTTCTAGAAGCTCATCATCAAAATAATTCTGAATATCCATACCTACGTATTTTTACTTAAAGAATTAAACGTGAAAAGTCAAAAATAATCAATAAAAAATGGAATGTCAAGTTGCTGAGCGAAAACTTAATCAGGAGTACATATGGGCGTAAAGTGGTATTCTCAAGCTGAAGTTCCACAGACCAGTTAACCTCTTAACTTATTTTTCTCTATTTCACGGTAATTTCCTTGAGGACTGATAAGGTTTTCAACATAAGCACTTGCTAGCTTATACTAGATACTGAACAGTTTTATTTTGATAGACGTTGGAGTCGCAATCTTACCTTAATTTCATCACTACCGAGTTGCAACTACCGCAACTTGACAACACACAGCCTTTAGCGATCGATTTATTTGCCGGTTGTGGAGGACTGGCTCTGGGTTTTGAAGCCGCAGGTTTTCAAACTGTTGGCTACGAAATATTAGAAGACGCCTGTGCAACTTATCGGTATAATTTGCATGGTTCGTGTGCTCAATTAAATTTAACACCATTATCCGATTTAGTTAATGGTGCAGCAGTGATAATTGGTGGTCCTCCTTGCCAACCTTTTAGTGTCGGTGGACATCAATTAGGATTAAAAGATAGTCGCGATGGCTTCCCAGTTTTTATTTCTGCGGTGGCGCGTTATCGTCCGCAATTAGCATTATTTGAAAATGTGCGGGGAATGCTGTTTCGCAACAAAGCCTATTTTGAAGAAATTGTTTTGGCACTGCAAGAACTTGGTTATATTGTGGAATGGCAAATATTAAATGCTGCCGATTATGGTGTTCCGCAGAAAAGAGAACGCCTTTTTTGTATAGCACATAAAGGTGGTTGGCAGTGGCCAGTTAAAACACATCTTCACTCACCCTATACCGCTGGTGAAGCTTTAGGAGAATTAGCGTTTAGTGTATCATCTAACTCTAAATTTCTTACTCCTAGTATGGATGAATATGTAAAGAAATACGAGATAGCATCTAAATGTATCAATCCTAGAGATCTTCGTCTGGATATCCCTTCTCGAACAGTTACTTGCCGAAATTTATGTGGCGCTACAGGTGATATGTTGCGTGTACGCTTACCAGACGGACGCCGGAGAAGGCTCACTGTGGCTGAAGGGGCGCGTCTGCAAAGTTTTCCCGATTGGTATGAATTTCAAGGATCGGAAAACAATCAGTTTAACCAGATTGGTAATGCCGTACCGCCACTATTAGCCAAAGCTTTAGCTTGTTCTGTTAAAGCTTATTTGAATGGTGAGTATGAGCAAGCAGAAAAAAAACATCAACCAACACAATATATGCAACTATCTTTGAATTTGGTAGTAGATGTTTTAGAAGAAACTGTAGCCTCAAATAATCGAAAGTCAAATCGGCGAGGAGTTGCGATTGATGCTGAATAATGCCAATCCTCCCAACTCTATGCAAGTCTTACAGAAAATCGAGGAAGCTAAAGCTATTCTTAGGGATCTTGGTTTGCCACCAGCGCAACAAAATGAACGCTCTGCCTTCATATTATTGGCTTTGCTTAATCTCAAAGTTCAGACACCTTGGAGTGAGGCGAATAATCCCCTACTTGGCATTACTCCTATCATAGATTTTATCGCTCAACATTACGGGAAGACTTACGCACCCAATACTCGAGAAACGATTCGGAAGGGTTCGATTCACCAGTTTGTAGCGGCAGACTTCCTAATTGCTAATCCGGACAAGCCATCAAGACCGACAAACAGCCCAAAAACTGTTTATCAAGTGGAGGTAAGCGCATTAGAGTTACTTCGTAGCTACGAAACAAATTACTGGAGTGAAAACCTGAGAATTTACTTGACATCTGTCGAGACGCTGAAAAGTCGATATGCTCAAGAGCGTGAAATGGAAAGGATTCCCATCACAGTGGCTCCAGGAAAAACAATTTTGCTGTCACCCGGTGGACAGAACATCCTTATAGAAAAAACTATCAGAGATTTTTGTACCTTGTTTACACCAGGAGGGAAGCTGCTTTACGTAGGGGATACGGGCGATAAGTGGGGTTATTTTGACAGCGAATCTCTTAAAAATTTAGGTGTAACAGTTGAAGCACATGGGAAGATACCTGACATTGTTATTCACCATGTCCAGCAGAATTGGCTGGTATTGATTGAGGCTGTGACAAGTCATGGACCCGTGACTCCCAAGCGCCGCGATGAGCTTGAGGTCGTGTTTAGAAATTCTACAGCAGGTCTTGTCTTCGTCACTGCTTTTGCTCGCCGCAGCGATATGGCAAGATATATCAACGAGATTTCTTGGGAAACCGAGGTCTGGGTAGCTGAAGCACCAACTCACATAATTCACTTCAATGGTGAACGGTTTCTAGGTCCATACTAAAGAGAGTTCACATTCCTAACTCATCCATTTAGAAAGAGCGATATTTTCTCAGCTAATATTTATTTAAACGAGCCGGAATTGCATTTGTGGTACAGGGAGCGCTCTGATTCAAAAATTAGAAATATTTGATAGCGCTTCTATTTTTATCTATTGCAATCTTGATTACATTTTTTAACTTGCGCTGAAATTATAGTTCCTGAATTAGAGTTAGGTTTTTCAAAATAATCTACTTTCAGAATAATTAACTTATCTCCGGATTTAAAGATCCCTATTGTATCACCCGATAATAATTTATCTGGTCTTAAATTTACTGGGTTTTTTACAGTAACTTTTGCTCCTATTGATGGAACGAAAGGAGGAACAATACTAGGAAAGTGCTTGGTATCTGAAGGCTCAAGAAGCTGCTCCCCAACCGAAAAACTGCCTGAATCATTATTATAGATAGTACTTATAATCACTTTACCATCTACTAGAGGGCGGGTAAAGACATAGCCTCTCTATCCTTCGGTGGAATTTTAATAAAATGGCTTGCCTTACTGGTGTATAATTTTTCTCACACCAAAGTGCATCGGCTGTTCCCGCATCGTCAAATGCTACCTAACGTTGCAATTTTGTTTGGGATGGCTTCCCTGCAAGCTCAGGGTTAGCGCGTCTCAAACCCTATTGACAGGCGGATCATAGTATGAAGTTAGAATTTGAAACAGCCGCCGCTAACACAGAGAGCATATACTGATCGTTCATAGCCGCTCGCCGTGTCTTTTGGCGAATACTGCGGCG
>JBBQRU010000280.1:0-3512 GCA_038214545.1 Cyanophyceae cyanobacterium | reverse complement strand
TCTGTACATTAAAAAGTTAACTCCTGATATCGAAAACGAAATCAACTCAGAATTAACTGAACTGGGCTATATCTCTGACGTAGATTATGAAGCGCTTGAGCTATTGATGGCAGAAATGGATGCGGGTAGAGTCCAGCTAGTGTCGAGCCTGTAAAAGGCTAAGGAATATCTTAAAAATGGTCAATAAAATGTAGCTTTGGTTACATAATCTCTGGTGGCAATTTATTTATTTACAACTAAATTAAAGCTAGGTTTGTTCTACTTGCCAGAATAAATTTACAAACTGGCTAAGTTTTTGTTGAGTTGTCGGATTCAAGTCAGGTGGCGGCTCAGACGCTAAAAAGCTAAATAACGGAATTACTTCTACGTCTAAGGCTAATTGAAACAAATGTATTGGCCAAACTAAGTCAGCGGCTCCTCGTAGGTCTGTGACTAATTGAGGTTCTGTAGCCAATGTCACTAAAAATAAAGGACGCGCCCAACATAACTGGCGCGGAACGACAATTTGAATCACTTCCGCATATAATCGAGTTTCTTCATATCCTAAAAACACTATTTGTCGCGGTTTAAAGTCAAGTATCTTGTCCATTTGCACTTTTTCCATCACAGCAGTAATCAAGTTGCTGCTTTTTTTATTCAAAATTTCCAGAGAATGTCAGGTTTTACCACCACCCCTCTCTAAGCTAACAAAGCTTAAGGGAGCACCCCCCCTCCCCCTCTCCCCAATTCTCGGTTACAATAAATGAATAACTGTAAAGCAATTGCTGGACAGGACATACATGTAGTTAACCCAAAAGCAGCAGCCGTGTCAGTCGAAACTATAGAAAAGCGTTCAACAGTCCGCAAGATTGCGCCTCGGTATCGCGTTTTGCTCCATAACGATAGCTTCAATTCAATGGAGCATGTCGTTCAAACTTTAATGACAACGGTACCTAGCCTCTCACAGCCCCAAGCTGTCAGTATTATGATGGAAGCTCACACCAATGGTTTGGCTTTAGTGATTACTTGTGCTCAGGAACATGCTGAGTTTTATTCCGAAACCTTGAAAAATCATGGTTTAAGCAGCACAATTGAACCTGACGAATAATTTTGTAAGTTGTCGAAATTAAGCCGCCGATTAGCCCAGTATCCTGTCCCTGTCAGGCTGGGCTGCTTTATTGTCGCTTTGTTACTGTTGTGGTTGCCTCTGGCGCTACCAATCTACTGGTTGGTGAAAGATGCCAATTTGGTGACCATCCTGACAATGGTAATTTTATATGTAGAATTTATCTTGCTTTTGCGAGTCTGGGGCGATCGCGTCCACGGACAATCGCACATCCTCCAATATTATGGTTTTGAAATCACCAGAATTAATGGTGTAGATTTGTGGCGCGGTTTAGCCACGGGGCTAATCACGACTTTGTTGCTTTTTGCCACAGAGGGGGCGTTAGGTTGGCTAGTATGGCAACCCCAAAGTATTTTTTTACTCAGAATAATTGTTGAAGGCTTAGTTATGGCTTTAGCCTTGGGATTTGCGGAAGAATTGCTATTCCGAGGCTGGCTGTTAGATGAGTTGCAGCGCGATTATTTACCGCATGTAGCGCTTTGGGCAAGTGCGATTACCTTTGCTGCCGCCCATTTTATCAAACCATTAGCAGAGATTATCCGGACGCTGCCGCAATTTCCGGGCGTATTGGTGCTGGGATTATTACTAGCATGGGCAAAACGCTGGCGTCGCGGACGCTTGGGCTTGTCGATGGGACTGCACGCTGGGTTAGTCTGGGGTTATTACATTATTAATGTTGGGCAATTAATGCATTATTCCCGGACTGTGCCTGATTGGGTGACGGGAGTGAATAATAATCCTTTAGCTGGATGTATCGGTTTGTTATTTTTGTCCGTTTTGGCATTGTCGGTGCGTTGGCGAGGATCTTACATATGACTGGAAAACAAGATGACTACCGCTATTGCTCATTTAGGACCTCCTGGTACTTATACTGAACAAGCAACTTTGGCTTATGTTGATTTGGTACAACAAAAAAGGGGAGTGGAAGCGATTTTATGTCCCTATCCGAATATTTCCCAGACATTGCGAGCAGTCGCTCAAGGAGATGCTCAACTGGCTGTAGTACCTGTGGAAAATTCGATTGAAGGCGGTGTGACCATGACGCTGGACACATTATGGCAGTTGGATAATTTACAAATTCACTTAGCGTTAGTGATGCCAATAGCTCACTCTTTGATGTCTTATGCTCAGGGTTTAACGGGAATTAAAACTGTGTATTCTCATCCTCAAGCTTTGGCTCAATGTCAAGGATGGTTAGAGCAGTTTCTTCCTCAGGTACAACTAATTCCGGCGAATTCAACTACGGAAACATTACAGTTGTTAGTAAATGACCCGACATTAGCCGCGATCGCCTCCCAAAGAGCCGCCCAAATCTATCATCTCCCAGTATTGGCAAGTCGGATTAACGACCATCCGGAGAACTGTACGCGTTTTTGGGTAATTGGTCGCGGTGCATCAGTCATACCAACAAATGGTACTCATACGTCACTAGCTTTTAGTACCCGCGCGAATATACCAGGAGCGCTGGTGAGACCGCTACAAGTATTTGCCGATTTAGGAATTAATCTCAGCCGGATTGAATCTCGTCCCACTAAGCGATCGCTAGGCGATTACTTGTTTTTCATTGATTTGGAAGCAAGTGATATCCCGCGTATGCGAGCGGCTTTGGAGAAATTAACAGCACACACAGAAATCTTAAAAATCTTTGGTAATTATCAAGTGGTACCAATCAGTGTTCCGACGGCTTTTCTAAATTAATTAACCTAATTACCGGATTGGGGTAACACTAGCTTTCAACCTCAGTTGAGCGCTGGGTTACCCAATCAATACTGATAATTTATTAGGTTAGGACTTTTGGTTAAACGTATCTTTGAGAACAGTCCGAGCTGCCAGGTGATTTCGGGTTGAGGTTAAGATTTCCGCTTCCCGTTCCAGTCGAGCCATTGTATCTTGCATTTCTAGTAAAGCTTGCTGCTCTGCGGGGACACCGTAGAGATTGCTGGCAACCCAGTAAGAAAGTTCAGTGGCGAGAGTGGGTAAATCTTCTGGCAATTCAATTTGTTCTTCAGTCAATTTGGCTGAAAGTCGGACGACATCGCGGAGTAGTTGTTCTACAGATTCGCGCAAAGGTCTTAAATCTTGAGTTGGTGTGTGGTCTTCAATCCACTCAACCAAGCCAACACGGTAAGGCTTTTCGCGAACATAGTCTAAGACGCGAAATCTTTGTTGTCCGAGAGTCAAGATTTTCATGCGGTCATCTGCAGATCGCTGATACTGAATAATTTCTGCACAGCAACCAACATTGGCAATTTTGCCTTCGGCTGGGTCAAACATCAAAACTCCAAATCGGCGATCGCTATCAAGAATCGTGTTCATCATGATGCGATAGCGAAATTCAAAGATTTGTAGAGGTAGAGGTCTAGTCGGAAATAGGATTACTTCCGGTAGAGGAAAAAGAGGTAATTCG
>JBBQRU010000279.1:0-3520 GCA_038214545.1 Cyanophyceae cyanobacterium | reverse complement strand
TCGTTTGATTGAGTGCTTCATTCGCACCCTGGTTGAATTGATGGGAATGCGGATGAAAACTATGGGTTCAACGACTATGAACTACCCTCTTCTGAAAAAAGGCGCAGAACCAGACAACGCCTACTATATTCAAAATCAACCTTTGGTGAAAGGGCGTGATGTGGATTTCAGCCAAGATCCACCTCCAGATTTGGTCGTTGAGGTAGACATTACTCATACAGATATTGCGAAAAATCAATTTTACGCCAGTATTGGGGTGCCAGAGTTTTGGCGGTTCAATGGCAATGTATGGCGGGTTTACCAGCTTCAGGAAGGGGTTTATGTGGAAGCCGAAGGTAGCCCCACATTTCCTCAAGTGCCGAAAGAGTGGCTGTATACTTTTCTCTTGCAGGCTAAAGAGGATGAAATTGAGGCTATGCGATAGCGAAGCTAACGGCTTAAGCCGTATCGCTTAGATCTTGGTGGGAGGAGCAGCGTTAAGAGATTATGTTCGTGATTTCAAACATAATGGACAGCGTCGCCGGAAATACTTGTAAAATCGTCATTCAAGGCTAAGTAAATGTGTAAATATTTTTGCATGAATACCTAAAATTTTCGGATTTTTTATACGTACACACATGCGATCGCTCTCCGGAAGCGTGCGCTCTAGCTCAACTTGCACCGCTACACCAGGATAACTCGTCTCGTCGGGAATGAAGTTAAGCGTTATAAGTCTGTATGTAAACGCGTTGGTAAGAATAGGTTATTCGCTTTACAAATTGCTGTCCCGATATTATGGTAATATTTGAAATCCTGCTTGAAGAAAGTGATTATCTAAAGTTAAAGCCGTGAGAATGCTCCGGTTTTGCATAATAATAAAAGATAAGCAATCAGTAAGAGAGTATGATTTATCTTTATACTTTTGAAAATAACACCAACCTTGATTAAATAAGTCTCTATCAATTTCAATTAATTCAATATCTGGACTTTCTAACAAGCGATTACCAATTTCAACAGCTTTATGATGAAGATTTCTATTATTAAAAAAGGTAACAACCTCATCAAAAATATAAGTGGATGTGATCAGGTAGGGTTCAGATATAGCCAAGGTACACCAATGTTGTAAAACTTGTTGATGAGCGTGTTCATTCTTAATTTCTAGTGCTATTATGTAACTAGTATCTAAAAAATATGTATTTTTCATGGACGATAAAGATATTTATCGTGGTTAATTGCGCCGTCGTTTATGTCGCTTTCTACGGGATTTGCACCTAAATCCCAAATTGAAGTGGGCTTACTAATAATAGTAATGATAAGTTTTTCTTTTTCTTGAATAATTTCAACTTCTTGGCTATTTCCTAATAATTCTTTAGGAATTAAGACGCCTTGTTCTGTTACTTTCAATTTCATGATTAATTACCTTAATTTTCACTGTTGCTGTTCTTGTTTATAGCGTTGCTGGATCTGGTTAGCACTTATTTTTTTTCGTACATCGCGCTCTGATAAATCACTCTTTCCTTCCAACAGATGTTCATTTTTCGCCGCCCATTCGCTCCAGAACCTTTTGCCGAGGTTGAAGAGAATGCCAGCGATCGTGAAGTAGCTGCTTAATATCGGTAGCTCGTAACCGAGCGCAAGACTAATCTCTGCTAATTTCCTTTGAATTTGAGCATTGGCAATATGCTTACAATTCTAAGTTAACAGATAATCCATAACGTGGACAGTCGCGGCTGCAATGTGAAGTACCTGAATAATCAGCGATCAGCATTAGGACACTAAATTTTACATAAAGCGCTATTAGCGCCCTACTTGTGAGTTATCCTATAGATTAAGACTTACCAAATCGACTCCAGACAGATATGCCTGTGATTCAGGTTGAAGCGCAAGTTTCCGCATAGCAGCTCTTAAAAGCTGTTGAGCAAATGCCCCAACAGGAGTTTGAGGTATTTGTTATGCATGTATTGATGCTCCGTGCCCAGCGTGAAGCTCCTAGGCTGTCATTATCTGAGCCGGAATTACTATTAAAAATCAATTCCCTTATCCCAGATAAGCTTCAGGAGAGGTTTAACGAGCTGATTGCCAAGCAACAGGCTCTAACGTTAACTGATGCGGATCTTTCAGAGTTAATTAAAGTCACTGATGAGATTGAACATCTGGATGCGCTCCGCATCGGCTATCTGGCTGAGTTGGCACGACAGAGGCAGCGATCGCTTATTGAAGTCATGCAAAATTTAGGCATTCAGCCTCCTCCTTGTGTCTGAGGAAAGAGTTACTACCGAGCAGCGCCGGACAGTAGTCGCAAGGGCGAAGATAATAGGCTTATTTGGCTTGCATATTGGTTGGCAATCATCAGACTACTTTTCAGCAAACAAAAGCTAATTATTTTGCGATACAATTAATTTATCGATGGGGCGCAGCCGAGATGCCATTTGTAGGATGCAAGCGCAAGTATGCTAAAATTTTGCCTTCTCTTGGAGAGGCTGCGCCAAAGAAACGTAGAGTGAATCGAACGCACAGGCTAAGCCAACGCCAGGGAGAAGAAACTATGACAATTGATGCAGAGATTCTAGAAACTCTGTTGAAGATGCCAGTACCTCTGAGAACAGAACTCTTACATTATGCGAAGTATCTAATCGAGAAATACTCGAAAAATACATCTCAGGTGCAGTCTTCTCAAAAGAAACGCCGAGTAGGCATACTCAAAAATACGTTTGTTTTACCATTGCCTGATGATTTTGATGAGCCGTTAGAAGACTTTAAGGAATATATGGAATGAGTTCATTTCTTTTAGATACCCATACGTTTATCTGGTTATCTGAAGATGATGCCAACCTGCCAGCAAATCTCAGATCAATGATTGAAGAGGCTGACAGTATTTATGTTAGCATTGTCAGTCTTTGGGAGATCGCAATTAAGATAAGTATCGGTAAACTATCACTTCAAAAAAGCTATGAAACGATTGGAATTGAAATTGAATCCTCAGATATAATACTGTTGCCAATTTCGTTTATGGATACCGTCCAAGTTTGTAAACTTCCGCTACATCACCGCGATCCATTTGATCGAATGCTAGTCGCACAGGCGATTAACCACTCTTTAATTATCGTTAGTCAAGATAGACAACTTGATGCCTATTGCATTCAACGGTTGTGGACAATAGCAGGGAATGATGACTGAGAATGGGGTTGCGGGTTTCGGGAGGCAATATTTTAAAAAATGCATAACCTCGCTCGTGTCAGAAATATAACTACTCAGACACCTTTGAGGAGTGATAATTATCACGATGAGACGCTTACTCTCCAGCCTTTTACTGGCGACCTTTCTGGGTAGTAGTGCTGCTGTATACTGGATGCTCAAGCCTGCACAAGCTCAAAATAATCAAGAGCTATTTTATACATTTTTTGGCAAAAAAATCGCGTTGACTGAGCAGCCAGATGCGATCGCAGTCAGTTTCAAAAAGATACGTACTCGTGGCAAACCGTTGTATCTGCAACTGCAAGACGATTTGGCAGGCGGAAGCAGCACAAGAGGTAGTCGCAGT
>JBBQRU010000278.1:0-3538 GCA_038214545.1 Cyanophyceae cyanobacterium | reverse complement strand
TGTGATTATCCTTTAATGTTGGGAGCTTCGTTACCCTGCCCATTTTCAGGGATCTATTTCAAGCCTACATTTCATTACCGGAATTTCGCTAACTATAAACCCTCTCGGAAAGCTAGCCTACAGGAGTGGCGAGAGAAATTTGCCCTGTCACGCATTCTGCAAAATCGTCAACTACGAACTTTATTCTGTTTAGACCCTTTTGTCAGTTCCCACATTGATAAATTTCACAGTCAGGTCAAAGCACTGCATTTACCTGACCCAGTGCAAATATCCCATAGTTCAGAATTTAATTTGCCTAAATTTCGCGAAAGTTTAGGAATTGATCCTGATAGACAAGTATTTCTCTTGTTTGGATCTTTAACCGATCGCCGTAAAGGAGTTCGTCAACTACTAGAAGCGGTAGAAATATTACCACCAGAACTTTGCCAAAAACTTTGTCTGTTATTTGTGGGAGAAGCAGACCCAATAGAAAGAGCACCCTTAGAATTTCAAATAGCAAAACTTCGTCAGTCTCTACCTGTACAAATTGTGACTCACTACGAATTTGTGCCAGAGACAGATGTTCATGCGTATTTTCACTTATCAGATGTTATACTCGCCCCTTACCAAAAGCATATTGGGATGAGCGGAATTCTATTGTTAGCCGCAGCTACCCAAAAACCAGTTCTCAGTTCCAATTATGGTCTGATGGGAGAAATTGTGCAACGTTACAACTTGGGTATCCCAGTTGACTCGACTGACAAGAACGAAATAGCTCAAGGATTAACCAGATTTTTAACAGAATCTCCCGACAATCTAGGCGATCGCCTGAAAATGGCTACTTTCGCAACGGAAAATTCTGCTGACAATTTTGCTCAGAAAATATTTGAACACTTATAAAAACCTGAAAATGAAAAACATCCATGATCTTCGCGTCGCCTGGGTACTTCCAGTAGCTTGGTTTTACTGGCATCCTGTATTAAGTAATTTTACTAAACTATTTCCCAAAACCCAAATATTCACTGGACTTTGGCCAGGATTTGCTCACGGCTTTGAAAATTCATTTCCCGTTGAAGAAGTAGGTAAAATGAACTACTTAGAATCAAGCCAGACATCAACAGGATACGGCACTGGTTTTACCTACTTATCTCCCAAAATTATTGGTAAGTTACTCCAATTTAAACCAGACGTTATATTCGCCGACTCATTTCGGATCTGGACTATCTTCGTTTTACTTTTAAAGCCATTAGGTCGGTGGCGGGTAATTCTAACTTACGAGGGTAGTTCACCAAGTGTAGACTACCGAAACTCAGCACTACGTACATTTCTCCGCCGAGCAATGGTAAAGGCAGCAGATGCTTATGTTACTAATAGCAAAGTCGGCAAAGATTACTTAACTGAATTCTTACATGCAGATGAAAGCCGGGTTTTTGCTATGCCATATGAGGTTCCCGATCAAACCTCTTTGTTAGGTAAAAATAATACTAAGACAGAAAAATCAGCATCAAAACGACCAATGTTTTTCTTTGTTGGACATTTAGTTAAAAGAAAGGGAGTTAACTTCCTATTAGAAGCTTGTGCTCTACTACAAAAGCAGGGTCATAACGAATATTCTTTATTAGTTGCGGGTGATGGACCGGAAAGAGCCGAACTAGAAGCTTTTTGTCAGACTCATAATTTAACAGATTGTGTCAAGTTGTTGGGGAAAGTAGATTATGACTCTTTAGGTACTTATTTTCAACAAGCTGATGTCTTTGTTCTACCTACATTAGAAGATACATGGGGTATGGTGGTACTAGAAGCGATGCTGTTTGGTAAACCAGTGTTATGTTCTCGATGGGCAGGCACAGCAGAAATGATCGTTGATGGTGAGAATGGTTATGTATTTGACCCTCATCAACCAGAAAAATTGGCGGAATTGATGCTGTGGTTTATGAATAACCTTAATCAGATTCCAGCTATGGGAGATAACTCCCTAAAAATTATGGCTAATCATACTCCCGAACTAGTCTCCCAGTCTTTGACTAAAGTCGTAGAAATCGCCATCAATAAATAAAAATATATGAACCCTAAAAAAGTCGCCATCTTTATCCATAGCGTTGAAAACGGTACATTTACTCATATCGCCACTAACCTCATCCGAGGATTTAAGGATTTAGGCGTAACTCAGTGTGACCTAGTAGTCTTAAATGCTACAGAGGAAGAAAAAGCTAATTTCCCTGACATTAATGTCATCAGTTTAGATGCAGGGCCGGCAACTTATTCTCTGATGAAATTAGTTCGTTATTTACGAGAACATCAGCCAGACGTCATCTTTCCCATGCCTTGGTATTTCAATGTCATTGCCATTTGGGCACGCCTTTTAGCAGGTACAAATACCAAGGTGATTATGGGAGAACATAATATCATCAGCCTAGAAGCGGGAATCGAGCATAAAAATAATCTCAAACTCAAGTACTTGCCAGTTTTGATGCGCCATTCTTATCCTCACGGTCACGGGATAATTGGTGTTGCTCAAGATGTGATTACCGATTTAGTTAAAGAGGTGAAAATCTCAACAAAAATTCCCATGAAGGCTATTGCCAATCCACTGGATGTCGATCTGGTACAAAAGCGATCGCAAGAACCTGTAGATCATCCTTGGTTTCAAAACCAGGGTATTCCGGTGATTTTAACAGCAGCCCGGTTAGCGAAACAAAAACAGCTTGACGTTCTCATCCGTGCTTTTGCCGGAGTTTTGGATGTAATGCCGGCAAGGTTATTAATTTTGGGTAAAGGTGCTTTAAAACCAGAATTAGAAAGCTTGTGTAAAGAACTCCAAATAGAAGAACATGTTGCCATGCCGGGATACGTTTCTAATCCATGCAGTTTTATGTCTGTCTGTGATGACTTTGTATTAGCCTCTGCTTGGGAAGGGTGTCCCATCGCCATAGAAGAAGCACTTGCTTCTGGTGCGCCGATTATTGTGAATGATGCACCCGGAGGCTCAAAAGATCTTGTTGATTATGGCAAGTATGGAATGATGGTCGCGAATGGGGATCAAAAAGCTCTGACTGAAGCGATGATCAAAGTCATTGGTGAGCCAGATTTAAAGAAACATTATCAAGCACAGGCACGTAAGCGATCGCACGATTTTAATTACTTAAAGATTAGTCAACAGTATTTAGATTTTTACAAATCGGTAGTTGCTTCCGGCAAGTAAATTTACCTTATCTGTAGAACAAATCACAACAACATTCAAAGCTTTTGAGGAGAAATATTCTAGGTATGAAAGTTCTTTTGTCTGCTTACTCGTGCGAACCTGGTAGAGGTTCTGAGCCTGGGGTGGGTTGGAATGTGGTGCGAGAGATTGCTAAGCACCATGAAGTTTGGGTACTAACTCGTCCGGATGAGAGCAAAGATGTGATTGAAGCCGAACTAGCCCGCAATCCAGTCCCGAATATGCATTTTGTCTACTTCACCACGCCAATTATCGGTGGGATTTGGAAGTTGGGGCAAAGTGGTGCAATGCAGATTCATTATTATTTTTGGCAGATAGCGGCATATTTTATGGCTCGCC
>JBBQRU010000277.1:0-3540 GCA_038214545.1 Cyanophyceae cyanobacterium | reverse complement strand
AGGAATCATTATCGATAGAGCTATAAATAGACCTATCAAAATTGTTGTACCTTGTGCTAATCTTCCTAAAACCATTCCCAAATTTCTGGCTTCACGACGGTTGCGTGTCAACTTTTTGACAAGTCTTTTGATTACACTAGCGATATAAAAGAAGACAGCAAAGACGATTAATGCCAGCACGAGATTAGGCAATAGGGCAAAGAAGCCGTTAATCATCCCTTGAATTTGCTTCCAAACTACGGATATCTCTGCACTCATTTCATTGAATTTACCTATCGACATCCTATATTTAGTAAAAATTTATATGGTTTACATCTATCTAAAGTTAGTATATTAACATTCAACTCTTTTTTATGCCTTATACTTATGTTTTTGAAAGAAATTGTTCTCCAGAAGGTAGATATATTATAAATTTTATATCTTACTCACGAATGAGGTTATCCATTGCTAAAATAAATTAGCATAGAAACAACGAGGCTATGTATTTAAGCCTTTAGCATTGCACTTAAATTATGACGGGTGACTCTACATAGATAGTCGGCTCTTGCATTTGAAATGTAATTCCATGACTGAGTAAATCCTTAGAAATTTTTTCATTTGCCAACTCCAGTAGTCGCTTTCTTAGTTGGATTGAATTTTCACTTGAACCTAATATGAAAAATGTCACTCTCTCGTTGGTTGTCTGATGTTCAGAATTGCCTGTCAAAGTAATATTGGTACTATCCGGGTCAATTCTAAATAAAGAGTTAGTACTGTTAGTAATAATTTGCTGCACTAGTGCTTGCTCTCGATGTTCCAAAAACTTTAAAAAGTCGATGTAGAGCAAGACCATTACCTTCTTGCCTCTAGTAATATTCGTATCCGCTCAATAAGTTGCGGTAACGGCAAAAACAAGGTTCAGAAATACACATAGCATTGTGGAATATAATGCATGACGCAAAAATCATCTGATGACAAACTAGTAGAAACCTTACTGCAAAGCATTGATCCATCTGAGATTGCAGATGAATCATTGCGTCGTAAATAAGGAAATATTACTGAACCTAATAGAGCAACTTAGAGCAGAAACTAAGGAACTACGGGATGAAAATCAAAGATTAAAAGACGAAAATAATCGTTTAAAAAGAGAACAAGGTAAACCAGATATAAAAGCTAATAAGCCGAAAGAGTTAAAAGAGAACTACTCATCAGAAAAAGAACGAAAAATACCGAAAAAACATGGCTTAAAGTAGTAAAAATGCTCTCATCAAAATTGATAGAGAGAAAATCATTGAGTATTCTCAAGCAGAATTACCATTCGACGCCGAATTTAAGGGTTATGAAGAGGTAATAGAGTGCGCGTGTTAAAGGGGTAAATCATACTACGAATATAATTTGCAATCTATTATATACAGTCTATTCTACAACCTTAAAAAAAGACCGACTAAGCGTGCTTGGGGTATTACAGAACAACCAAGAACTTAAGTTTATTCTCTCTTCACTTACCTATGAGCTGTTAGATAACTTAAATGTACCCACCAAGTGGAGCAATAAAATTAAATTATTGCCTTGCTGTAATAGCACTGACGTCTTCAGAATTTAATTCCTTATTAGATAAACATCTAAAAAAAATTGGTTCTCAACATCGTACTCGCATCAAAGAGGCACTACTCGATTGCTTTTTATCATCAACAATCTTTAATTCTCGTAGTACAAACTCTTGTTTGTGATGATGCACCCCAGTTTAAGTTACTCACAGATGATTTATCTTTATGTTGGGTACATGAAGCGAGGCATTATAAAAAGCGCTCCTCCATTTATCCCTTGTCATCAAAAAAGTTTGTCCGATTTTTTAGATGAGTTTTGGGTTTACTACCGAGAATTGATAGCTTATAAAAACTCTCCATCACTCTTTTGATCAGCTGAAACTGAAGTCCAGATTATGTCCGATTTTCGGTAAGAAAACAGGTTATAAACAGTTAGACGAAAGAAAAAAATTAACTTTAAATAACGCCGGCAAATTACGACTTACCGCAACTTATTGAGCGGATACATAATTTCTTTATTATGCCTTGCTTATATTATTAAATTTTCATTTGTTAGTGGCGTACTGGAAGCAGAATGAAAAACGTTGTTCCTTGTTCAGGCTGAGAATCACACGAAATCTTACCTTTGTGTTTTTCTATCACAATTTGATAGCTGATAGATAGTCCTAATCCAGTACCTTTGCCAACAGGTTTAGTGGTAAAAAAGGGATCAAAAATACACTTTTGGATTTCTTCTGAAATTCCCAGACCATTATCAGCGATCGCAATCTGCACCTGATGTCTAGCCACCATTTGAGTTGCAATCCAAATCTTGCAAGGATTTAAAGGCATATTTAATAGCGTCCGCTGTTGATGAGATTCTTCTAAAGCATCAATCGCGTTCGTAAGTAAGTTCATAAACACCTGATTTAGTTGTCCTGGATAACACTCCACTAAAGGGAGTTGACCATAGTCTTTAAAGACTTCAATTGCTGGGTGTTTAGGTTTTGCCTCAAGACGATGTTGTAAAAGCAGCAAGGTACTATCAAGACCTTCGTGAATATCAATAGCCTTAAATTCAGCTTCATCCAGCCTAGAAAAATTACGTAAAGACAGCACAATTTTCTGGATGCGAAGAGTGCCAACTTTCATTGACTGAAGAACTTTATTTAAGTCGCCGATAGAAAAATCGAGGTCAGCATCATCCAGCAATTGGGTAATCGCTCGCGGGGGATCGGGATAATGCTGTTGGTAAGCTTCAAGCAGTTTCAAAAAATCTTGCACGTACTCTTCGACATAACTGAGATTAGCGTGAATAAAGTTTACAGGATTGTTTATTTCATGAGCAACGCCAGCAACCATCTGCCCTAAAGCAGACATTTTTTCACTTTGAATTATTTGAGATTGCATCGCGTGCAAATTAGAGAGTGTACTTTCTAATTCCTGGCTTCTATATTCTAGGTTTTTTCGAGAGTCCTCTAGCTCACCAATGACTTGATTGAGTAAAAATTCTTTCGTTTCAATATCAGTTTCTAACTGTCTGCGCTCTAATAAAGCTCGCTCCAGTTTTTTTTGCAGAATGCGGTTTGCCTTTTTAAGATCCTGAATTTGAACAGAATAATCTTCGTCATTTGCAGGCATTTCATCTCGTTCCGATCAGCAGCGTCACAAATGTTTTGTTATGAAATTGCGTTTGTCCTCCGTCGAAGAGAGGGGCAATTTCACCATAAGCGTAGAAGCCACAGCAAGATAAAGTAGGCGGCAAATTAGCTTTGACTAGATGATATTCATCTTCAGTCCGAGTTCCCAAAATTCTCCGTCTAGCTGCACAGGAAATTAATAAAGCGGCTTTTGGCTCTACCCCAGGATAACTGGATAGGGCGCATTTGAGTGAGGCGGTGGATGCTGCCAATATATTTTCGCGAGAGGCGTTGGTAATTTGGACAATCGCGCGATCGGGAACATCTGAGAAGAAAGTCACGCTACCAGACGCAGGATCGTAACTACTGGGCGCTCTCATGTAAAAATTGTCTCG
>JBBQRU010000276.1:0-3574 GCA_038214545.1 Cyanophyceae cyanobacterium | reverse complement strand
CATTTCGATACTGCGACTAATAATCAATAACATTAGTAAAGAGGTGCCGATGATTATGGCACTGCCGTTCCAGTTCCAATCAGCGGCGGTGTTGGGAACGGTAGCTTGGACTGCGAGTAATATTGAATTAGTCAAAATTCTTGCTCCTTCATAATTGATGTCATCCCTAAGTATAATTAAAATTGTCAGGAAAAGAATTTGCATCTACTCTAAGAGTGAATAAACAATTACATCGGACTTAGAGGCAGAATGCGGGTAAAAATTTGCGGCATAACTAGACGCGATCAAGGAATTGCGATCGCTAACCTTGGCGCTACAGCATTAGGATTTATTTGTGTACCAAATACTAAGCGTTACGTCAGTGCAGAACAAATTCACGTAGTCGTCACCGAAATTCCCACTTCTGTGGACTGCATTGGTGTCTTTGCTAACAGCACCATTGAGGAAATCACACAAGTAGTAAAAGCATCAGGTTTAAATGCTATTCAGCTTCATGGTGATGAATCACCCTCATTTTGCTCAGAGTTAAAGCAAACTTTGCCAAATATCGAGATTATCAAAGCGCTGCGAGTCAGCAACACTGACGGTCTGGAGCAAGCTTTAACTTATACTAACTATGCAGACACATTACTCTTAGATGCTTACGATCCTTCTCAGTTAGGTGGTACTGGTAAAACCTTAGATTGGCAGATACTAACAAAATTTAACCCTCCCTGTCCTTGGTTTTTAGCAGGAGGTTTAACACCAGATAATATTCTCACTGCTTTAAGCCAAGTACAACCCAGTGGCATTGACCTATCTAGCGGTGTTGAACATGCACCAGGAGACAAAGATTTAGATAAAGTAGCGCGGTTGTTTGAGCAACTGGGAGAGGGGATCTCTCCCACTCCCCCGCTGTTTAGAAAAACGAAGGTTGGTGACGAATTAAACTAAAAAATTCTTCGCGGGTTTTTTGTTCTTCCTGGAATGCGCCTAATAAAGCACTAGTGACAGTCCAAGAACCCGTTTTTTGCACACCCCGCATCACCATACACATGTGACTAGCTTCGATGACAACTGCGACACCTTGAGGTTCAAGGATAGTTTGCACAGCTTCAGCAATCTGGCGTGTTAATCTTTCCTGGACTTGCAAGCGTCGAGAATACATCTCGACAATCCGGGCTAACTTGCTTAAACCGACCACTTTTTGGTTAGGAATATAAGCAACATGAGCTTTACCCATGAACGGTAGCATATGGTGTTCGCACATGCTGAAGATATTGATATCCCTCACTAACACCATTTCGTTATGACCTTCATCAAAAATGGCACCGTTTACCAGTTCTTCTAAAGACTGATTGTAGCCACTGGTAAGAAACCGCAATGCTTCTGCTACCCGCTTAGGTGTTTTCAAAAGTCCTTCTCGTTCCGGGTCTTCTCCCACACCCAGCAATAGTGTCCGCACGGCATCCTTCATTGCATCATTCAATTCCTCTGGAGGAGATTGCAAATCAGGTTCCCGTCCGTCGTGAGTATTGCGGTCAGGTCTGGGCTGAAGGGCTTCTGCGAGGTCTGTCACCAGAGGAGATTGAGAACGATTGGAACCGTTAGGAGTAGCGGTAGTCATGATGTAAGTGTTAGTTAAAGTTAATGAAACATGAAAGTGCGGAATGTTGAATGCTCAATCTAAGGAGCATGATTCAGCACTCAGCACTTAGAAAGTGCCTGCATTCGGCATTAGAGTCAGCTCATCCACAACAGCTTGTGCTGGTAACAGGACTGTGTAGATAATTGATTGAGCAACGATGAGAGGCGTTAACATAGCTGAACGATCAAAGTTAGCGTCCACAGTATCTGTGTCCCAGAGTTCTGTATTGACAGATCCCGGACAAAGTGCTGTGACGCGAATACCATGTGTACGTTCTTCGGCGGCGAGGGTACGTGATAGCGAAATCAAGCCAGCTTTGCTAGCACAATATGCACCCCAATTAGGGAAAGAAACATTTCCGGCAACAGAGGCAACATTCACAATTGTGCCATTACCTCGTTCGCGCATTCCGGGCAAAATTCCCTTGATACACTCAAATACACTGGTGAGATTTAAGTCAATTACCCGTTGCCAGTCCGCTAAAGGTGTTTCACTTAAAGTGTTGGTATAACCCATACCAGCATTGTTGACTAAAATATCTATGCCACCAAAGTCTGCAGCGATCGCCCTGATTTTCGCTTCTACATGGGATAATTCAGCTAAATCCAGAGGATAAGCTTTAGCTACGACTCCTTTTTCCTGTGCAGTTTGGGCAACTGCTGCAAGTTTCTCTGGAGACCGGCTGACCAAAGCCACATCTATTCCTGCTTCCGCAAATACTAAAGCTGTGGCTTTGCCAATTCCACTACTTGCCCCAGTAATCAGGGCGCGTCGTTTGTCAACACTCATCTCCAAAATTCCATTTTTTTTGAGCAGAGGTCGCATTGATAGCTGAATTTTTTAAATCTCTCACTTTTAATAGACAAAGTGGATTTGCAACTGCGGTTGGTAGCCCCAGTCTGAGAAGATTGTTAGAAATCTTTACGTCCCACAGCAAATT
This sequence comes from Cyanophyceae cyanobacterium, assembly GCA_038214545.1. Classification (GTDB taxonomy): domain Bacteria; phylum Cyanobacteriota; class Cyanobacteriia; order Cyanobacteriales; family Nostocaceae; genus JBBQRU01. Next base: position 1,007 of record JBBQRU010000276.1, on the reverse strand, counting down.
ATAGCATTGCTGTCAGGAAATGCTGAAATCAAGTTAAGCAACAATGCCGATTTTACGGAATTTTTGGTAACGCAACTCTTTTAACTCTTTGGGAGAGAGGCGACTGAGTTCTTCCAAAGCTTGAAGTAAAGCCTGTTTGAGAGTAGTCGCTGCTTTCAGTGGTTCCGAATGAGCACCACCGATCGGCTCTGGTAAAATCGTATCCAGAATGCCTAAATTTTTCAGATCCCAAGCAGTAATTTTTAAAGCCACAGCAGCTTGTGGTGCTTGAGCGCTATCTCTCCACAAAATAGCAGCACAGGCTTCGGGAGTAGCGACAGTATAAACAGCATGTTCAAACATTAATAACCGATCGCCAACCCCAATACCCAGAGCACCACCCGATCCACCTTCACCAATAACTGTACAGATAATTGGCACATCAAGACCAAACATCTCGCGTAAATTATAAGCGATCGCTTCACCTTGCCCTTGATGTTCTGCCTCCACATTCGGCAAAGCACCAGGCGTATCAATAAAACACAAAATTGGCATCCCAAACTTATGAGCATGTTCCATCAACCGCATCGCCTTGCGGTAACCACCAGGACTCGCCATGCCAAAATTCCGGACAACATTATCTTTAGTATCCCGACCTTTTTGATGACCCAACATCACCACAGGCTGTCCACCAAACCGCCCTACCCCAGCAATCAGCGCACTATCATCATAACCACCGCGATCGCCATGTAACTCCATCCATTCATCACTAATAGCCTGAATGTAATCCAAAGTACTAGGACGCCGAGGATGACGTGCCAATTGAAGACGTTGAAATGGCGATAAACTACCAAATATCTCTTGGCGCAATTGCATGGCTCGTGCTTCTAATTGACGAATTTGACTAGAAACATCGACGCCATTTTCTTCTGCAAGTTCACGAATTTGGTCAATGCGGGTTTCAAGTTCTGCCAAAGGCTTCTCGAAATCTAGCAGTAAAGGTTTGCGTTCGGTAGTTGCCATAGTTA
>JBBQRU010000275.1:0-3602 GCA_038214545.1 Cyanophyceae cyanobacterium | reverse complement strand
TATCTGCAAAAATGTACAAGAGACAACAGTAGTGGTTAATTTAAGGAATGCCTGCCTGTTGAAAAATATCCTGTGGCGTGAATTGCAATCCCACTAAAAGTGAATCTTCTAAACTATCCGTGTTGCGTTTTGTTTGGGGTGGAGCATCAGGGTAGAAAATAGTGATAGTTTTAGCTCGCGCATCCACAACCCAAACTCGCATGACACCTGCATTCAAATAATCTATAGCTTTTTCGCTCATTTCTCCAAAGGTCTGGTCTGGAGAGATAATTTCGATGACTAAGTCTGGAGGAACTGGACACGCTTCATCTTCCAGAACATCTGCGGAAATGCGGGTATAAGAAATATAGAGTAAATCAGGTACTGGTGCCCAGTCGCGACCTCGGCGCTTTAAAGTAACTGCCCATTCGATGCCAACTTCACCACCATTTTGCGACCACTGAGTGAGGAGGGTGAAAAATACCCCTGTTAATCTGGAATGATATCTTTTTGGCGACATTTTTGGTTTAGCTTCCCCATCGACTAATTCGTAGGTCACATCGCCTTCGGCTAGTGCTAAAAATTGTTCAAGTGTGAGTTGATTTTTGATTTGAACCATTGCCCACATTCTCCTTTACTTGATTGTCAATGTAAAATTGACATAGCACAATTGTATCGGGTATGTTGCCATGACCCACTCGGCGCGAAAAACTAGGTTACTGACGGCACGAAATATTTAGTTATACCGGATTGCTTCTTCTACCTCGCTTAAATGAGATGTATCACCATTAAGTTCTAGCAACCATTCAGGGTGATGACGCACGACTTTAAATAAGCTGCATAAAGAAACTTTCACTTTAACTATCTCCGGGACTAATCCCATGATCGCGCCATGTACCGAAGCACCATGTCCGACCAAGAGGATATTTTCATGGACAAACTCATCAGCTAAGCGGATGGCTGTCTGTCCAGACCGAAAAAGTGATTGTTGGCTGGTTTCTGGATAGTTAGCAGCAACGCGAGAGGTATAAGTCGTGTCAATGGGGAATACTTTTGCTAATTCCGCAATCGATTGCCTTTCCGGTGCTGCACTCATCCAAGCCGGATTCAGCCATTCGCTTAACCCTGATTCAAGTTTAATTGGCAAACCCTTAATTTGTGCGACTTCATTCGCCGTTTGGACGGTTCGCAGAAAAGGCGAAGCAAAAATCTGGGTAATTTTCTCTCCTTGCAGACGCTTAGCTAATTGCTTGGCTTGCAGGATACCATCATCCGACAAAGGCGGATCGTAGCGCCGTTCAGCAGTGAGAAACCAATCAGGGTTGACGAAATCGAGGCGATTAGCGTGTCTGGCAATCCAAACAATTTGAGACATGGGGAAATTTTGACTGAAACAGCATTTACAGGCTTTTCTTTAATATAGTTTGCGGAAACGCGCGTACCGTGAGGTCAGCGAAGCTATCGCTCAATTTTCAAGCAGCAACCCGCAACATCTGATTCCCACCTTTCTGAAATTCATAAGGTACTTGCTTAATTTCCACTGTATATCCCAGGCACTGGAGTTGACTCATTACAGGTTTGAGTAAAAAAGATTCCTCTCCAGACATATTTACAAGTAGCGGAAAAATGCGTACTTCTTTGGCAACTCGGCACATCTCGCAGATTGATGCTACGTGAAATTCTTCACTCAGTTGCTCGGAATAGGTAAACAATAAATGCGAACACAAAGCTAAATCAAACTGATTAGCCGTAAATGGCAAAACAGGTAATTCACTAACGATGTAGCGAAAATCACTGAGTCCTTGCGGGAAATCTGCCAAAAATTGCCGCATCGCTGTCATGCGAATTTCTCCGAGATGTTCAGGTGACTGGATATTTTGCCAAACGAAGCGATCGCGATTGACCTGGCAACCCTCAATTATAATTTGACAAGTTTCCTGAATCCGCTGTTCAATCTCTGCAACTGTAAACTGATAAATCGGATCGCATGAGATGACTTTGTGACCTTGACGAGTCATTTCCGCATTAAAGCTAGCTGGCCCACCCGCACAATCCAGGATATTTAGCTTCAATTCTTCGGCAGTTAAGTCAAACATCTTGACATACTCCGCCATTAAACGTCCCCACGGCACGATATTTTCTAGTTTGAAGCTCATAACTTGTCCTTTTGATTTAAATAACTACTAGACAAACTTGTCTGTCTGGGTTAATATTCTCCCATGAACTCACGAAATTCATCTGGTGACACTAATACAAGAATCTTAGAGACCGCATCTAGGCTATTTTACGAGCAAGGCTACCATGTTACGGGAATTAATCAAGTAATTGCCGAAGCCGGAGTAGCGAAAGCAAGTTTTTACCACCATTTCTCCTCCAAGGAAGAGTTGTGCATTGCGTATTTAGATAAACGTCATCAAGATTGGTTTTCTTGGCTACAGCAAGAGGTTGAACAGCATGAAGATGATCGGGAACGTTTGTTAAGCTTGTTTACTTTTCTAGAAAGATGGTTGCCAGATAGCAACTTTAGAGGCTGTGCTTTTTTAAACATCGCTTCTGAATTTCCATCACCAGAGAGTAAAGTTCGGCTCTTGGTCGTAAATCACAAAAATGCCTTGCTTTCTTATATTCAGCAACTCGTTAAAAATTTAAATAATTCAACAGAGCAATATGATATAGCTTTGCTATCTGATGTCATCTATCTTCTGTTTGAAGGAGCAATTAATGAGAGTCAAATCTATAGGTCAACGCATTTTATTCAAGCTACGCGAGAAGCAGTTAAGCAATTAATTAGTTAAGCAGTTATTTTTTTTGCTCATTGCAGACAGACTTGTCTGTCTAGAGAATTACCAACAATTTGAGGTAAATGTACATGGTTAAGCCATCAAGCAACGATAGTAGCCTTGGAAGAGCGGCGTCGCGGGTAAAGTTGCTTCAGAAATTCAAAGGCGATCGCGCTCCACTACCTTCTAAACATTCAGCTAGAGACATTACGCTTGCTTGGTTAGGTGGGTTTCTGGCAATGAGTACAGTGGCACTTGTCTCTAATACATTGTCTGTAGCACTTGTATTAGGCTCTTTTGGAGCATCCTGCGTTTTGGTCTTTGGATTTCCAGATGTCCCCTTTTCACAACCGCGAAATGTGCTTGGAGGTCATTTTTTTAGTTCCTTGATTGGCTTGGTATGTCTGACACTTTTTGGCGCAACTTGGTGGTCAGTGGCGATCGCTGTTGGTACTGCCATTTCTGTGATGATGCTTACCCGAACAACTCACCCACCAGCAGGCTCCAATCCAGTGATTATTTATCTGACTAAACCAGCATGGAGCTTTCTGCTATTTCCCACTGTTTTTGGCGCAATAGCTTTAATCTTTGTTGCACTTCTCTACAATAATTTGACCCGTGAAAGTAGATACCCAAAATACTGGTAAAATGAATTGCAATTTTGTGACGAGTGGACGAAACCTATATTGAGGTTAAAGTAGTGGTTCTACCGCTCCCTTTATGGTAGAGCATCAAGATCAAGCTTTTATAGAGAACTACGAAAACCTCAAAAACCAATCTAGGTAAGGAATGGAGTTTATCAGTTATGTGTAGTTCTTATTCGGAACCATAAAGGGAGCGGAA
>JBBQRU010000274.1:0-3627 GCA_038214545.1 Cyanophyceae cyanobacterium | reverse complement strand
TCTGTACATTAAAAAGTTAACTCCTGATATCGAAAACGAAATCAACTCAGAATTAACTGAACTGGGCTATATCTCTGACGTAGATTATGAAGCGCTTGAGCTATTGATGGCAGAAATGGATGCGGGTAGAGTCCAGCTAGTATCGAGCCTGTAAAAGGCTAAGATACGTCCCTAGAGTGAGAAATTAAATGTAACAGTGGTTACAAAAATTTTAGTTGCAATTTATCTATTTTCAACCCTCATTAAAGCTGGCTTTTATCTACTTGCCAAAACAAATTCACAAACTGACTAAGTTGTTGTTGGGTTGTCGGATTCAAGTCGGGTGGCGGTTCGGACGCTAAAAAGCTAAATAAGGGAATTACTTCGGTGTCTAGAGCTAGCTGAAATAAATGTATTGGCCAAACTAAGTCAGCGGCTCCTCGCAGGTCTGTGACTAATTGTGGTTCTGTAGTCAATGTCACTAAAAACAAAGGACGTGCCCAACATAACTGGCGCGGAACTACAATTTGAATCACTTCTGCATATAAGCGAGTTTCTTCATATCCTAAAGACACAATTTGTCGCGGTTTAAAGTCAAGGCTCTTGTCCATTTACACTGGCTCCATCGCAGTAGCAATCAAGCTGCTGCTTTTTTATGCTAAAAACAGAGGAAATTTCGGATTTTGGTAGCATCCTCCTCTAAGCTAACAAAGCTGAGGATGTAGGGAGTGTTGCCGGGGGAGTGGGATAACTGACAAAAAGAAGTTTTACAGAAATTTTTAGAGAAATTTCTCCCCCTCCCCCCCGGACCCACTCCCCCCTCCCCCTTCCCCCACTCCCTGTTCTCGGTTACAATAAATGAATAACTGTAAAGCAATTGCTGGACAGAAATCCATGTAGTCAACCAAAAAGCAACAGCCGTGTCAGTCGAAACTATAGAGAAGCGTTCAACAGTCCGCAAGATTGCGCCTAGGTACCGCGTTTTGCTCCATAACGACAGCTTTAACTCAATGGAGCATGTCGTTCAAACTTTAATGACTACGGTGCCTAGCCTCTCACAGCCCCAAGCTGTCAGCATTATGATGGAAGCTCACACCAATGGTCTGGCTTTAGTGATTACTTGTGCTCAGGAACATGCTGAGTTTTATTCCGAAACCTTGAAAAATCATGGTTTGACCAGCACAATTGAACCTGACGAATAATAGCGCCTAAGTTGTCGAAATTAAACAGCCGATTAGCCCAGTATCCTGTCCCTGTCAGACTGGGCTGCTTTATTGTGGCTTTGTTATTATTATGGTTGCCTCTGGCGTTACCAATCTACTGGTTGGTACACGATGCCAATTTGGTGACTATCTTGACAATGGTAATTTTATATGTAGAATTTATCTTGCTGTTGCGAGTCTGGGGCGATCGCGTACACGGGCAATCGCACATCCTGCGGTATTATGGTTTTGAAATCACCAGGCTCAATGGTGTAGATTTGCTACGCGGTTTAGCAACTGGGCTGATTACTACTTTGCTACTTTTTGGGACAGAGGGAGCGCTAGGTTGGCTAGTATGGCAACCCCAAAGTATTTTTTTAATCAGAATAATCATTGAAGGATTAGTTTCAGCTTTAGCCGTCGGATTTGCGGAAGAATTGTTATTCCGAGGCTGGCTGTTCGATGAGTTACAGCGCGATTACCCGACTTCTGTCGTTTGGGCAACTGCTATTACCTTCGCTGTCGCGCATTTTATCAAACCGTTAGCAGAGATTATCCGGACGCTAACGCAATTTCCCGGCGTCTTAATGCTGGGTTTATTGCTAGTGTGGGCAAAGCGTTGGCGTCGCGGACGCTTGGGTTTGTCTATGGGACTCCATGCTGGGTTAGTCTGGGGTTATTACATTATTAATGTTGGGCAATTAATACGCTATTCCCATACGGTGCCTGATTGGGTGACGGGAGTGAATAATAATCCTTTAGGCGGGTTGATCGGTTTGTTATTTTTGTCTGTCTTGGCATTGTGGGTGCGTCAACGAGGATCTTAAACAGTTATGACTGTATATGTAACTTTAAATAAACACGATGACTACTGCTATTGCTCATTTAGGACCTCCTGGTACTTATACTGAACAAGCAACTCTAGCTTATGTTGATTTGGTTCAACAAGAAAGCGCAATGGAAGCGATTTTATGTTCTTATCCCAATATTGCCCAAACACTGCGAGCTGTTGCTCATGGAGATGCGGAGATCGCCATCGTCCCTGTCGAAAATTCGATTGAAGGCGGTGTGACTATGACGCTGGACACATTATGGCAGTTGGATAATTTACAAATTCATTTAGCGTTAGTGATGCCGATTGCTCACTCTTTGATGTCTTATGCTCACAGTTTACCGGGAATTAAAACTGTATATTCTCATCCTCAAGCTTTAGCTCAATGTCAAGGATGGTTAGAGCATTTTCTCCCCCAGGTACAGCTAATTCCGGCGAATTCAACCACGGAGACATTACAGCTATTAGTAAATGACCCGACAATAGCCGCGATCGCGTCCCAAAGAGCAGCGCAAATCTATCATCTCCCAGTTTTGGCAAGTCGGATTAACGACCAACCAGACAACTGTACACGATTTTGGGTAATCGGTCGCGGTTCATCAGCGACGCCGACGAATGGTACACATACATCGCTAGCTTTTAGTACGCGTGCGAATATACCGGGAGCGCTGGTCAGACCGCTACAGGTATTTGCCAATTTAGGAATTAATCTCAGCCGGATTGAATCTCGTCCAACTAAGCGATCGCTTGGCGATTACTTGTTTTTCATTGATTTAGAAGCAAGTGCTAGCTTCCCGTTAATGCGATTGGCTTTGGAACAATTAACAGCACACACAGAAATCTTAAAGATCTTTGGTAACTATAATGTAGTGCCAATCAGTGTTCCTACGAGGATGTAGATGCAGCACCCTTGCTGACGGTAACACTCTTGCTTCAACCCATGCCAATACTAATCGCGGTTAAAGCGCCAGCGTTACCGATAAATTATCCGGTTAGATCTTTTCGTCAAAGGTATCTTTGAGAACAGTCCGAGCTGCTAGATGATTTCGGGTTGAGGTTAATATTTCCGCTTCCCTCTCTAACCTTGCCACTGTATCTTGCATTTCTAGTAAAGCTTGCTGCTCTGCGGGGACACCGTAGAGATTGCTGGCGACCCAGTAAGAAAGTTCAGTAGCGAGAGTAGGTAAATCTTCTGGCAATTCAATTTCTTGTTCAGTCAACTTCGCACTCAGGCGGATGACATCGCGTAGTAGTTGTTCTACAGATTCGCGCAAAGGTCTTAAATCTTGAGTTGGTGTGTGGTCTTCAATCCACTCAACCAAGCCAACACGGTAAGGCTTTTCACGAACGTAGTCTAAGACACGAAATCTTTGCTGCCCGAGAGTCAAAATTTTCATGCGGTCATCTGCTAATCGCTGATACTGAATAATTTCAGCACAACAACCAACATTGGCAACTTTGCCTTCCGCTGGATCAAACATCAAAACTCCAAATCGGCGATCGCTATCAAGAATCGTGTTCATCATGATGCGATAGCGAAATTCAAAGATTTGTAGAGGTAGAGGTCTAGTCGGAAATAGGATTACTTCCGGTAGAGGAAAAAGAGGTAATTCG
>JBBQRU010000273.1:0-3695 GCA_038214545.1 Cyanophyceae cyanobacterium | reverse complement strand
GAACCCTTGGCTGAATCATACGTGCATTTGCAGGCGATCATCGCAACGCTATTAGTTTTAACACAATATTTACAAGGTCGCCAAGCCACAGTTCTCGCCGACCAATTTTTATATTATGCTCAAGGATTTCCTCGGTTGCGGCAACCTTATTATGGCAGTGGGAAAGCCACCCGACTGGAGAAACCCTCCGCATTCATCCGCCTGTAGGTGTACAAGGCAAACCACAAAACGGTTTTGAGGACGGTGATTCCTACAACGGAGATCCAAATGCGGCACAGCAAATGAAACAAGATTACCAGCGCCGCATCGATCAAATTCTTGCCGAATTACAATTAAAGTACCCTCACAGTACTTACATCGACGATTTGCTGTTTTCTAATTACTTCATGAGCGGCAGTTATAAATATTTGCAACAAATTGTTGACAACTATTCTGAGGGCGATCGGGCAATAGATGCCAAGTTTTTGCTTGCACACCGGACAAAAAATTAAGATAAAAGCACGTATTGCCGATATGAATATTGCCGCAGTTTAGGAAATTGAAACAAATAATTATCTAAAGATTGCATATATTTTTGAAAGCGCCCTTTGAGAAGATATACAGATGCTAAACCAAAAAAGACTAATTCTGGATGATCAATTTTTACAGAAAAATTATTCTCCAGCATTTTGACTTCTTTAGGCATTAACGGAAATTCATCATCATCACCATATTTAGGAATACCGTATTTTCCAACTAAATTGTTGCGAAACCAAATCAAAACATCACTAAAAGCACTGTTTTCGTGGAAAAAGGCTTTACCACCTGATACGATACTTTTGCGTAAGACATCCGAGAAAACTTCAAATGGCTCTAGATGATGTAAGATCATGTTTCCAAACACAAAATCAAATTGCTCTAGCTCGCCAATCTCAAAAGCTGAGGCTTTAATCGCCCTCACATTGTGTATGTTATTTTGTTGACAAAACTGAGAAAGCTGGTTAATTGCTACTTCACTTATATCTACTGCAACTACATTTGCACCTTAACGGGCAAAAAATAATGAAGTACTACCATCTCCACAGCCGAGGTCTAATACCTTCTTTCCTTTGACATTACCAAAATGCTTGATTGCTGCGTTTAAAGTCTGGTCATCTTCAGAAATCCAACTGATAGTAGAATTCTCAGAATAAATATTATCCCAAAAAGCTTCGATATTCATCTTTAATGTCCCCAATTAAGATTTTGTGAGCTTTTGTGTCTTACGAATTTTTACTTGTATTACCTAATGCTTTATTATTTTTATATAAAGAAACCATAAAGTTTGATTAAGATTATCAGGCGCGTTTTAGATATCTAAGTACGTATAAAAAAAGTTGTTTCGCAAAGGTATCAATTAAAAAGTAAAATTTAAGTAATACTTCGTGGATTAGCTAATATCAGTTAGATTTACAGATGAAGCTTGACCATACTCAGCGTCTAAAGCTATTTGTATTTGCTTGAAAACAGATCCAAATCGACTTTATGACTCAGAGTTAGTTCAAATGTGAGAATCGACTTTGTCATAAAACTTAATTAACGGTGTTCGTTAAGGCGATCGCGACATTCGCCCTTGAGATCAAACACAACATAAATCTTCATGGACAACATCCTGATCAACAATTAATTTGATGATATGCTGACAATCTGCTTTTGGTACTCCTGCTCCGTCACTATGTCCAGAGTACTTTCCAAGCGAGCTAAAAAAACAATGCCGTCGAGATAGTCGTGCTCATGTTGAAAAATCCTGGCAACAAAGTCAGTAAGCTGTTACTTTTGTAACTTGCTATTGTGCTCAGTATACTCAACTTTGCTCGCCTGATATCTTGGAAATAACCCCCTAATCCTCGAAATATTTATTGAGCCGTAACACACTTAACTTTAGATTTTAGTCATAAATACGCTCTCAGAAACAATTAAGAAGTGCCACAAAGCAAAAGACGAATTGCTTAGAAAAGCGAAACGAGGTGCGATGATTGATATCTAGAATGCTACTGTCCATAAAAAATATGAAGCTGCCCTTTGCTTCCTCACCAGTTCAAGCTCGACAGACTAAAGAGCAATTTGCTAACCCAGATGCTTACCTAGATTATGAATTAGGTAAAGCAGTGCAAGAGCTTCCGCCCCTTTACACAAGACTAGTAGGGGTAACATTGAGCTTAGCAGTATTTGGCGCGATCGCCTGGGCAGCTTACAGTCAAGTAGATGATGTAGCCCAGGCTCATGGTAAGTTGATTCCTGGTGAAGAAGTGCAGCCAGTGCGATCGCCTAGTAGTGGCAAAATTAAATATATAAATTCTACTAAAGTCAAAGAAGGTCAGCAAGTACAACAGGGAGAGACTTTAATAGCACTTGACTCAGAATCCTCCCAAGTTGATATTCAAAAACTAAACAATCAACTTGTATTGAAAAGGCAAGACCTCCAGCGTGTTAGCACAGCAGGAGATGAAAGCCAGAAAGCACGCATTAAAGAAGCGGAAATTGAATATTCCCGTCTGCTAATTAACCTAAACTCAGCCAAACGCAAAGCAGATAAGGAGTGTCCTTTCTACGGTGGTACTATTCGAGTCAGGTGTGAAGACGCTAAAGATGAAGTAAATAACTCAATAAAAACTGTTGCGGCACAAGAGCAAAAAATCAAGCAACTAAAGGCAGATTATAAAACTGGATCTCTTTCCGATATAAGCAAACGTCGCGAAGAATTGCAGTCTCTGGAAGGGCAACTTAAGCAAGCTAACCTTCAAAGGAAAAATCAAATTATTACATCTCCAATTACTGGCAGAGTTTATAACATAAAAGTCAACCCAAGTCAAGGTATAGTGCAATCTGGTGAGGAGTTATTGTCAATTTTGCCATCAGGAAAAAAACCTTTGCTAGAAGTTGATTTGCCAAATCAATATAAGGCGTTTGTTCATGAAAAAATGAAAGTAAAGGTGAAGATAGATTCTTTAAATTATCAAGAATTTGGCATCATTGATGGCGAAGTTGTTGACGTAAGCCCCAATGCAGTTATTAAAGATAAGGATTCCGGCAAAGCGGTTTATCCGACCAGAATTAAACTCGATCCAGTAATGCTTAAAAAGCGCGGTTTAGATAAACAGTTAACTGCTGGGATGACTGCGGAAGGCGATATTGTGATGCGGCAAAAGTCAGTTTTGAGCTTGTTGCTTGAGCCAGTTATGCGAAAATTTGATGATGTCTTTTCTCGTAAGTGAATCGTCGAAACAAGATCCCCTCTAAGAAGTCGGGGATTTGAAGAAGAGTTATCTGAGGTATATTTGACTCAAGCTTTACCTAAACTAGTAACCTTTGAAGAATTTGCAAATTGGAAACCTAGTAACGGACGTTATGAACTACACAACGGGGTAATTGTTGAAATGTCACAAACATTAGGCGACCATGAAGATATTGTTGGTTTTTTGGTTGAAAAATTAGTTACAGCATATACCCGTTTAAACTTGCCTTATCGAATACCCAAAAGAGTGTTAGTCAAACCGCCTGAAAGTGAATCAGCTTACTCACCAGATGTACTGTTGGTGACATCTCCTACACCTCCCTTCGGGTAGATGTAGGCTTCTCAGACAATCCGGCTATTGCGAATGAGGCTCTGAGCTTTAAGAACGAAATGCCCTACCGCTCTATCAAACTATTTATTTATTTTGCAACGTCGCTATACC
>JBBQRU010000272.1:0-3743 GCA_038214545.1 Cyanophyceae cyanobacterium | reverse complement strand
TCAAACTTGGGAAGGTCTGGAAAGGTATTGCCGAGAGTTAGTGAAAACTGGTAAAGAACTTTACATTATTGCTGGTCCTTTTGGCAATCAAAATAAGTCTCTCAAAAACAAAGTAACTGTTCCGGCGACAACTTGGAAGGTGGTTGTAATTTTAGACCGTCCTGGTGCAGGAGTTGTGGGTGTAACAGAAAAGACGCGCGTAATTGCGGTGAATATACCTAATGAACAAGGAATTGAAGCCGATTGGAAAGCATATCGTGTGAGTGTAAATAAACTGCAAAAGCTAACAGGTTATGATTTCCTCTCTAACATTCCGCCAACGGTGCAAAAAGTAATTGAAAGCAAGGTAGATAATCGCTAACATCAAGTTTCAACTACCTGCGTAGTTATACCGGCTAAATCAGCAGATGGTGTTTGACCGACAATATAAACATCAATTTCGATATCGCCTAAACGGTATACTTGTAAATTACTTAAATTAGTTTTTAATATCTCTACTCAAGTTTGGTATTTAGCAACTGATTCTTTTTCTTCAAGTCCGTGCCAATCTTCGGCTGTTGTCGCTACTTTAAAGAAATCTTCAACTTCTCTAACTTGCACTGGGGTATTTTGAGGATGATTTGTATGTTGACAAATTTTCTCGGGTGTGATGGGAAGTGGGGGAGATTGCCAAAGAAAAATATTAAAAGCTGATTCTGACTCGCTCATAAATAATAAGCCATCAACTGCTTTTTTGAGTTGTTCGATAATTTCTAAGTTGGTTTTGGACATAAATGGGTGACTGGGGAATTGAACCACAATACTTTGGATTAAGAATCCACTGCTCTACCGTTGAGCTAATCACCCGGCACGATTTCAAATCATAGCAGGTGTATGATGAAAGTGCTACTGTTTCCGAAAAATTAAAATCGTTCTACTGATTCAAACTTTTTGGGACTAGCGACTGCGGCTTCTCCACAGGTACGTGGGGTAGGAAATATTTTTCCAGGATTAGCTAAGCCTTTGGGGTTGAAGACTTGGCGTACCCATTGCATTGTTTCTAAATCAGCTTCACTAAACATTTCCGGCATGTAGCATTTTTTATCAGCACCGATGCCGTGTTCGCCAGATATGCTACCGCCAACTCTGACACACAGTTTGAGAATTTCGCCACCGACTTCTTCGACTATTTCTAAGGCACCGGGAACGGAGTTATCAAACAAAATCAGTGGGTGCAGATTACCATCACCGGCGTGGAAGACATTGGCGATTTTGAAGCCGGATTTTTGGCTTAGGGTTTCAATTTCTTGGAGGACGTGGGTTAGTTGTGTGCGCGGGATGACGCCGTCTTGTACGTAATAATCTGGACTGATGTGTCCGGCGGCGGCGAAAGCGGCTTTACGTCCTTTCCATAATTTTAAGCGTTGTTCTGGATCTGTGGCGATGGTGATGCTGCGTGCGCCATTATTTTGGCAGATTTTGGCAACGCGTTGTTTGTTGGCGGCAACTTCTACTTCTAAGCCATCGATTTCAATTAGGAGGATTGCGGCTGCATCGCGAGGATAGCAATTCATGGCGACAACATCTTCGACGGCGTTGATGCTGATGTTGTCCATGATTTCCATTCCACCGTGAATGTTTCCGGCGCTGATGATGTCGGAAACACTGGCTGCTGCTTCTTCCATGCTGTTATAGTCGGCTAGGAGTACGCAGATGGATTCGGCGGTTTTGAGGATGCGGAGGGTGATTTCTGTGGCAATTCCTAGTGTGCCTTCGGAACCGACGAATAAGCCGGTGAGGTCGTAACCTGGCATTTCGGGGATTTGTCCGCCGACATCGACTATGTCGCCGTTGGGTAGTACCAGTTTTAAGCCTAAAACATGGTTTGTGGTGACGCCGTATTTAAGGCAGTGTACACCCCCTGAGTTTTCGGCGACGTTACCGCCAATTGAACAGATAATTTGGCTGGAGGGGTCGGGTGCGTAGTAAAATCCGGCACCGCTGACTGCTTGTGTCACCCAGTTGTTGATGACTCCTGGTTGCACGACTACGCGCTGGTTTTCGAGGTCCACACTCAGGATTTTCCGCATTAAGGCGGTGACGATTAAGACGCAGTCTTCTGTGGGTAAGGCACCACCGGATAAACCTGTTCCGGAACCACGGGCGATGAATGGGATAGAGTAGCGATCGCATATCTTGACGATTTGCGCTACTTGTTCTGTTGTTTTCGGTAATACGGCTAATGCTGGACGTTGGCGGTAGCTGGTTAAACCGTCGCACTCATAGGTGAGTAGTTCTTCGCGGCGCTGGATGACACCATTTTTACCTAAAATTGCCTCGAATTCTTTGATAACAGGTTGCCAGTTGCGGAGTTGTTTTTCTTGGAGTAGCATAGGTGGTTTTATTTAAGGGTAAATATTTACAGGTGCAAAGTAGAAATTATTTCATCAGCCAGAGTTAAAGCTATCAGTGCGATGCCAGATAGACCGGGGAATGTGTCTACATAATCAGCTTGATTGCGATATCCTTTTAATCTTTTTAAGTTATTCGCTATTAATTGCTGTCTTGAGTCAGGATTGAGTTTGTATTGCTCCCAAACATATCTATGAGCATCACCTGTTTTCGGAATAGCATATCCTTCGCTATCACGCAAATAATTTCGTGCCAAGATAAAAGCTACATAGTACGCTCGACTAATAGCAGTACGCAGTTTAGCTTCCTGATTTGCCGCAGTAGTTGGTTGATCCGCAAGTTCTTTGGCTAAGTTAAGATACTGTGACCAATCAAAACTCATCGGGGTATTCTAAAGTTGTGAAAAACTGCTGATGCACCTGGTGTGAGAGTCCTCCTGACCAATTATCGTCTAACTGATGGAGCCGGGAAACCGCCTCATGAGGGTGTATCTTTACTAAAATAGAGAGTGCCAATTGTATCCAGTCAATGCTTTCTGGATCAACTAAGACCTCCAGAAATAACTGGGAGTCTGGAAAGTAGTGACGAATCTTGTCTGGTGCCTCCAGTAATACTGGCACTAAAAAAGGATGCTGATCCAGAAATTCGTAGATTTTGGCTTGCTCTCGGAAAGTGTACAGATTTTCCAGGGTTTTTAGGTCGGCTGGCGGGATGCTAACTACGGTGTCTGTCATAGCGTTGTCCAAAGCTCTATCTACTATTGTCGCTCATAATTGCTGGCAAATGGGAATAATCAGCTAACTAGAGAGCGATCGCGCTCAAATTTCATATATTTAGTAATTAAATAGGCGGGGCTGAGAAGATGGTAAGTGAAAAGTTGGAACTACCTCAGACAACAGCGGTTGTGGACTGGCAACCTCCCATGCCACCCACAGATTTAATTTTCGATGATGGAGAACCTTTGGAGACTAATCGCCACCGGACTGCCATGAATGTTCTCATTCGGTCATGGCAACATGCTGCATCTGAGCAGCGGAATGACTTTTTCGTGGGTGGTAATATGTTTGTTTACTACAGCAGCACCCAAGCACTAAACCGAGATTTACGAGGACCGGATTTCTTTGTAGTTCTAGATGTTGATGGGAGTCGCGAGAGACAGGGATGGGTCGTCTGGGAAGAAGAAGGGCGATATCCTGATGTGATTGTGGAACTACTTTCACAAAGTACCGCTGCTGTAGATAAAGGTATAAAAAAAGATCTTTACGAACGCGTTTTTAAAACATCTGACTATTTTGTTTTCCATCCCTTCGATAGGAATTCACTTGAAGGTTGGCACTTGAATGCTTCCCGAG
>JBBQRU010000271.1:0-3855 GCA_038214545.1 Cyanophyceae cyanobacterium | reverse complement strand
CCTACATTTTTTGTCTTGTTACTATCACTAAATATCTCAAAGCCCTATTTTATCGTCTTGACTAGCTAGTTTGTGTTGCTCGCATTTGCATCCTGTAAACTATCCACAGTAAAGCTTTGATAGTTTTCGGAGATGTCTATTACATCGTGATCCGTTTGACAGAATGCTTATATGTCAAGCCTTAGAAAATGGTCTAATAATTGCAACAGTACATACAGCAGTTCGCGCCTACTCTGTTAGCGTCATTTAGCAGCACAGCCCAATAATCGCGTTGGAGCCGACCGTATAAAAAGCGATCGCATTCATCGCAACCAGTAGCTCATCTTTTCACTTTTCATTCGCCGATAGCTCAATAACCGCACATCAATAGGCATCGCCGATTTTTTGCGTTATTCCTTTTAAAGTTGGGTCAATGAGATACTGTTCTGTGTTGGGGTCAATTGCAATATCCCAATTGTAATGTGTTTCAATAAGCTGTGGACGCAAGCGCTCAAAAATCGCACGACACCGCATCGCCAGCGTATCACGTTGTTCTTTTTGTTCTTGGCGGAAAATTTTTTCTTCTGGTGCTATGGATGATGGTAGTAAAATCCGGGTACGTCGTGGGTGGGACATCTGTGTCATATCAAAACAATTTTGCGGCGTGATTTGATTATGCCTTTATTTTAATTACTATTAAACAGCCCATCGCCAGTTATAACGATTCCACTGATACATGCCTTGAATTTCGTACTCACTACCGTTGGCAAAACGAATGATGCAATTAGTTGTATCGTCGGCGTTGACATCGACTTGAATCACTGTGGCGGAAAACCATTCACGGCTACAAGGACCACTCTCTTGTACCCATTCCCAAAGACCGTTGGAAATCTCAATGCGATCGCCCACTCGCACTTTGATCTCTTCTGCTTCACAATACTTAACAAAATGATATGATTCTAAACGATTTAACCAAGCGACACCATAGCGATCGCGGATAAATTGCACTGTTCCAGAATCATTACCATTCAACCAGTCATTCAGCAGTTGCATTTTCCAGGGAGAATTTTGTTGTTCTTGGGCGAAGACAAACTGCAAAAATGCTTGTAATTCCTCAGATGCAAGCTCATCCAAGGGATTGGCAATATTAGACACAGGAGTGGGAACTTCGGCACTCAGCTTGACGAATGAAGAGAGAATCTGTTTCTGCTTGTCAGTCAGAGGGCAACTGGCTGCATCACAACGCTCAAAAGCTGCTAACAGGGCTGCTTCTACCTCATCAGTGGTCATAGTCAATTATAGTTTCCACAATAGCTTTCTTAATTATTACAAACTTATTGCGGCGGAAATTCAAGTTAAGCTGAGGTTGAATAGTACCGCGTGCGGTTAGTTCTCTTAATCACCATTTTTAAATATGGAAAAACAAAAAACTTTAGTGGGAAGATACTGGGGACTACTCCGGTTCTTGGTTGTGTGTTGCTGCATCGGAGTACTTTCGTGGGTATGGACTCCGTCAGCTTTAGCATTGACACAAATCAAGTTATCTGATATCGGTTACAAAAACTGCCCAGCGGAACTTGCCAAAGGCGCTGTTACTAGTGGAAATACAATGATTGCTAACTGCTTTATTGTCACAGGTAAAGCCAACAACTCCACTAACAAAACAGTCTACGACGCTGATATCTTTGGGCGGATTTACGACGCTAACAACGACTCGGTGATGCAAAATCGCACGCGCCTGGGTTTAATTAGCGAAGTCCCTCCCGGCGTCAGTGATTTTGAATTAAGAATTTCTGTCCCCGCCAACCAACCTCTACCTTTACAGCTAAAGCAATTTAAAGCTGCTGGCTTTAGCGGTCAAGTCAGACGGTAGGATAATGGTCATTGATCTACCCCATGACCAATGACCACGCCCAAATCTTAAAAGCCGACGGCTGCGGGTAAAACGCTGAGAAGATTAGTTGCTACTTGTAATAAAATGATCGCTAACAAAGTTGAAAGGTCGAGACCGCCAATCGGCGGAATAATCGAACGAAACAAATTTAGATATGGGTCAGTGATTTGACTCAAGGCAGCAAATGGCTGATTATACCAGTTGACGGTAGGGAACCAAGTCAAGAGGACGCGAATAATCAACAAATAGGTATAAATGGTAATGAACATCACCAGAGTACTAACGATCCAAGTCATTTTTGGGTTGTCCTGCTAAATTTTCATCACAAAGAGTAACTAAATTCAATTTAGCTGATTTGCACCTCTTAATGTACGACTCCTTGTTACGGATGTCTCTCTATAACTCTGTTGAGTCTCGCGAAATAGTCTCATCCACCGTTCCTAGTTGCTGACGCACTTCGTCTATGGTGGAATTAAGTTGGGCGATTTTATCTTCTAGCGATCGCCGTGCCATTTCAATGCTCTCACCTTCTTGCTCTTTAAAAGAGCGCCGCCTTGGCACTTTTTTAGGATCTGTAGCGCCATTAACTTTTTCTGACTCTAGCGTCAAATCCTGATCGCGCTGCGAAACTATCAGCGCCCCGACGACGCCACCAACTAGACTACCAAAAACGGCTCCTGCTAAAAAGCCACTAGCAAAACCATCACGCTGACTCATACGATTACCGCCTTCGGGAACACAATACAATTCCTAGCAGCATACTAGCTTACGTACCAAAGGTGCGATCGCCGGCATCTCCTAATCCGGGTACAATAAATCCTTGTTCGTTTACCTCTTCATCAATCGTAGCGGTGTAAATAATTAAGCCTGGATAAGCCATACTCAATTGTTGTAAAGCTGGAGGAGCTGCAACTACACACACAATCCGAGTCAAAGCTGGGTCAACACCACGCTCAGTCAATAATGCCATTGTTGCCATAATCGATCCACCTGTGGCTAACATCGGATCGGTAATCAACACCCGTGTTTGCTCCTCGAACTTGGCGGGTAATTTGTTGAGGTAACAACTTGGTTGTAAAGTTACTTCATCTCGGACTAAGCCTAGATGGTAAATTGAGGCTAAAGGTAACAGAGTCTGCGCCCCTTCTAATAAGCCTAAACCAGCCCGGAGAATCGGCACGACTGCTACAGGTATTTGGGGATTAATCAGAGTGGCGGGAGTAGCACCTAGAGGGGTATGCACGGTCATTTCTTGAGTCGGCAACCAGTCTCTTGCAGCTTCATAAGTCAGCCAGCGTCCTAGTTCTGTCATCGCACTGCGAAACAAAACCGAGGGTGTACCAGAGTCGCGGGCGACACCTAGCCAGTGCTGGATTAAGGGATGGGGTGGAACGTATACGCGCAGTTGCAGTGTCATGGACTTGTCTATATGTCTAATGACTGAGTCATCATACTCCTAAAGAGTACAAAACTGGTAATCTTAACCAGAGTAACACTGACGCTTTTATGTTTGATGTCATTGTCATTGGATCTGGGATAGGTGGTTTAGTCACAGCGACACAACTGGCGGCTATTGGTGCTCGGGTGTTAGTACTGGAAAGTTATACGATTCCTGGTGGTAGTGCTGGGTATTTTGAACGTCAAGGTTATCGTTTTGATGTTGGGGCGTCGATGATTTTTGGTTTGGGAACTGAAGGTACGACTAATTTGCTGACTCGGGCGCTGGATGCTGTGGGTGTTGACTTGGAAAGTCGGAGCGATCGCGTGCAAATCCATTATCATCTACCCAACGATTTAAATCTCAAAGTTGACCGAGATTATAATGTGTTTTTGCAGCAGTTAATTGCTCGTTTTCCTCATGAAGCTAAGGGTATACGCGGATTCTATGACGAATGTTGGCGAGTCTTTAACTCTCTCAACTGCATGGATTTACTGTCTTTGGAGGAACCGCGCTATTTGCTACGAATGCTTCTGCAACATCC
>JBBQRU010000270.1:0-3904 GCA_038214545.1 Cyanophyceae cyanobacterium | reverse complement strand
CAAAGTGGTGCAATGCAGATTCATTATTATTTTTGGCAGATAGCGGCATATTTTATGGCTCGCCGACTGCATCGCGAAATTAACTTTGATATTGTACAGCATGTAACATTTGTCAAGTATTCCAGTCCGAGTTTTTTATCTTTATTACCCATACCATTTGTTTGGGGACCTGTCGGCGGTGGAGAGTCCGCACCCAAAGCATTCTGGGTAGATTTTAACTTAAGTAACAAAATTTATGAATGGATGCGGATAGGAGTGCGATCGCTAGGAGAAAATGATCCATTCGCTCATCTCACAGCCCGACGCAGTGCTGTTGCTTACGCCACTACAGAAGACACCGCGCAAAGAGTGCGGAAAATGGGGTGCCCTCACGTTCAGATTTTATCTGAATCTGGACTATCGCTAGAAGAAATTGAATCACTAGCTCAATTTCCGCTACCTGATACTTCACCTATGCGATTTATTAGTATGGGGCGACTCTTGCACTGGAAAGGTTTTCATCTTGGGTTACGTGCCTTTGCTGAAGCAAAACTACCAGATGCGGAATACTGGATTGTGGGCGATGGTCCAGAATCGGAACGCTTGCAAACTCTAGCAACAGACTTGGGAATTAGCCACCAAGTCAAATTTTGGGGAAGATTACCACGAGAACAAACTTTAGAGAAATTAGGACAGTGCCAGGTGTTGGTGCATCCTAGCTTACATGACTCTGGCGGTTGGGTTTGCTTAGAGGGAATGGCAGCGGGTCGTCCAGTCATTTGCTTAGATTTAGGAGGTCCAGCTCAACAAGTAACTCCAGAGACAGGTTTCAAGATTCCAGCGATTACTTTACAACAGACTATTGCTGATTTAGCGGCAGCAATGGTCAAGATTTCTGACGATGCACAACTGCGGGTACAGATGGGACAAGCTGGACAACGCCTGGTCAGGGAAGATTTTACTTGGGAAGCAAAAGGGCGACTATTGAGTAAGATCTATGAAAAGTTGGTGAGTTCTCATGCTGCAACGATTGGTTAAAAATCAAGTCGGTAAAAAGTATGACAAGAGTGAAAAAAATATTTCATCAAGAACTAGCACTGCTTGCCATGTTTATCGAAAAAAAACTGACTGCACCAAATCGGAAATCAAAACGAAAGTTTGTCACAATCTTCATCCTAACTATATTTCTACTTTGCACTATACAAGTTACCCCGGTTTTTGCCGGTGAAGGAGTAGGGGATGCAGTAAATGACCAAAATACAATCCACGAAACCGCAGCACAGGTAGTTATAGAGATGATTGCTTGTGCCGTTATGTTGAAGATTTTGGAGGGCTATAGAATACCATAAGCTCTCTAAATTATTATGCGAGTAATTGAGAAATTGAATCAGGTTAAATAAATTGCCACGAGCCAGCTTATCGTAGCATGATTACACTGGCTCGAATATGTATATTAAAAACTCTAATCTTCTGACTTTATTATTTGCCATCGCTTTTTTGGCACGGATTTTTCATGCCTTAGGACTGCCAGCAGTTTTTAACTTTCTGCATCTGGCTGTGGTGCCTTTTGCTTGTGGATTGGCGTTATTCACAAAGCGCTCAAAAAATCTTCAGCAAATATCAAATTCAAATTCAATTTTGTTTGGACTTGTTATTCTACTAACGGTTATTGTCGCTAGTGCATTATTAAATAGCGCCGGAGTTGTCAATATATTATGTGAATTTTTGCTACTCTCTGAACCTTTTATATTTTTGTTAACAATTATTAGTATCCCGATGTCTACCGAGGCTATTCAAAGTTTTCGGACTTGGATTTTTCGGTTTGCCATTGCCAATATATTTTTTTCGCATAGGCAAAAATTTGCTTGGCATTTGGATAGAGTTGGGGTAGGGTACGACAATATCAAAGGAGTTTTTATCGCGCAAGGAGCCGGACATTATGTTGGGGCTGCCGTTGCATTAACATTTGGTGTGTTTTACATGATAACTGCTAAGCATCAGCCAATGACAATCCGAGTAGTTATGTTCATTGCGTCTGTCAGCCATGTTGTAATCTCTGGTAGGAGACAAGTATTCTTAGCATTTATTTTGGCGTTATTACTCTCATCTATTATTAACTTAAAAGATATTAAAAAAGCATTAGTTTATTTAATAGCAACATTTGCAGCTGCTATATTTATGTGTTTGGCTGCGTATACTGTACTTCCTTCATTACTCGTTTGGCTCAGACCAGAAATCGTGGGTGATGTCATTCATCTCAAAAATGCTGGTTTCCGAATCATTCCTATGTACTACCATTCACCCTTAAATATATTGCTAGGTATCGGACCGGGCCATTCGTTTGGCAGGTTAGGAGGGTGGATGCTAAGAGATTATCATTGGCTACTCGGACCGTTAGGTGCCACTAGTTCTCCTGCTAGTAATGAAGTCTGGACTGCAGTTAGCCAAAGCTTATTTGGAGATAAATCTACTTTCTTCTCACCGCTATTTAGCTGGGCAGGTATCTGGGGAGATTTAGGATTTTTGGGGCTAGGAGCATACTTTTATCTAGCTTCTTCAGTATGGCGTCGTCTCTGTTTGGATGGAAGTTCTAAATATCTGATGTTAACTGCATTACTTTTTGGTTATTTTTTCACTTGGCTAGAAGAACCAGGATATATGCTTTTATTAGCAAGCTTCATCGGCATCCAATGGCATATAGCTCAAATACCGCTACATTCGACGTTTAAGAGTTCGGAAATGCAGCAATTGCACTCATTAAGTAATTAAGTGTAGCGTTAATCTATCGATCAACTCCAATTCGCAATTTTCATGAGCGCAATTCGCAATTAACTACCCCACACATCATTTTCAATTCGCTCATGGCGCAATTTCCTCCCCCACGTATAAATGCGGGGGCTTACATACTGAATGAATCAATTTCCAATTTTGTCCGCAATTGCGCTCAAGAAAATTGCGAATTGTTCGGTCATAGCACTACTTTATCCTGCCTTGATTAATTCATCACCTACAATTACATAGTTTTACAAATTATGTACAATTGCTACACATAATTTGATATTTTAATTGATATGCTGAAAATGAAGCAGCATTTAATACCTGTAAGTACGTATTATTACTTAAAAAATCTATTTTTAAACTTAAAGAATCTACCATACGGCATTAACGGGTGTTCATTGTCGTAAAATTTTATACTGCTTACTGGTTAAATCGGGTTACCTGCTGCCGCAATTAGAAGACTTTAATGTGAAATTCAGAGAATTGAGGAGCCTGCTAAGCATGAGTAAGTATTACGAATATTTTCAAGATTATTCTGCCAAACTTCTTGACTATTGTCGGGACACCTATCAAGGCATTAAAAAAAATCCCAAATGGTTTTTAATGCGTAAAATCGGTAGATTTTCTGCTGCGCGATCGCTAATGAGTTTTTTTCGTACCCGTCCATCCCAATCATCTGAACTTAGCACAAATGCTCAGAGCTTTTTCCCAGATATCAATGTAGATGCAATTGTTGAATCCCTAGAAAAAAATGCTTTATTCTTAGGTATCAACCTGCCTCAAAGTCTTGTGCAAGAAATATTGGACTTTGCTATGTCCACGACTTGTTATGGTAACAGAAAGCCCGAACTTGGCTTTTATTATCCTGAGTACGAACAAGTCCAAGCTAAGCATACACAGCCGATTTTGGTTGGCGCTTATTATAACACAGCGGCGCAGTGTGCAGTGATTAAAAAGCTGGAAAGCGATCCCACGTTATTGGCAATTACTGCTAAATATCTAGATACTGAACCAGTACATATAGGAACTTCGCTATGGTGGAGCTTTCCTACTTCCGCTAGACCCGCACAGCAAGCAAAAGCTGCTCAGAGATTCCATTTCGATCTAGATGACTATCGGTTTCTGAAATTCTTCTTTTATTTAACAG
>JBBQRU010000269.1:0-3964 GCA_038214545.1 Cyanophyceae cyanobacterium | reverse complement strand
TCACTTCCCTTCAGTTTCTCTGCTGTCTTTTTATACAGCCTTTTCACTTCGTCTCTTACTTCAATCATTCCTATTTCCTTTCTCTCGTTTCTGTAATTATATCCTAATTAATGGATCTATTATTTCTTGGTAAACCCTTAGTTAGCAGTTTGAACGGGATTTTGTTCTTGGTGATGCTAGCTCACACAGTCCGCATATTTCGAGAATCAAACATTCCAGCAGTACCTGTAATTGATTATGATTGATCCGTTTGTGATCTGTTAGATACTTGAGCCATCAACCTATGAAATATTCTTTATCTTTGTCTGTGATACTGCCTGCTTATAACGAGGCAGAAAATATTAGTCAGGTAATTACCTCAGCGGTGAATTACCTCAGCGATCGCCAAATTTGTTATGAGATTATTGTGGTAAATGACGGTTCTATTGACGGGACTCCAGAGATTGTTACGCAGCTTTTACAGCAAAACCCTCAAATTCATCTAGTCAATCATCCTAAAAATTTAGGCTATGGGTCGGCTTTACGCAGTGGATTTGACCATGCGAACTACGAATACATTTTCCTCACCGATGGCGACGGGCAATTTGATATTAGCGATCTTGATAGCTTTCTGCCCCATATTCACGACTCACAGGGGGAACTAATCCCCAAAATCGTGATTGGCTATCGAGCAAAGCGAGCGGATGTATTTGTGCGATCACTCAATGCTTGGCTCTACCACGTTTTTATTCAATGGGTATTGGGAATTAAAGCTAAAGATATCGATTGTGCCTTTAAGCTATTTCCTCGCCATATTTACCAAGCGATCAAACCAATCAAATCCAATGGTGCTTTATTTAGCGCTGAGTTTTTGTTGAAATTACAGTATTTGCTGATCGAAAAAATAGTTATCACTTCAATCATCGAACTCCCTGTCCAGCATCTTCCTCGTAGATTTGGTACTGCCACAGGTGCAAGCATTAAAGTCATCATCAAAATGTTTTGGGAATGCTGGAAACTCAAAAAAGAGTGCCGTAATATAGTTTAATTTAATTGCAGTTACTGTTAATTCTTATTGTTAATGAAATTAAAAATATTTTTAACGTCATTTATGCTCATTTTGGGTTCTATTATTTGTGCGGGTATTGCCAGTATTATAAACTCACATGTCTTTGTGAATTTTTTCTCAAATTCCCCCAACAAACTTTTTTTCGATATAGAACACTATTCAAATTTAGCAATACATCAAACTTGCAATGCTTTTTATCCATTATGGCCGTGGTTAATCAATAAGTTAGGACAACCTCAGACAGTAGATGATGCAGCATTGTATTTTCGACTTTTGGGTAGCTTGTTATCTTTGATGAGTATTCCTCTATTTGTATGGCTGCTAGAACAAAATATAAAAAGCTATAGAGTGGTTGTATTAATTGCAGCTTTGTACGCAATAAATCCTCTTTCAGTTTTTAGAATGATTGGCTACACGGAAGGTATTTTTTCTTTTTTGAGCTTAATTTTTTTGATTTTTATAAGCAAAATAAAAATATCATTAAAAACATCTATTAAATCAACATTAGTGTTGATATGTGTTTTCCTACTTTGTGTACTAATTTCATTAACAAGACCTTTCCTTGTCCAATCGGTATTTGCTTCTGTATTTGCGCTGGCTTCGATCTTAATAATAAGTAGATTTAGTAAGAATATAAGCTATTCACAAATATTTAGAACTTATGGTGCAACTACCTTAGCAATTTGTTTGGGAGCTTTGACTGGCTATTGTATATATGGATACTATTGTATGCAGTTAAGAGGAGATTTCTTAGCACCTTTTCATGATCAGAAGGCATGGGGTAAGCAATTGGGTATTTATCCAAATTTGTTTTTTATACCACTGACTTATGCTGATTTCATCTCAATATATTTGCCATTTATCGCACTAATTACATCATGGCTAATCTTTATATCTAACAATATTAAAAAATTAAATTTTATAGTTCCTAATTTTTGGCAATGGATACTACTTTTTGGCTATCCACCAGCTTTTTTAGCCTTCTACGGACTTGATTTTAAAAATGGTAATTTTATTGATAGAAACAGTAACTTAAAATCAATCTCCTTAACTCAATCAGCGAACAATGTATCTTCTAGTTATGCATTTTGGTTTTGCATCTATTTTGCCTTAATACATTCAATAATTGTCGTTTTTAGTGACCGAACACTAGCGAGTTTGAGACGCTACATATTTGGTAATCCTTACTTCTTTTTTGCCTTAGCCTATATATGTCAGTGCTTTCCCTCAAAAAAAATAAGTAAATTATTGTTGTTGATGCTTGCAACATCTGGTGTGTGGCTTGTAATTTATTGGCTAGATTACAGCAATAACACTTGGATCGGTTAATGCTTACTCGGTTTCTTTTGCCAGCCAACAGTACTCAAAAGCCAATTAAAACCAAAGGCACTGTCGGGCATAAATCACATGCGCTCACAGAAAAAACTAGGGGCGATCGGCACGCCAATCCAAATTGGTAAGAAGAATATATGCGCTAATCAGGACATAGCCAAGATACCGAATTGCACATTGCCGTTCAATCACTTGGCAGATCACAACCAAAGTCATGAAACTGAACGCGGCGGATGAGAGCTATTGATAGATAAACAAGCAGGCTCAATAGATGTTTCGGGGAGGTCAAACATCATAAACGGTTCAAGGCTTTTCATGACTTGCGTTTCAGGTGTTGAAGACCTCCAAGACTAAAGTCATTGTGTATCAAGTATTTCAGCAATTTAAACTAAAGTACCTCCCCGAAACACCTATTGACCCTCGTAAAATATTCTATTCTTCATTTTGTTCTTCGACTTTATATAATTGAGATATTTTCTGAGATTGTTTATACCACACACCCGTCACAATTAATATCCCTAAACCCAAGCTGGTAGCCAATAAAGGTAAAATGTCGTGGCTAGCAGCCATCTGCACACCAGTACTTCCTAAAAGTACGAAAGGAAGAATTCCCAAGGGTGTCCCCAATATAGTACCGATTAAATAATCGCGCCGCTTGATTGGACTTAGCCCTGCGGCAAAACTAACCACCCCATAAGGAATTAACGGAAATAACCTTGATGCAAAAGAATAGGCAATCCCACCATTTACTAGATTCTGGCTTATGCCTGACCAACTCTCTCTAACGGGAATAAATCTAGTCCCCAGCGATCTCGCCAGCACAAAACCAACAAAAGCTGCAAATAAAGCTCCTGTTGAGGTGAGTAATAAACCCTGCACCCCACCATAAAGCGCCCCACCCGCAATATTAAAGGCGGTTACAGGTAAGATTAGCAAGGTGGCGATCGCATAGGCAACCACAAAAATTACACCGCCCCAAGCCCCTGCATCTTGGACAAATATTTGGATTCTACTGAACCAGTCAATGTGGGACATGGCAACCCAAGCAGTGGCGATCGTGCAAATGCAGACTAAGATTATAAAAAAAGTTCTTTTCATAGATGCACTTTACAGCGCTTTGCGATGTTATAAAACCCACATAAATTTTGCTTCGCGGAACTTTCAAAAATTGCTGGGTCACTCCTCAATCAGCAATTCCAAATTTAGAACGACTTTGCGACATTTCAGCGATCAGCCAAAATATCAACAATTATAAACATCTCTTGGTGTAAGGATTTTAGAATTAGAAAATTTTGAATTTGAAATTGCTGATTGAGGAGTGACTCAGAACCCAAAAAGTTTTTTTTACTTATCTACCATGCGTCAATAATTTTTTGCATGGTTTTTTCGGCAAGCTTTGGCACATCAATAATTACATCTTCAATTGATGCAAATTTTTGCCCCGATCGCTTTAATCTTTGCTCATCAATTGGACGAGCAAATTTGCCACTTTTTGATTGCGCTAGCTTACGCTCTAAATCAGCAAAGTTC
Source organism: Cyanophyceae cyanobacterium (assembly GCA_038214545.1). Lineage (GTDB taxonomy): Bacteria > Cyanobacteriota > Cyanobacteriia > Cyanobacteriales > Nostocaceae > JBBQRU01. The sequence goes on along the minus strand of JBBQRU010000269.1, from coordinate 54 downwards.
ATCGTATTCAAATCATTGAGAACTTGCGATCGCTTAGGATCATGATCATCAAGA
>JBBQRU010000268.1:0-4010 GCA_038214545.1 Cyanophyceae cyanobacterium | reverse complement strand
ATTCTTGCGAGGGTCGGACTGCTTTTTTAAAAATTTACCATATTTGAAAGAGTGGGCGATAGAGCTATTACAAGAAAATAACTTTGCCGAACCTCTTCCAGATGATGCATTCGTTTTTTTTATGCACCAAGGTTATCAATTCAGCTTTTTTAGACTTTTAGAAGGAGATGATCCGCCAACTTACTCTTACAGTGAAGGAACAAATCAAACTTCTTTCATTAAAAGCCATGAGAGATTTAGTGAATTTCTCACAACGGAAGTTAAAGTTCATGCTAAGTATTTAATGGCTGTTACTAACATATAAGAATGTGATGAGTGAACAAGCGATGTCGAAGATTGAAGACTATGGGGTAACTGTAGAAGAGTATTTGGATGGATTGGCAGCAGGGATTGATGTTTTAGAATTAAGGAGTTTAGAAGCAACGGGAATTCCCACAGATTTAGCAATGGAGTTAATGGCAATTATTCGTCGCACAATAGATGGGATAGCCACTCCAGAAGAAGTTGTCAGAGGATTAATGATTATGTCGCCATCACTCAGGTCGCAAATTCAACTATAATATTCGGCCAATCAAATGCGATGAGGCTTTGATGACGCAACTACTTAGCAAGCCAACGGATCAACGAATTATTCTGTCTGGAACATGGGAGCATTTTAAATCTATTCAACGAGGATTTGAAAATACCCCTGGTGCCAAATTGTATTATTACGAAGGAACGATTGAGATTCTCATGTCTGGAGAAGACTATGAATTTTTTTCCCGCGTCATTAACTACTTGGTGACAACCTTTTTACTGAAGAAAGGACTCCAATTCAAGATGACTGGGGCAAAAACGCAGGAGAAGGAGGGATACGCTTCGGCACAAGCGGATGAATCTTACTGTATTGGTGGTTCTAAAGCCATTCCTGATCTGTCGATTGAGGTCATCTTTACCAGTGGTAGCTTCAATAAATTAGCGCGATATCAAGCACTTGGTGTTCCTGAAGTTTGGTTTTGGCAAGATGGCTCTTTAACATTGTATCATTTACGCGCTCACGGATATTAACGCATCGACAAAAGCGAATTACCTGGACTTGAGCAACTTAAAATAGACCTACTAAAACGCTGCATTTTAATGGCTGAGACTGACTTTTCTTCTTCCGTTGAAACCTTTACAGCATCAATTTGAAGAAGATAGAGTGTTTACAGCGACGCGGAGGCAAGAAAAACTCCCACGATTGTTGGCTGTGGCAATAATAAGCTGAGAAAATTAGGAAACGCAAGATTATTATGACTCAAGCACTATCTGTACCCAAGAGCGATGATGTTAGATGTGAAGCGATAAGTGCGTTGATTGAACGTTTGGGAATTGGTAAAGCTGCCTTCTTTATCCGAGAAACGATGTCGCAGCCTGTCGATTATTTGCAGGTGAAAGAGCAGATGTTTGGGAATATGACAGTTGCCGACATTTGTAGTGAAATTCAACGCAATCAGTCTTAACTCCTTTTATATGTGTAGTAACCTATCAGTAAAAATTGTCACCTCTAATCAGTTAAGCAAATTATAATGCAGGTGCAGAAGGCTTAAGGGAAGAATATGACGACCGTTGCTATCTTGCCAACTTCCAATGGGGATGGAGAGCGAATTTATCAAGCGATCGCTGGAGATAAGCACTCGACGGGAAAAACCGCCGGTGAAGCACTAGATGCTCTGACGGCTCAGTTAGATAATGATGAATTCAGCACCCTACTAGTGATTCAAAGCTTTCGCCCTGACTGGTTATTTGATGCTCAGCAGCAACAACGGTTATCGGAACTGATGAGTCTCTGGCGAACTGCACGCGATCAAGACAAAACTCTGCCTCCAGATCAACAAGCGGAGTTAGATTGCCTGGTTGAAGCTGAATTGAAAGCAGCGACAGCGCGATCAGCCGCGTTAATGCAACAACTGAACCAATGAATCCGCTTTATACCCTGGTTGCTAATCGCGCGGCTCATAGATGTGAATATTGTCATGCGCCTGAACTAGTCTTTAATTTTCCTTTTGAAGTTGAGCACATAATTCCAGTCAGCCGAAGTGGATCTGACAATGAATCCAATTTAGCCCTTGCTTGTCGTTCCTGTAATCTTCGCAAAGGGACTCGGATCAATGGTACAGATCCTGAATCCGAGACTGAAGTTCGCTTCTTTAACCCCAGAGAAGATCAATGGAGTGAGCATTTTCACTTCAATACGGAATCTGGCACAGTTACAGGCACAACACCGATTGCAAGAGCAACTATCAATTGTTTGGAGATGAATAGCCAGACACAAATAACCGCGCGACAACTATGGATTCGGTTAGGCTTATTCCCATAGTCTTTAAAATAGAGACTTTTTACAACCTAGACGAAAAAGGTTACATCAACTATTTGTACAAGTGTCAGGAAAATGATAAGTTACAGCCTTATTTTCCAAATCCGTCTACCAGGGTGATGACTGCCACAAGCAACTTTTCTGGATCTAACGGCTTTGAGAGATGCTGACTGAATCCAGCCTCACGAGCTTTTTGTTGGTTTAAATCCCCGGCGTAGGCAGTGAGTGAGATCGCGGGAAGGCAAGCTTGTCCAATTTTTTCTAAGCGAATTTGCTCCATTAACATGTAGCCGTCGAAATCTGCCATGCCAATATCGCTAATCAGAAAGTCAAATTGGGATTCACGCAGTACTTGCAAAGCTTCGGGTGCTGATGCTGCACCAGTGACGATCGCTCCTTCTTGTTCCAGGATAAATTGCACTAATGCGCGGGCATCCGTCTCGTCATCTACGACCAATACACGCAATCCGGTTAGTACTGTGGATGAAACTGTCTGAGCCGCAGGAGCCATGATTGCTGAATTTAAATGCATTGAAGGTAGACGAACTGTAAAGGTTGCCCCAAGCCCTTCACCGGCACTGTCTGCCTCAATCGTGCCCCCATGCAATTCAACGATTTGACGTGCGTACCGTGAGGTCAGCGAAGCTATCGCGAGTCCCAAACCTAAACCGCCAAATTTGCGCGTGATTGTACCATCTTCTTGCCGGAAATGCTCAAACACGTAAGGCAAGAAATGGGGAGGAATGCCTTTTCCCGTGTCGCGCACTTCAATTTGAGCTTGACGATCTTTTTGTGTTAGGCGAATTTCGATCCGTCCTCCATCTGGTGTAAATTTCACCGAATTCGATAGCAGGTTCCACACCACTTGCTGCAAACGACCCTGATCTCCAGAAACTGGACTGACATCGGGAGCAAAAACCGTTTCCATCTCAATGTTTTTGGCTTCTGCGGCTAATTGAACGGTCTCAATCGCGGATTCGATCATTGGCTTTAAAGCGACCGGAGCAACATTTAGCGTCAATTTACCGCGCAAAATTCGTGAGACATCTAACAGGTCTTCAATTAATTGAGATTGCAGACGGGCATTGCGTTCTATCGTCTCTAGTGCTTGAGTTGTTCGCACTTCATTGAGCTTGCGAGATTGAAGCAGCTTTGACCAGCCTAAAATCGGGTTGAGCGGTGTACGTAGCTCATGCGATAGTACTGCCAAAAACTCATCTTTGATGCGGTTAGCTTGTTCGGCAGCCCGTCGTGCGGTTTGTTCACGATGCAAAATTTGTTCGCGCTCAACTTCAATGCACTTGCGCTCAGTAATATCGCGAGTGATTCCCGCTACTCCTTCAACTGTATTATCTGCGCCGAAAAGTGGCACCAAAATGTACTCATAGGCTCTCGTGCCTAAGGCACTCGTGTAGGGCGTTTCATCTTTGAGCGGTTGGCGTGTGGTAATCACTTGCTGAATTTGACGTTGCAGGCGGGAGGCTAATTCGGTCGGGTAATTCAGTTCAAAAAAGTTTTTGCCTATTGACTCAGATAATGTTTTCTGCCATAGATCGAGCAAGGGCTGATTGACATAAGTAAAGCGTCCCGCCAAATCAAAGGTATAGATAAAGTCCGGCACGGCAGACACCACGGCATCAAATGAGCGTAGTTGCTGCTCAATTTCGGCGGAAAG
>JBBQRU010000267.1:0-4071 GCA_038214545.1 Cyanophyceae cyanobacterium | reverse complement strand
GGAACAGTTATTGCTCCGACAACTTTTAGTACTTAAATAACCTGCTTTTATGAGTCAAATCTTTTATGTTTGATATTTTTTCTTGCTTCATCATATTAATTCAGTATTATTTTCTTAACTATCCTAACTTTTCGCTTTTATATTGACTGTAATCTCTTTGTACTTCAATTTGAAGTGCGGAATGTGGGTTTGATATAAACCTCGAAAGTATCAGTATCTGTTGAGACTTCCGTATTCGACCAAAAATCTTCTGTATTGAGTCGAATAACTTGTTCTCCTTGTCCAAGAATATTAAGTTTATGTATAACTAAATCAGCATGAGAATCTTCTTTCGATGTCACAATTAAGATCGTATTGTTCTTCATGTTTTTATGTCTAATTACAAGTAATTTACGAGAGAGTTTGCTAATCGACTCTGTAGAAATTCCGAAGATAACATTGAGTAGATTTTTACATCTATAAACTTCTGCGAGATATAGTCAAAGCTATGTTGCCTCAATATACCTTCTAGTTTAAGTCCTGAACTATCAAGTAGATTAAAGCTAGATGAATTGAAGTTATAAACATAGCAGGATACTTTATTCATTTTTATTTCTTTAAATATAAAATTTAGAAATAAATAAAGTATTACTGAACCGTATCCTTTACCCATTAGATCGGGGTCGGTTCCACCTGTTAGAGTACATCTTTTGCTTATCTCATCATCAACCAAGATGTGAGCAAAACCTACTTTTCTTGACGTTTTATTATTATACGCCAAGAGTCGATAAAGATTGCTATATTGACCAGAAATTTTTTGCTGTATATGTGTTTCTTGGTCAATTTTTGAATTCCCAAAGCTTAAGTCATACAGTGATATCCATTTAGGATGAGAAAAGCATTTCAGATAGAAATCTTTATCATCTACCGCAGACACTTCTCTAATTTGAAGATTTTTATACATTTATTAATGGATTATTTCCTTTAATATAGAGAGGTCTATTAGACCCTCTCTATATTAGTTTAAAGGGATACAGAATTGCTGGCGTTTGTCTTTGTTACTTAGTCAGTACCTTTATCATCGTTACTGTTATCGCTGTCGCCGCCACCAAATCCGCCTGTTGTACCAGCAACATAACTTGTAGTTGTTGGTTCGCTTGGATCACCCATTTTTATTAATGAAGAAATTTGACTTTCAGGGTTATAGTCCCAATCCTCGGGGATAGGAGTATATCCACGTTCTTCCATATTTAACTTATCACAATATAACATTCCAATTGGAGTTGCAGTCTTCATTTATTGACCTCTTGTTTAGTGTTTTATAGTTGAATTCATTTCAGTTAAGTAAGTAGGCTAAAATAAATATCAAATTCTACTTATAGGCTGAGGCAGTCTACAAGTCTACCCCACAATAAATCTATAATCCTTGTGGAGTTGGCATCGTTGCTCGCTCATTTTTCTATTTATTACACTTACTTACTTGTACTGAATATACTGTATTTTTTATTTGCTATCAATACATTATGTCTAGTGATAATACTTATTTTTGTAGTTCTTTTATGCTGTCATAATGTTTAGCATTGTTACCCACATTATTCACCCTAGAGACATTACGAGTTTTTAGCTTTTGTGCTTTTGTCGGTATGTCATCACAATTTTGCTTGACAAGGATTGTATTAAATAAAACATGTATTCTGGATAAAATACGATAAACTTTATCATGACAGTCGCGGATGAGGAATGTCGGTTATCAATCAGGCGATTACACTATTCCCTAAATATCATCAAAACTGCTATGGGATTGTAAATTATCTGATTCTATTACATCTACTTGTGGCTCACCAGTATCCAATTTCTGATAAATTACGCATCAAATACTACTTGCACTGCTACACATAGCCGCACTATGCGCTGGTAATATCGCTCTCAAGCTGACTTGTTGGGATAAGCTTGGGTTATACACAAATTTTAACAAGTTACACATTAGTCGCACCCCTAAACTATGCAAACCCAACTCCCGCAAATTCAATTTCAATTAACGCCAGATGCTAACATTCCTGAAGAAATTCAAGCCGAAGCCGAACAGATAGCAAAAGAAGCTTATGTGATGACACGACTGAAACACGGTATTATCAGCAGTGGACGAAGGTATGCGAATCGCCCAACCACTTTATCAAGAAGTTTTAGCGATCGCCCAAGAATTTTGATAACAAAGCTGGTGGAGACGATTACCTATGCACTCCCAAAGGATAAAAAGGTGGTTAAAAAATCAAATCAAAAACAAACACAAAAGCAAAATTCCTAGAATAGCCGTTGCTAACCGCGCCATGAGCCAACGATTTTTCCTGATTTCTGTAGGAGTCAGCGTTAACTTGCCATAAGCATCTAGAGATAGTAAAAAGGTAAAAATTACTTTGTTTAAAAACACAATAAAAACTATTAAGTAGTATATCCCCTTGATGTGCGGAATCAACAGTATAAACCCTCCCTTTCCTAAGACCATCCGCGATCGCCATTGATCGACGCTGAAGATAAATCTGTAGAAGCCATTGCGAGCTTTCAGCGCTTCCATGAGTCCAAGCCTAGCCCACTCTAAGTCAGGCTGGAGCCTTAAAGCAGAGCGAAAACCATCAAGGGCATCAGGGATGCGACCACGGCGCAAGCAGATCCAACCATAAGCTGCATGGGCAAAATAATTATCCGGCGCAGTCGAAAGAACTGTTTGAATATCGGCTTCAGCCTTAGCTAACTGTCCTAACTGTGTCAAGGCAAGTATCCTTAGATTCATGCAGCCGATATGTTCAGCGTTGAGTTGTAGTCCTTGTTCGGCGCTAGCGAGTGCCACTTTAATCTGATTTTGCCCATATTGAATCGCTGCCAAACGACGGTAATTCTCGGCATCTTCAGGATCTAATCGGAGAGCTTCAGCTATGGCATCCCTAGCATTCTTTAGGTTTCCCTGATCTTGCAGAATTCCTGCCTTAATGTAGTGATACCCAGCATAATTGGGAGAGAGACGAATCGCTTGGTCAATCTCGTCAATCGCACCTGCATACTTTTGCTGTTGCGCTAAACAAAGGGCTAGCAAGCTGTGACTTGAGGAGTCGTCTGGATTTATCGAAAGTGCTTGTTGCAGTTGTTGAATCGCTAGCTCATATCGCCGTTGATCATAAAGCAACCGCGCCCGCTCAAAATAGCTTGTCATACGGAGAGATTATTTGAGATAGTCGAGGATGTCATTGTAAGTGCCGTCCTGATTGGCATGAACTGCATAATTGCGGGCAGTACCAAACCAATCGCGAGTGGATGGTTTAACCGTATTAGCAGCCGTAATGAGATCTTTCGTAGTCAACGGTTGCGGCTTTCCGGTTTTCATTGCTTCTTGAAGCTTTTTCTCCACTGCCACATCTACCACAGCTTTCAAATCTGCTCCAGAGCATTGATTAGTTTTCTGAGCGATAAAATCAAAATCTAGGTCAGCCACAGGCTTACCTTTACACAGCAGCCGCACAATCGCTGATCGAGCCGCTAAATCTGGCGGCGGCACAAACAAAATGCGATCAAATCGTCCCGGACGACGAAATGCACTATCGAGATGCCAAGGCGCATTGGTCGCGGCTAAAATTAGCACACCTTCATTCGAGTATTCAACCCCGTCTAACTCGGTTAGAAACTGGTTGATGATCATCCTTGCATTCGAGTGGCGGAAGTCCGATCGACTTGCTGCTAAGGCATCGGCTTCATCAAAAAATAGTACGCAAGGAGTACTACGACGAGCTTGGTCAAATAAGCTATGGAGGTTGCGCTCACTATTACCTAACCACATATCCAGCACATCATTTAGTCCGACGGCGATGAAGTTTGCCTGTATTTCACCTGCTGTCGCTCGTGCTAAGTGAGTTTTGCCGCAACCTGGTGGCCCATACATCAAAATGCCGCCGCCAATCGTCTTACCGTAAGCCTTGTACAATTCCGCATTTGCTAACGGATAAATAATCTTTAAGCGAATCTGTTCTTTTAAATCCTCCATACCCCCGACATCTGCAAAAGTTAGTTTCGGACGCTCGATCAACCGATCCTCTGTCCGCTCCG
>JBBQRU010000266.1:0-4107 GCA_038214545.1 Cyanophyceae cyanobacterium | reverse complement strand
AGGATCGCCACCTTTCAGACGCACGACTACAGCATGATGATGTGCTTGCTCAATCATTAACTCCGTCGTTTCTGTTTGTAACCGCGAATGTCTTCCCATCCGCTTACCAGCATCGATTTGCACAGCCTGCGGATTGATCATGGCCAGAATCGCTGGACTCACCAAAGCATCATAAATCACCACATCGGCGCACTCTAAAATGCCTTTACCCTTCAAGGTCATCAACCCTGGATCTCCAGGTCCCGCACCCACTAAATAAACCTTACCCAAACATTTCTCTTTCAATTCGGCTATCTCGTGACTATTGTCGTTGCCGTTCATTGTTCTAATAAATCCCAAATTAAATCAGCTAAGAAACTACTTGCACCTAAAGGCTCTGCTAACTGTAGGCTGACAGCCGGAAATTGCATCTTGCTTTGTTCCACCGACTGAGCGATCGCATCTGTGATTCCCCCGGCAAACAAAAAATATGGCAAGATGCCAATCTCCTTTACCCCAAAATTAGCTAACTCTTGGATCTGCAACTGTAAACTAGGTAACAAAACCCAATATGCTGGTACAGCCCCCAAAGTAGCTGCAATAGCTTCTACTGGCTCAACAGAACCTGGGCGACGGCTACCATGAGATAACAAAATCCACCTTTGGACATGCATTGACATCTGCTGACTCAACAACTTTGCTATGCCAGGATGAGTACCTAAATAAGGTTTAACTTCAATTGCTAAGTCTAAGAGTGCTTGCGCTTTGCTCACTTCTTCAGGAATATCTATCATCACATGTACCCCAGGTAGCAAAAATAGCGGTACTATTTTCAAGCGATCGCATCCATAAGCCTGCGCCTGAAACCCAAATTCCTGAATTTGCGCGTGTAATGCTGTGGGTTTTAATTCAAGGTATGCTGTGCCGATTAAATTCTTTTCTTTAGGCAAATGGCTTTCACCAATCAGGTCAACTAACTGATTCATCGCTATCTCCGGTCGTGGATCGCGACTTCCATGAGATACCAGCAAATATGCAGATGGCATGAGCAAGCTTCTCTAGAGCTAAAAATCTTTATAAGTTCTTAATTATAGCTTAACTTAAATTTATATTTTCGCGATCGCCTGCCAATTATTTAATCTTGCTCAGCAGAATATGTATAAAAATGATTAAGTATACCAATCGTCTCAAATTTATAACCAGGGAGCAGAGGATTGACTTTCAAGTCTGTGCGATACAAACTCACAATCACCAAATCTTGCCTATGGGTATTTTGCACGAGAAGCTGACGGAGGGCTGATTGATTTCTATCTACCAATGTAGTGCAATTTTGCTTCAGCAAGTTTTCAATAAAACTTGGTACTTTTTTGCAAGCCCGCTCTTTCAGGTATTCTGTTAACTGCTGCATCGCATATTGCTCATACTCAGCTTGACTGGGGTTCGTCGTTGCCAAGGCTTCGCCTAATCCGACTAAGATTGCGGCGCTGAAGACAGCAATAATCATGATAATTTTCATATTCCGACTACAAAGCCCACTGTTGACAGGACTTTAGGTTAACAAAATCTGTGCCAATTTTTGCGATTTTTTGTATATCTTGATCAATTCGCGAACAAAATGTTATAGTAGTTTATGCGCGGCGAGCGTAGCCAAGTGGTTAAGGCAGTGGTTTGTGGTACCACCATTCGTGGGTTCAATTCCCATCGTTCGCCCTGAATTTTGAGCTATTAAGGGGAAACCGTGACTGCGAATTGCGAATCGCGAATTGCGAATTGGAGTTGACGATCTCCCCTTGATAGTTAAGCTTTTGCCTGAACTTTAATCGAACCCATCATCCCCCCGTCTTCATGCTCCAGAATATGGCAGTGATAGACAAAAGTCCCAGCGATGCTTGAACCCTTGCCTCGGAAATCCATGCGGAGTCTCACTTGGGGATAAGTAGCTGATTTGCCGTCCCAAGCCGGAACCGAAATGGTATCGCGTAACATCCCGACTTCATTGCTTTCAGGGCTTTTAAGTACCAGAAAGTGAATCTGGTGGATGTGGAAAGCGTGTGCTTCTTTGGCACGGTTTTCGACAATCCAGTCTTCTGTTGTACCTTCAGTGACTGTGATATCCGGCATTTTGGCGTTCATGTCGTAGACTTTCGGCTGATGTCCCTCTTCTGTAATGTAGAACTCTGTCTCAGTTGGCGTGATATCTTTTTGCGAAAAGTAGAGTGTCCGCGTGCGGATATAATTTGCTTGACTTAAGCCAGAGAAGCGATCGCCATAGACCTGACTGTAATCAACATTTGCTTCTTTCTTAGACAAATCCGTCAGCGGACGAGAATCTAGTTGAATTTTCGCGAGAGTGCGTTCTGGGTCATTATCCGCATTCGTATCGAATTTCAAGGTCAAAAATTCGGCATTTTTGACTTTTGGCGATGGTCCTTTAACTATAAATTCAGCTCTGCCGCCAGGAGGTAAAATAATATGTACTGGTGGCGGATTTTTTGGCAGTGTCGGATCGGCATTCATGGGAACACCATCCATTGCCACTAATTCCAACGGCGCAGGTGTACCATCATATTTAACTTGTAAATCAAAGTAAGTATCAGCGGCTGTATTCGCCACACGCCAAAACTGTCCTTGACTTGGTACCATTTGCACGATCGCTGGCTCGTCATATTTACCACTACCGCGATAGCGAATTGGCACTGAGTTGAGGGAAATATCTTTTGCTGGTGCCTGAGTGTCGTCTTGAGGAATACTGGGTAAAAGCCTCATGTCGCGGAGGACAAATACACGTTCGGGAAGTTTCGCAACCTGCGGATAAAACTTACCAATGCCTTCCACAATTATTACACCCGTTAATCCTTTGAGTACTTGATCTTGACTCTGCTGATGAACGTGCGGATGATACCAGTTCAATCCCGGTGGTTCTCTCCCCGGAATCTTCACTTTATACTCAAATGTTTCATCTGGGCGGATCACTGTTTTCACAACTTCATCTTGATGGCATTGTGGCGACACATTCAAGCCGTGGAAGTGAAGGTTCGTTGAGTTTTGCGGTGGCATACCGCCAGCACAGGTTTTGACAGTGTCAGCCATTGCTGCCATTTCGGTAGTTTTTGGCAGTTTGTTGGTCAAATTCAGCAGAATTGTGGGATTTGCATCACTGGTATTTACTCTGAGTGTTGGTGATGCCATTTGACCATCTGCTACATAACAATCTTGTTCGGCGGAGATGTTACGCACAGAGAAGTTTACCGGACGAGATATATTCAGATTCCGGATTTCTGGCGGGTTGGTGACGATGCTTCCGGAGAAAGGAATAGCACAAACTTTGAGCGCTGAAGATGCGGTTTGCGCCACAGACACAGTTGCGAATACAGTAACAAGAAATATCCCCGTCAGCAAGTAAGTGAGCAATCTTGGAGGAATACTAGCTTTCTGGTAGTTCCCCCGATTAATTAAAGATTTTTTGTTTGGTATTGCCATTGCATTTTCAAAAAGTTTATCTGGCTATTGACTTAATGGTGGCTATTGTGGTTTCGCTACAGTCATGATGTTGACAAAACTTTTTATAATTTCTTAGTACTCTTATGGGTACTTGTGGTGATGCGATATTTCTGACTTTTTTTGAGAATTATTTCAACGCTTGGGAATACCTCAAGAACGTTTACAGCAATAAATATCTCAAAGATTGATAGATCTACCACTAGAGGTAGATGGAGGATAGATTGTGAGCGATAGCTTAATAATTTGCAAAGCACAAAATAAACGATAGTTTATGCTGAATTCAAACTTTACGTTCGTCGCGAAGAAGAGCTACTTTGTACCGACACATAAAAATATCTCCTTCTTTAGTTACTTTTGTGACTAGTAAGCAAAAAGAGAAGGAGTTGTCTAATGATGTTGGAGGATATTAAGTTTTATGCGTGAATTCCTTGAAGTTGGTTAGTAGCTTTATCTAGGCTACTAGCCTGGGGAAAAATCTCAGTAATGGCATCTATGTATGGTCTAATCGACTACTTAATAGTGATCGCATCAACATCAACTGTATTTGCGGAGGGTGTGGCTTCGGCAGGATCAGCCTTTTCGACATTTGACTTGTCTTGACGGGATTTGAAGCCTTCTAAGACCATT
>JBBQRU010000265.1:0-4134 GCA_038214545.1 Cyanophyceae cyanobacterium | reverse complement strand
TATTGTTTACCCGACTGACTTTGCAGCAGGAAGGCGGTGCATGAAATCCCCAGCCCACAGTAAGCCTAAAATTCTGGTTGTCGATGACGAACCAGACAATCTTGACTTGCTTTACCGAACCTTCCATCGTGATTACAAGGTTTTGAGAGCAACTTCAGGTCTAGACGCCTTGGATTTGTTAGCCACCGAAGGAGATGTTGCCGTCATCATTTCCGATCAACGTATGCCAATGATGAGTGGTACAGAATTTTTAAGTCTGACCGCTACTCAATATCCAGATATTATCCGCATTATTTTAACTGGCTACACCGATGTTGAAGATTTGGTGGAAGCAATCAATGCCGGTAAGGTATTTAAATATGTTACCAAACCCTGGGAATCGGAGGAACTAAAAGCTCTAGTGCGTCAAGCACTGGATACTCACAATGTTCTGAAAGCCCGCACCCGCGAACTTACTCGGACACTCCGACAGGAATCTCTCCTGAACACTGTGACTAATACAATTCGCAGTGCCTTGGATTATCGCCAGATTTTGCAAACGATTGTTGATACCGTTGGGCAAATGCTGGAGGTAGATGTCTGTCTGTTGCGTCCAATCCTGGATAAACAGTTGAGTGATGAGGGATTTATTTATCTGAAAGCGGACGATAACAAAGAATCTTCCTCTCTTCTTCTCGCCAACACAATCTGGGAAACCCGCGAAGTCCTAGTAATTAACGATGTGGCGAATGATGAGCGCATTCAAGATAGTCTACAACAACAAAGGGCTAATGCTTTTAGTGCAGCGAATATTACCTCTAGTTTAGTGGTGCCATTGATTTGTCGGCAAGAACTGATGGCAGTGTTGGCACTTCATCAATGTTCTACAGTCCGCCACTGGAGTGATGACGAGGTACAACTTGTATTTATGGTGGCGGATCAGGCAAGTTTGGCATTGTCTCAAGCTTATGCTTATGAGCAAGTTCGCGCACTAGCGAAGCGGGAAGCTTTAATTAATACGATTACTAGTGCGATCCGCTCTAGTTTAGATCCTCAAGAGATTTTTGCCGCGATTACTCAACAGTTAGGACAAGCCTTACAAGTTGATGGCTGCGCCTTGTCTTTGTGGACAGAGGAAGATGATTTTGTTGAATGTGTAGGATTGTATGATGCAATAGCGCCTCTCAATACGGTATCAGATAGTGTACTGACAAATGAGCTACCGCAATCGCTAGTGCCAATCGCCGGAAATCCGATCCTGCAAGAACTATTGCGAACACAAATGCCGGTAGTAATTTCTGATTTAGGTGAATGTTCGCCACAAACGACGGGTTTTGATTTGCCTTTGCGCGATCCGGCGCGATCGCTGTTAGTGGTACCTTTATTTGCTGATGGTAAAAGTATTGGTAGTATTACTCTGAGGGAAGGTAAACACCCCCGTCAATGGTTAGGTGAGGAGATTGAACTTGCTCAAGCAGTTGCCGCCCAAGCCGCGATTGCCGTGCAACAGTCCCGATTGTATCAAAAAACACGCTCTTTGGCGGAGCGATTATTAGAATTAGACAAACAAAAAACTGAATTTTTCCAAAATATTTCTCACGAATTCCGCACCCCACTGACTTTGATGTTAGGTCCATTGGAATCATCTGTGGCAGCAAAACAGGGGTTGACATATGAGCAAAGTGCGATCGCGCTGCGAAATTCCCGGCGATTATTAAGATTAGTGAATCAATTATTAGATTTGCAGCGACTTGACGCCGGAAAGATGCAACCGAGTTTCCGTCCTTGCGATTTAGTCGAATTTGTCAGCCAAATTGTCGAGTCTTTTCGCCCTTACTGTGAGAAAAAGGGACTGCAACTCATGACTCACCTGAAGCCATGTCCTCAGGTTTATTTGGATACAGAGAAATTTGACAAGGTGCTTTACAACCTTTTATCCAATGCCATGAAGTTTACTCCTGATGGCGGCACAATTCATATTCTCGTACAACCATCTGGTGATAATTGCTTAGTCCAAATTAAAGATACCGGAATTGGCATCGCGCCATTGCAGATTCCGCAACTGTTTGAGCGTTTCCGCCAAGCTGAAGGTTCGGAAAATCGCTCTTATGAAGGTAGCGGTTTAGGTTTAGCTTTGGTGAAAGAACTTGTGGAGATGCACAGCGGTAAAATCGAGGTGGAATCAGTTTACGGCGAAGGTAGCAGCTTTTCGATCCAGTTGCATACCGGAACCACTCACTTACCTCCAGACCAGGTACTGGAAGTGGCTGTAGAATTAAATCTCCATCGCGCTACTGTCGAATTAGCTGATTTAGAACTGCTAGAAGTAAATACAGACGAACCAGAAAACACGATTTTACTCAATCCTGACCCACAGCAAGCAGAAACTCAGCACTCCATTCTCGTTGTCGATGACAACTCAGATTTACGCGCTTATGTCAGTGAAATCCTCAGGATTCATGGTTATCACGTTAACACCGCCCGCAATGGAGCTGAAGGATTTAGATTAGCTGTAGAAACAGTCCCTAGCTTAATCGTCACTGACTTGATGATGCCTTTAGTCTCAGGATTAGAGATGATTAAGATGATTCGCAACGAGGATAAGTTAAAAGGCACACCGATTGTCTTACTCACAGCCAAGGTTGACGAGGAGACTCGGATTGAAGGTACTGAACGCGGTGCGGATGCTTATTTAGCCAAACCATTTAACGATCGCGAACTTCTCGCCGAGGTACGAAATCTTTTAGCCTTGAAAGAAAATGAGCGCCGAGTATTAGAATTAAACACTTATCTCACAGAATCAGTCCTCAAACGCTTTCTACCACCAGCATTAGTTCAAAAAGCCGCCAAGGGAGAGTTAGCCCTGTCACTGCGACCAGAACCGCGTTTGATTACAGTTTTGTTTAGTGACATTGTGGGTTTTACCCAGTTAGCTAACACTTTAAGATCTCGACGTGTCGCCGAATTACTTAATGAATATTTAGGTGAAATGACCAAAGCCGTGTTTGATAACGGCGGGACTGTGGATAAATTTATGGGAGATGCAATCTTAGCTTTGTTTGGTGCGCCAGAAGAACTTACTCCCAACGAGCAAGTCCGACGCGCAATCAACACAGCCAAAGCCATGCACTACGCTCTCCAAGAACTCAACCAACGTTGGCAAGCCCAAGGTATAGTTGGCACAGAAGAACGTGCGTGTGTACAATTCCGTTGTGGAATTCATCAAGGTACAGCAGTTGTTGGCATGTTTGGTAGTCACGAACGTGCTGACTACACAGCCATTGGACCGAGTGTAAATATTGCCTCTCGCTTGCAAGCAGCCGCAACCCCTGGTACTATCCTAGTCTCGGCAGCTGTGGCAGATTATTTAGATGAACATGAAATTATTAAATGCAGTCCGCTACAACTCAAAGGCGTAGATGAAACAGTTTTAACTTTTTCGCTCCGCACCGAAGTTCAGGCACACACTGCTTCCATCGTTCGTTAGTATTAGGGTGATTTAAATATCTAAATCAATAACGAGAGCGGAAATCCGATTATTTTAAGTTGGGATGATATAAAGTTGGGATGACACAATTTATAAGCGATCGTGAGCAAATCTCAGAAAGAGCGAAAAGGCGACACACCGATCCGCCAGAGTTATGGATTATTGTCGCTACTGCTTCTGTAATCCTGCACTTGATCGTATTCTGGTTCCTGCGCTCCAGTGTTTTAGGTTTCTTATCATTCCAACATTCCAAACAAGCCGGTTCTACATCAATTGAGTTGGTGGACGTTTCTGCTACAGGTAAAAAAAATCCGCGACGCCGAAAAACAACACGCCAATCCACAACTCAAAAACCAGCACTACCACCGCCCGTAAAGCCAAAAGTAGTCGAGAAGCCTGCTGCTAATAATCAAAAACTGATTGCATCTCAACCTCAACCAGCCAAAGTCACAACACCCCAACCTCCAAAAGCGCCTTTGACAACTTCTGGACAAATAATAGCTTCTGCTACTAAATCTAAAACATCCACTCCACCACCAACTCCACCAACTTCCCCAACTCCACCACCAACTCCACCAACTTCCCCAACTCCACCACCAACTCCACCAACTACCCCAACTCCACCACCAACTCCACCAACTACCCCAACACCACCACAAACAACACCA
>JBBQRU010000264.1:0-4168 GCA_038214545.1 Cyanophyceae cyanobacterium | reverse complement strand
TTTCTTGACATTTTGTAACAATATTGTTACGTTAGTTTACATAAGCTAACAAAGGACGAAACGAAATGTACACCACTACTGATGAGCGCGGCATTCTTAACAACTATGCGATCGAGCCTCTCATGTCCTACGCAGAATATCCGACGATTGAAGAGCAGCGTCAGTATTTCGTTCAAGGTGCTGTTGCAACTTTTGTGGTCGCAGCGTTAACGCTTGTAGCAACTTCAATTCACTAAGCTGAGTTGAGTGCGTGTGAATTCTATTATCTCCAACGTTTACCCTATTTTTAGTTCAGAGGTTTTGTGATGACGCTTTTAATTGCTTTATTTGTAATCGGATTTGTGGCAGTTGCCTTGTTGGGAAGTCAAGCCTACTTCCGTGGAGAGCAGTCTAAGCCAATCCACGAGCGGAACTGGCGCTCTGAATCATTTGAGACACTGGCGGTGGCGATTACTGGAGTTGAGACTGACTACAGCGATCGGGTGCCTTCCTTCCCGATGGATGCTTACACCAGTCGCTCACTGCCCGACGCATAGAAAATTTAAGCTAGATCTCCAGCAAGAAATAACAGCCCTGATAAATCTATCGGGGCTGATTTTTTGAATGTCGTCAATTATTCGGCTGCTAGCTTTGCCAATTCGAGCCAGCGTTCTGTCGAGGTTTCGATCATCACTAACATTCCTGCCGTCACCGATGGGATAACGTTCGCAATCACCGAACATCAATGACTCCAGCTACCAACTAATAGTATCCAAATTTCCGGTGCATCGTGGTTGTTAGCTAGATCCCAATGGGTAAGCATAATTTATTAATAAGTTTTCTGAGCAGCAAATTAATATCTTTGAGATACTTTTTGTCCTAAAATATATAAAAAACTACCGAGCGTTAAATATCCTATAACTGCTTCAAACATCACTATAATTCTCCCTAGATCGTCACTTGGCGTTATATTACCGTAGCCAGTGAACATCAAGATACTAAAGTAAAGGCTCTCTAGAAAAGCACCCGAAAAATCTTTGAAGTGATAGGGAAAAGCTATGTATAACGCCGTAAATATTAAGTTAATAATGACAGCAAAGGAGATGAGTACCGTTGCCGATCTCCAATACTTGGTCAGGATAATAGATGCAAGAAGAGATATTCGTTCAATAATAGGCAACTCATAAAATCCATCAATTTTTCCAAGTAGAGATTGCGACCAGTTAATGTACTCGGCTTGATATCTCAATAAAGGGTCATTTACTCCTCGAACATCTACCATTTGAAACCTCGTCCACTTTCCACGAATTCTTATTGGATGCTTCTTCAAAATCAACGTTTCTAGAAGATACTTAATAAGTTCAAAATAGCTTATCTCTCTAATTCGCATTGGAGAACCAACAACTTTATCACTTAGCTTCACTGCATTTATGAAAGCACCTCTGAGTGAAATTTCACTAAGAGCAATGTCTTCATCATGCCTTACTGCTACAAATCTTGAGTCATCAAAGTTTGCAGATACAAAATTGCAATGAGAAAGTTGTACTTGTTGGAAACTTGCACCAATAAACGATGCACTACTAAAGTTGAGACCAATTAACATAGAATTTGTCAAACGAATTCCATCTAAAGAAATGCCTCTAAGATCGTGCCATCCTTCAATTTGGCTTGTTGGGAAAGCATCCGCTACAGCTTTGATAGTGTATTCTTGCCCATTGAAGTGAAAAATGAAGCTATTAAGATCTAATTTCGCCAATACAGATGTGCGACTGAGATCACCAAGCTGGTATCCCCTCGTACTTTCTGAGCGAGCCTGCTCCTGTAATTGCTCCATGTAATTCTTGAGGGATTTGACGCAGGCTTCTCCCATTGCTGATCTCCATCTCACCTGTAAGTCAAAGATCTGACTATGATGAGGAAATCTTTGGTTGATGATTCTTACCAACTTTTCATGGTTTGAAAACCAATAATCTGCAATATTTTCCTGTTCGTTGTATCCGTTCTTCTTCAGATACATCACAATCTTTTGGTACTCAATCACCTGTAAATGGCTCCTGCTGTCAAGCTAGCTCTAGTTTTAGTCAATTTCTAGATTAAACAATTTGACGTAAAAATGAGTGTAGAGCAATTTTGGGAACCCAGAAACCGACATTTAGCTAACAACTTATTATACGGAGTTCTCTCTAGGTAATGTCCCAATCTAGACATTACCTAGAATTTTTTCAGGATATTTACTCTTTGGCAGACATGATCACGACTTTTTTTGCGTGAAATCCCTGACTTAAAGCCTCATAGAGAAAAATACGGATAGTTTTTGCCAGACTGGGTTGAGATTCACGATCGCTCCCCTTCAAACGACGATCGCTGGCTCCTTACGGTTGCTTTAATCAGCAAAAAGGTGATTTGCTTGCTCATTTCAGCCGTTTGCTTTCCCATGTGATGACTTCCGCAAGCAAACAAGCAACTTGCCGTCTCATTTTGCCTCTTTGCTATCTCATTTCAGTAGCTTACACACTCATTCTGGTATTTTCCACAAGCCAGCAGGCAATTTACTTTCTCGATCCGTGGTTTGTTTCCTCATTTCAGTAGATCGCGCATTCATGACAACAACCGCCACGCAGCAAAAGCCGTTGAAAAGTTACCGAAATTCACTCAGGTGGATTAATACGAGAACTCTTTAAGGTAAAAACAATCACCTTACTAAATCACGAAGTACTCGTTATGGCTCGTCGAAAAAGAACCTCTCTCGTCTTAGAAAAAGCTGTGCGCCGTGCTGCTGGCATGAGTTCGATTGCTCCTGCTTTAGATCTCGGCAATGGACTCACCCTACCGTCCTTCTCCACCCTGATCGCAACCATGCAAATCAAGGAGAACGCTTACAACAGCGCCCTTTCTAACCTAGATAAACTCTATCGTGAAATGCTCGAAACCGAGCGCGACCTGGGAGATATGGCAGAACATATGCTGCTAGGCGTTGCCACCAAGTACGGCAAAAGTAGCGTTGAGTATGGCATGGCAGGCGGCGTTCCCAAAAACCAACGACGAAAGGGGCTGCGCGGCGAGTCAACCCCATCCAGTGCTGCACAACCTTCCTTCATTGCCAGTGCCAATGGTAACGGCAGCACAAACGGTACTACGAATGGCAAGACGGTCGTCACAACGCCTTAAGCCGTGCGTCCGCTTACGGATGGTAGAAACCTGCGTTCATGCAACGCGATCGCCCCTTATCTTCATTGATGATGGGCGATCGCTGCTCAGACACTCTGATTTGGGCGATCGTCACTCTAGATCGCTTAAATCGTTACAATGCTTGTCTAGAAAGGGATAGAGTTTGCGGTGCTGCCGAAGCAATGAAGGAATGCGACACGACTGTGAAAAGCGAACTCTAAAGATCTGTGCAAGCTATGATGTCAAGAGCAATGCTCAGAGAGGTGCTCAGGGTGAATGTTCAACTGGTTGAATCGATTAAGCAATTAATCCAGGCATTGCCACCCGAAGAGCAGAACTGGCTAAAAGCGCAGTTGCAAGATAGCGATCGCCCCAGTCCTAAAATTGTTGACCTGAACTCATTCAATGGCACCATTCAACTTCAGCAAGATCCCCTGGAGTTTCAGCGCCAAATGCGGGACGAGTGGGCTTGATGGCAACGCGATACGTGCTCAATACAAACGTTGCTTTGTATTCTCTGAGAGGCTTTTGCTTCAGCAGGGTGTAGCGAGTCAAAACTAGACAAGTAGCTTACCAGACGATCGGAACTACTCCTGAAGCTGTGATATTTTGATCAAAAGTCAGCAATGAAACCTGATTCCCTTGATTCTGTAAAACGATCGCGGTTGCAACAATCTGGCGATCGTGCATCTCGTGAATAGATGTCAACGTTAAAGTCTGTATGATGACGACCTGATCAAGCGAGTAAATCGTGATGCGCTGATCTGCAATGACAGCATCTAACAATGCTTGCACAGATGGAATTGAAGTTTTGCCACGCTCTACGATCCAGACAGCTTCAGCAAGTGCGATCGCAGGTAAGACAAGATCACTGCTTGAGGTAGCAAAGATTGCTGCAGCTTGGCTACCTAGTCGAGCGTTCCCTTCAAGACACCAGATGAGAGCATGAGTATCAATGACGTATCGCATGGTTTTGGGCTACCAATTGAGACCATCGTCTGGGTCGCCGTGGAATTGAGCT
>JBBQRU010000263.1:0-4207 GCA_038214545.1 Cyanophyceae cyanobacterium | reverse complement strand
AAATCTAGCGCAAGCAGCTGCAGCGATGGGACAACGAGTATTGCTGGTAGATGCAAATCTTCGCAATCCTGACTTACACAATCGACTCGGGGTAATGAATATTCACGGGTTGACCGATGTCATTTCTCAAGACCAAGACCTCAATAGCACGATCGAGCGATCCCCCTTAGAAGAAAACCTGTTTGTCCTCCCTGCAGGTCCTACTCCTCCAGACCCAATTCGCTTGTTAGCATCTCGCAAAATGCAAGATTTAATGCAACACCTGCACGAAAGCTACGATCTAGTCATCTACGACACACCACCCATGCTCGGGTTTGCAGATGCCTACCTACTAGCTGCCCATACTAATGGACTCGTCTTAGTTGCAGGGTTAGGCAAGCTCAAACGTTCTGTCCTGCAGCACGCACTAGAAGACATTCAAGTATCTGGCACTCAAATTTTAGGAGTAGTGGCGAATCGGTCTAAAGATTCAGCATCTGTTTTACATACTAACTACCAACGCGCCTACCGGCTGAATGCTAATGGTGAAAGTGAAGAAGAAAACAGTTCGCCCATCCTCAATTCTCTGAGAAGAATTAACCGTCGTTAGATAATTTAGTTTTCTACTGAGTTTGTAGGCGCGATCGCGTCTACAACTCGACATAAAAATAAAAAAGGGCAGGCTTTTAAACCTACCCTTTATAATGCTGGGGCGCTAGGATTCGAACCTAGGAGTGGCGGGACCAAAACCCGCTGCCTTACCACTTGGCTACGCCCCAACGAATTCACTTTAAACATTATAGTAGTATCGACTATTAGTTTGTCAAGAGATTGGGGACAAAAACTTAGATATGCGATCGAGATCGCCAAATTTTGTCAACAAATTCCCCTATTCCGGCGATTTCAGAGCCTGATCCAACACCGATCGCGCTTGTTCGGCACGCGATCGCGCCTCCTGATAACGGAGATTTGCCTGAGCAAAAGATTTCAGCACCTTAAAACCTTCTTTGAGTTGAGTAATTTCCGCTTCGGTCACGGATTCATCGGAAAACAGAATATCAACAGCTTTGCGAATTTCCAGAGCTTCGGAACGTGACTCCTGCACTTTGAGCTTGAGTGTGGCGAGGTTGCTGAGAACCTGTACAGCCTGGGTGACGCTATCCTCTTCATTATCTTTATCAGAGGTTGGTTCCTTCACCTCAATTAATTGTTTAGGACCAAATCCTTCTTCCAATTCTGTGGGTAACTTACCCGCATCCATGAGTTCCATCAACTGATCCATCGCCTTCTCACGGCTTTTGGCAGAATCTTTACCAGGAACTGAAAGAATAATATCTGGACTTTGAGCAAGAGTGTACTGAACCATATGTACGCCGGGAATTAACAAGTTAAAGCAAACTTAAGAATCCAATTTTAACTTAAAAATTCCTCACTCCTAACCTTTGTTAGAGCTTTTATACTAGAGATAGAGTAATTGTGAGAAAGAACATGGCTCCCAATCCCACGATTATGCAAGCTGTGGAACAGTTGGGCTACCGAGTCACAGCTGGCGATGTGGCAACTCAAGCAGGATTGAATATTGAGTTAGCTCAACAAGGTTTATTAACTCTGGCTTCGGTTGCGGGCGGACATTTGCAAGTTGCCGAATCAGGGGATGTTGTCTACAAGTTTGCACCCAATTTCCGCTCGATTTTACGTAATAAATATTTACAATTACGTCTACAAGCATGGTGGCAACAAATCTGGAAAGTTTTGTTTTACCTGATTCGGATTTCCTTTGGCATTTTATTAATAGCTTCCATCATCTTAATTTATGTAACAATCATCGCCTTGACGATCGCTGCCAATAGCAGTAGCAACAATAATCGTAGTAACCATTCTATTGGGCTAAGTTTCTTCTATTTTCCCGATCTATTTTGGTATTTTGGACCCAATTACAATAACCAATCTCCACAGCGAGGAGAAGCAGGAGAACTAAATTTCTTCGCCGCGATTTTCTCCTTTTTGTTTGGCGATGGCAATCCCAATGCTGACCTAGAAGCCCGTCAGTGGCAAGAAATTGCGGCTGTGATTCGACAGAATTATGGCGTCGTGGTAGCCGAACAAATTTCGCCTTACCTAGATGACATTGGTCAAGGGTATGCTCAAGAATTTGAAGATTACATGTTGCCAGTTTTGCTCAGATTTAACGGACAACCGTTAGTCAGTCCCGAAGGGCAGATTGTTTATTACTTTCCCGAATTGCAGGTAACAGCGAACAAATCACAGCGTCAGCCACTCTCAGTCTACTTACAAGAATTTCCTTGGCGTTTTAGTGCGGCAAGTTCCGGGCAAATTCTTTTGAGTGTAGGTTTAGGCTCTCTAAATTTAGTCGGTGCTTTAGTGTTAGGAGATTTTTTCCGGCATGGTGTTGCGGCTAAACTGGGTGGACTTATCGGCTTCGTCCACGGAATTTACTGGTTGTTATTGGGATACGGTACAGCTTTTCTCGGTGTACCATTAGTGCGTTATTTCTGGATTCAATGGCGCAATCGCCAAATTACCGCACGCAACCACAAACGCCAAGCCAGGGCAAAGCTGTTAGTTAGTGCCGATCAAACCATACAAGAAAAAATCATTTACGCCCGTCAATTTGCCAAGGAAAAATTCATCGGTCAAGATGACTTAGCTTACACCACCGAAACCGACTTACTGGAACAAGAAGCCGAGAATTCTGCCAAAACTGACGCCGAATGGCAGCGGCGATTGGGAATGTAGGCGTGGGGGAGTGCTCCCCCCTCTTCTACTTCACCTGCAGCTTCGCCAATGAGACACCTTGATAATAATGTGCCAAAATTTGGAGATACGTGGCTTTCTTCTCTGCTAAATTACGTGATCCCCACTGACTCATGCCTAAACCATGACCCCAACCAAGACCGTCAAATTGGAAAACACCGGGAGTCGGTTGGGAGATTTGAAAGCGCTGACTTTTGAGTCCGAGTTTGTTCCGTAATTCATCACCTCTAAGAACCTTTGTGCCTTGGTCGCCAATAATGGTTAAGCTTTTAGTACTGCCGTACTGTGTTAATTCTGGAGTGATATTTTTGACATTGCCAACACCAGATACACGGCGACTCAAATCATCACCGCTGAAGGTTTTTGCCCACTTACACTCTTTAGCATCTTCGTTTTGGTCGAAACCATCGACACCACGTAAATAAGGCTTGTTATTTTCTCCCCAAATATCTTCCACATTTTCCGTGTGACCGCCAGAGCAGTTATGAAACACGGAGAGAATAGGTTGATTATTATATACCAGTACCTGTCCTGCTGTCTGATCGACTGCCTGATAAATACTTGAAGCTTCGGTTTCTACGCCTCTATAAGCTTGCCAGGAATCTGGTGTCGCACCGACATCATAAACGCCTTTTTGAGCAGTTTCCCGTTTATAGACCGCGAAAGTTCGAGCTGTTACAGCTTGCGCCTTTAAAGCTTCTAGCGGCCAACTGCTGAATACTTCCGCACCAACAACACTATAAAGATATTCTTCTAAATCGACATAGTTAACAGCAGTCAAGCCTTTGTCAGTTGGTACAACCAGAGTTTTGCCGCGATACCAATGATCGCCAATATAAACAAATCCCTTACCACTCGGTTCAATCCAAAACATTGGCGATCGCCACTTATCCAAAGCAACTCCTCCGGGAGTGACTTGAGCATAATATGCGCTCTGGGCTGGCAATTCCCCTAAATTGTGACCAGTACCATCTTTAACGATCGCCGTAGTCGAACTACCGACTTTGACCTGATTTACGCCACGTTCAATAGCAACGCGCAAAATTACCCCAGCTTGCGCCGGAGCTACCAGAACAACCCACAAGAAAACACCTAGCCACCAATGGCGTCCTTTGGGCGATAGAATTCCGGTTAAAAACAGTTTGACTTTCATGCTGATAATATACTCACACTCTATGTATCTAGTTGACGATTTATTTAACAGTAGTTTCCGCTCTTGCATTCAGTTATCATGATAATCGTCCTCAAAAGTATTTTCTTTTTAGCTTGTGCCACCATATAGAGTGAGAGAATAAATGGCGACAAGTTTAAAGAAGGCGACATAACGTAGTGCAGATTACATTCTTAGGGACTAGTTCCGGTGTACCGACGCGATCGCGCAATGTTTCCAGCGTCGCCCTGAGATTACCGCAACGAGCAGAATTATGGTTATTTGACTGTGGCGAAGGTACCC
>JBBQRU010000262.1:0-4211 GCA_038214545.1 Cyanophyceae cyanobacterium | reverse complement strand
GGTTGAGGGAATGGGATTAGTTATAGAAATAGAGACAGATACACATTGTAGTACTTGTCCAAAATGTGGTCAAATTAGCCGAAGTATACATCAAAATCATTGGCGAATAATTCAAGATTTATCTTGGAGTACATTACCAGTGTTACTAAAAATTAATCGTCGTCAATATCTGTGTAAAAAATGCCAAAAACCTTTTAGTGAGGAGTTAGATTTTGTTGATAAAAAAATAGGATATACTAAGAGATTTGCTGCATATATAACCAAACAGGTATTAGACGGTAATATTCACAGTGTAGCCGAAAGAAATGATTTAAGTGATGAAGAAGTTGCATCAATGTTAGAGTCACAAGCTTCATCAATTATACAAATAGATTTGAGTCAGGTTAAACGTATTGGAATAGATGAAATCGCTTTAGTTAAAGGTCAAGGAAATTATCTTGCTGTTATTGTAGATTTAGATACTCATAAATTAATTGAAATTGTTAAGTCACGTCGCCAAGAAGAATTGCGTGAAGTGCTTAAGGGATGGGGATCTGAGGTTCTTAAACAAATCACTGAAGTTAGCATTGATTTGTGGTCTCCTTATAAGAGTTTAATAGAAGAATTAATGATAAATGCTGATATTACAGCCGATAGATTTCATGTAATGAAACAGGTTAATGATGAGTTAGATGCAGCACGTAAGACACAGAAGAAAGAAGCTAATACCATCAAGAATAAATCAGAAAAAGATCGTGTATTAGCTGGACTAGCAAAAAGCAAATATGTTATATTAAAAAATGAATATTCGTTAAATGAAATTGAAAAAGAGAAATTAAAATCCGTTCAAGAAGTCTCACCGACTTTGGCAACAATGCATGAGCTAAAAGAGGAATTTAGAAATATATTTGAAGCCAATGAACCTTGAGGAGAAAGGGTAATAATGTTATTAGATTGGATGCATAATTCGATGAAGTATTTTCTGAAAAGCATTGGAACTATATCTAGGTGGTTTGAGGAGGTAGTTGGTTATTTTAACAACGGTACAAGTAATGGTGTTGTTGAAGGAATAAATAATAAACTAAAGCTGATAAAAAGATTAGGATATGGCTTTCGTAACTTTGAGAATTTTAGATTACGCAGTCTATTGTCCTGGCATTTTAGTATTAATTGACCATCAAGGGAGCGGTAGAACCCAATTTCTTAACTATCGAGTAGCCTTGGAGGAAACGCAACCTCAACGCATTTTATATTTAGCAGTTCCGATTAGTGTATATCGTAGTTTTTTCACTCTTCCATTTGTACAAACCATAATTAAACGTTTTCAAATTATATTAATCATTTACGATCCCGTAAGCGAGGTAATTTTAGAATGGAGAAACTAAAGCAATATCGGAATTTTATCCAAAAATTATTAAGTGATTATGCAAAACTTAGTCCATCAGATGGTGAAGCTGAAACTGAGCTAGTTTTTGATATTGAGCGCGACCATTATCAAGTTGTTCATGTAGGCTGGCAGAATCGACGACCAATGTATGGGTGTGTTTTGCATCTGGATATAAAAGGTGACAAAATTTGGATACACCATGATGGCACCGAGATTGGGATCGCTGATGAGTTGGTGAAGTTGGGCGTCCCAAAGTCAGATATTGTTTTGGCATTTCATGAGCCTTTAGTCAGGCAATATACTGGGTTTGCAGTAGGTTAGCTAAAACCGTCAGCAGCACATTAGTGCCTATAATGCCTCATGCATTACTTCCTCATTTTCCCGAATCTCTGTTTCCATTTCATTGGGAAAGCTTTCTGCATACGTCCAGGCATTTGCTAAGTCAGTTGCGGAAATAGATGGATAACTTATCAGCAAGTCAGCTTCACTATACCCAATTTGGCGAGCCTCTACAAGCCCCCAAATGGTAATCCGAGTTCCTGCAATGCAAGCACTACCACCACAAACATTTGGTGTTTTTTCAATACCCCGTCCCAAGGGAATTTTGCCTGGAGACAGAAGTTGAATTACGAGAGCTTTTTCATCGTCCGAGAGTGCCAAAAGTTTCGGCTCTAATTCTTTCAGCGTCATAGTAACTAATAAAAATAACTACTGATTATTTTACCAAATCCTCGTAGTCCCGTGAAGAATGATGATTTTGCTGAATAACGCCGTCAGGATCAAAATTTCAGCCGCCACTGACAGGAGGAATTAACACCACTTCATCACCGTTTTGTAAGATGGTATCTGGTTCGACAAATTGTAGATTGACGCCAAAGCGGGTGAGGTCACGCCATTTGCTGAGTTGGGGATGTTCGGCGATTAAGCGATCGCACACTGCGACAACTGGTGTATGCTCAGGAAATTCCAGCAGTAATTCAGTTGCGCCGTAGGCTTCTTGGTAAGCGGCGAATAACTTGACAGTGATTGTGATGGTATTGGACATATCTCGATGTGGCTAGGGTAATATTAACTTATCGCGCCGAATGCACCACTTTTACAAAGAATCAACTTTTACTAAAGCTATCCACATGTCTGACGGATTTGAGTAATAGTCGATTTTTTCAACTTGATATTTCCCGGCGTCATCATCTAAAATAATGCTATCGCCTGGTTTAATACCTCTACCCTGCCCAGTGATATAAGCTTTTTTGTCTTCTTCCGCAAGTTCAAATACATAGTCCTGACCCGCAACCATGTTTCGGTAATCGTGGATTTTCGATTGAAATTTCTTAGACTGACTTCGCCAGTAAGTCAGGTGCGATAATAAATTTGCTAAACTAAACCAGTGGTTGGTGCTTGACCTGATAAAAGGCATAAATTGACTTGTCCGATAGTATACCGAGAGTAAAACTAAAATTCCCTCTGGCAGTCTTTTAATTAGGTGACTCCAGCAGAGCAATTTTCACGTAATTACAACAGACACTACAATAAATATCTCAGTAATTACGGAAAATAGATACACAAAACGTATTTTTTGATACTTATCATCTTGACTTATTTCTAAAAAGCTTTAATCTAATTAGCAATTGAATCTTTTCTGCCTCATCATAGCTGTCCAAATTATTTCTGAAAGATAGATAACACGAATATGCCCTGATTTTGCAGAGATTGTTTAGAAAACTCAACCAAGCATTTTAATTCTTGAGAGCAATAAACACCCTCTCTAGGATAGTCGAAAAACAGATTCTAATAAAATGGTTGATACCACTTAAAATTGATATAAGCCTGGTATGAAAAATATTCTTAAATTGGCTATTACTAAGTAATAACCTTTTTCCCAAAGCCTACTACGGTTGTAAGTTAATAGGTGGTGCTGATGTACCTCCACCAACCACGACAACCTTGGCATTTTGGGATGCGGCTAATTTCTCAGTTGCTTCAATCCGCCTTAATTGCAGGATTTTGTCATTGAGTCCTTCGGAAATAATCTTTTGGGAATCCGCAATTCCTTTAGCTTCAATCCGCTTGCGTTCCGCTTCTGTGTTTTCTTTTTTCAAGATAAAATCCATCTGCTGCGCTTCTTGTTCTATTCGCAGCTTCTGTTCTACTGACTTTCGGAAGTTATCGGGCAAATCTAATTTTCTTAAAGGTGTATCTTCAACAACAATCCCACGAGAAGCAACTCGCTGACTAAGTTGTTCACGGATTTGCTGGGAAATTTGCTGTCGTAGCGAGCCACGTTCCCAATTCATGAGTTTATTTCCTAATCTTAAATTGCTTTAAATGCTTAAGCGTAATCTTTGACTATTTAGCTTTATAAGAGCCTCAAACAAGCAGTAATTTTAAAATAGGTGTCCAAATTTACAATTACAATTTAGCACATGATTATAAAAATATATCAGTGTTTATACTAGATATATTGAAAAGTTAGTCTCTGGAACAAAAAACCCAAATTCTCCAAGAATCTGGGTTTATCGAATATTATGCTAAATCAGCCTCCAGAACCAAAAAACTAGGTTATAAGAGCCAGAATTACAAAACATTATGCTAAATCGAACAGTAAAATTTCCGCACTCTCATTAGTGCTAATTTCTAGTAGTTCTGCGCTACTCATTTGTACTCCATCCCCACCTCTAAGTTCTTCACCGTTTAATGTGACTAAGCCTTGCGCTATTTGCAGCCAGACATGACGATTCGGTCGTGGTTGATAGGTAACTACATCACCAGCTTCTAAAACAGAAACATACAAATCCACGTCTTGATGAATAGTCACAGCACCATCACGTCCATCTTTAGCTGCAAT
>JBBQRU010000261.1:0-4293 GCA_038214545.1 Cyanophyceae cyanobacterium | reverse complement strand
ATGTCTTGATGCGAATGTGGTTAAAACTGTAGCAGTTCCGTTGTTACGCGATCGCACATGGTGGGCACAAGCAACCCAAGAATTCGACTTTAAAATTGAAGATAAAATAGACCCAGAAGCATTCAACCGCATTCTCTGGGTAGGAATTAAAGGTGATAACGTTCCCTATCCAGTGAGAAGTAAGAATTTTAAAATATTCAAGTGAGGGGACTTTGCTCGCGCATTGCTGAAAATGTAGCTTTGTTGTTACAACAAGGATAATACTACGATTTAATTAGAGGGTAATCATGAACATCAAACTAAAACCTGAACACGAGCAATTTATTCAAGCTCAAATTGCTACAGGTAAATATGCAAAGCCTGAGGAAGTAGTTGACATCGCATTTCGATTGCTAGAAAAGTTGAATTCTGAATATGCCCAGTGGATAGAAGAAACCCGTCAAAAAGTTGATGTCGCTATTGCCGAACTTGAGCGGGGGGAAGGTTTGGATGGTGAGACTGTAGTCATGGAAATACTCGAAAGATTCCGCCTTGCGCGTGAGGTGCATGAATGAGTCGATATATAATTTCTCCATCTGCAAGTAGAGACTTAAATCAAATTGCTGATTACTTTCTGCCAAGAAACCTTGAAAAAGGAGAAAAACTATTTAGAGATTTCAATAAGAAGTGTAAAAATTTGGCAAAATTTCCGAACATTGGGCGCAGTTATGCTCATGTCAGACCTTCATTGCGCGGCGTGCCACTCAATGGATATATAATTTTGTACCAGCTAATTGATGATGGGATTGAAATTTTACGAGTAGTTAGCGGTCGTCAAGATTTAGAATCATTATTTAATTCTGAAGATGAATAATGAAAATCAGAAAGTTTTAAATGCAGATGTCTAAGAATAATTTCTTCAAGACGAATCTGGGAAGCTCTTATTTCAATAAGCTCTTGTTGCTCTTTGGGAAGCGCATTTAACTCTTCAGATAGGGTTGTATATTTTGTCATAAATTTTCCGGCTTCAGATTCTAAAATCTGGGTCAAACGCGATATTCCATTCCATGACACAAATACAGTATATTCCATATATAGAATATTAGCAAGATTTTAGCTACTGCGCTCAGATCCATCTGACAGGTAGATAGTAACAAAATTTTAATAAGGATTTGAGGTTTGTACCGTTTAATTGGGAACAATAAATTTAGATTCCTCATAAGTGAAATTAAGTTCCTAAACATATGGATTGGATAACTGTACTCAGAGCACAACAAGCAGACTTTATTCAAAGATTAAAATTTGGATGTTTATTGCGCTGTGAGAAGGAAGGTTTACACAGTGAATTAAGTGTCATTCATGGTGATAGTTTAAAACGTCTACGGGACTTTTGTTGGGAAATGGCGGACAAATTTAAGCGTAATGCTCCTGTTCGTAAGATATTTATCAACAATATGCAAGGAAAACTTGCAGAGGAAGTTGTCAAATCTCGTTTAGCTGGAACTGTCAGTAAAGTAGACTACGAAATCAAACACGGTGGGGATGGACAGGTAGATTTTCGTTTAAACTCTGACACGAGTATTGGTATTCAGGTAAAGTCTTGTCAATGCTGGAATAATCAATTTCTTGATAAAGTAAGCTGGTCACTTACTGAAGAAGAAATTAAGAAAAATAGTGTTTTAGTTTGCATTCTTATTAAAGGAAAATTGGAAGATGACCAAGCAAAAAGTTTTAACTTGATTTTTGCTGGCTTTTTGCCCACTAACATGATGAAGACAACTTATGGGAAATCTTCAGTAGGTATAAATGAACTACTCTATGGTGGTGGACTCCACAATTATTTGACAGGTTTAGTATCTCCAAAAAATAATAATTCACATGAATTATCAGATTATGTAAGTTTGGGTAGCTTATGTTATCAAAAGGGGAATTATCAAGAGGCAATCAATAACTATAATCACGCTTTAAAAACAAATTTAAATTTGGTAAAAGCATACTACTGCCGTGGGTTAGCCTATCTTGCTTTACAAGATAAACAGCAATCAATTAAGGATTTCACTAATGCAATTAAAATAGATTCTAACTTTGCTCCAGCATACTATAACCGAGGTTTAGTCTATTGTTATATAGAAAAAAGGGAAGTAGCGATCGCAGATTTTACTGAAGCAATCAAAATTAATCCTAACTATGTTGCTGCCTATATACATCGGGGTCAAACTCTTGTTCAGATTGGAGAAAAACAGGGTGCATTGGCAGATTTTCAAAAAGTCGCTGATTTATATCTCAAACAAGGCAGACAAGCAGATTACCAAAATACGCTCAACACAATTACAAAACTTTTGCATTCCTCGTCATGTTGAATTTTCATTATTTATTGCTGATGCTATGGAAATACGTTCCATATCTTAATTGTTTTATCATCGCTTCCACTTACTAAAGTTTGAGCATCAGGGCTAATCGTAACGCTATTTACCTCACCTGTATGTCCCTTTAGAGTTAATGCTAAAGCAACTTTCTTCCAAAAATCTGCTTCAATAGAATTATGCTTAGGATCTGTAACAAAAATAGAGTTAAGTTTGAAATTCGACATAGCTAGCAAAAGTAGCCCCATCCCAATTACGGCTGTAGTTGCTAGAGAAATTAAAAGTACGACAATTTCGTTATTTTTTTTGGTCATTGCTTTAGCGGTAGTAGAAGCATCGTCTAAATCTTTACACAGGTCGTTGCTTAGTTACATAAGGATAGCAATAGACCTAAAAAACTGCCAATCTACCTCAAAAGCTAAAATACGCATTGTAGTAAATCCTCTGTAGCGGACTGGCGAAAGCCACTGGTGGAGTCACAAAGGTTACTAGCCTCCGCTTATGGGGAACTTTCTACGTGTTGCACTCGCATCCCGTCTACTCAATTAATTAGTAACTTTATTTTATCTTCAGTGCTAATTTATCTTGTTAGTGGCGGATTGGGAGCGAATATTGATTATTGATTCACCCCCTTTTAGAACGCTCTTACTCTACAGGGTTGGCTTGTAACCAGTGAACCAAATCATCAACTCCTGTGAAATCCAGCAGTGCTTCACCTAGCTCCTCTAACTGAGTAACATTGAGAGATTGCACCGATGCGATCGCCTCAGGTGGTAACTCACCTAAACGTCTTTGCAGTAGCCGTAAAACAAGCCTTTGCTCACCTCTTTGCTCGCCTTTCTGTTCGCCCCTTTGCTCGCCTACCTCTATTCCCCGATCGTAACCAATACGTTCGCCTGTGGTAATATAAGTCATATTCCGATCCTGTTCAAATTGTTTTAACTCTCGCCAAAATTCTAATTCTAATCTCTCTGGTAACAGCATAACCCAATCTATGAATCGATACAAATTGCGTATGTCTGTGTCTTGATAGCCTAGGAGCGTAAAGTCGGCGAATCAAGCTAAGCTTCCAATTTTTACGCTCCCTGTCTTTATTGTTAGTTTCTTGAGTCTTCAAATGCGCCATCACAACAGTTGCAAATGGATTGTCACTAGCCTCTAACTCTGCCCATCGGTTTCGGTAATCTAGAAGCTTAACAGTAGTAAATTCAAAAGTATGTTTTGTACCAACAGACTGAGTAATATACTGATTTGGTCGCCAATCGCGGCTGGAATCGCACAAAACAGCTAGGCTGGTGGCAGTTTTGTCATAGTACTCAAAAATCCGTATGTTGTACAAAAACATCCTTTTTCCAAATTCGGTTTCTGATTCTGCTTGAATTTCGATGTGGATTAATAGCCACTCATCTTTTCCTTCAAGAAGCCTTACATTAACTAATTTGTCAGCATACAACCTTCCTTGAGCCGCATCATAAGCTATTGCTTGAAACTCCTTATCCAAAAATACGTGAGAATAATTCCAGTCAATCAATGCAGCTATTTGAGGAAAGAAGAAGTGCATTGCTTGAGGGAAATAAACTTCTAAAATTTCCTTCCAGACACTGTCATTATCTGCTCTCTTTTTCTCTTCATTCATAAACTTACGCTACTTTAAGCCGTGTTTTTATTATAGTATAAATCAACGTTTTTATTATTAAATAATAGATGCATACAGCTTTATAAATTATTAATAACTACATGTTGAGCATTTTACAACATATGTTTAGTTTTGTTTTCTCTACATTTTTCCTCATCTTTTTATAATATTTTTTAATATTTGAACCGCATTTTTTTCAGTAAAGTATAAGCTCTCACTCTATGAGTAACTTACTGTATGGGTGATTGAACTGTCATGGACGCGCTTCCTATAGTCCTAATTTATTTGTCAGCACAGTTGGGTTTGAAAAAGCTG
>JBBQRU010000260.1:0-4329 GCA_038214545.1 Cyanophyceae cyanobacterium | reverse complement strand
AGTAGTCGCTGGCTTACCGATAGCGACAAGAGTATTTCAGCTTTTAGACCCTCAAGTCAGCTTCGCGGGAATAGTTGAGGAAGGTACATATTGTCAATCAGGGCAAGTAATAGCGGAGATTCACGGTGGGCTGTCATCACTGCTAACGGGGGAACGGGTAGCGCTGAACTTAGCGATGCGCCTGAGTGGAATCGCCACACTCACACGTACATATACAGAGAAAATAGCTGATTTACCCACGCAACTAGTAGACACCCGTAAAACAACACCAGGGCTAAGACTACTAGAAAAATATGCGACAAAAGTAGGCGGTGCAAGCAATCATCGGATGGGACTGGATGACGCGGTAATGATCAAAGACAACCATATAGTGGCTGCAGGCGGAATCAAAAACGCGATCGCTAGTATTCGCGCCCAGATCCCATATCCTTTAACAATAGAAGTAGAAACAGAAACCCTAGACCAAGTCAAAGAAGCCTTAGAACAAAAAGCCGACATTATTATGCTGGATAACATGCCTCCAGAGATGATGCGTGAGTGCGTGCAGATAATTCGCGCCGACAATAGCCGTGTAAAAATTGAAGCCAGCGGCAACATTACCCTAGAAACAATCCGCGCTGTAGCCGAGACTGGCGTAGACTATATTTCCAGCAGTGCGCCGATTACACAGTCTACTTGGCTGGATTTGAGTATGAGAATCAACGCCACCAGATAAATTTTTATCAAGAATCCCTAAGGAGTCTTAAAATATGGCAATGGTTGCACAGCGACCAATATAATGAGTGAATAATATTGATGAACGCCACACAAGAACAACTAAAACAGAAATTTGAGCAAGCACTGGTTGCAGCTTTTGGTAACGACTTTGCGGAAGTAGACCCGATCCTTGTCCCGGCGAGTAACCCGCGATTTGGCGATTATCAAGCGAATGTCGCCTTAGCATTAAGCAAACGCTTGAGTCAGCCACCAAGATCAATAGCCGACCAAATTGTCAAGCAATTAGATGTCAGCGAATTGTGCGAACCTCCCACAGTAGCAGGTCCAGGCTTCATCAACTTGATGTTAAAAATCAGTTACTTAGAAACACAAGTCAAAAATATCCATCCCGATCCCCGATTAGGAGTCGCACTACCCAAAAACCCGCAGCGGGTAATTGTCGATTATCCTAGTCCGAATATTGCCAAAGAGATGCATGTCGGACACTTGCGTCCAGCAATTATTGGCGATTGCTTAGCGAGAATTTTAGAATTCGCCGGTCATGACGTGCAAAGGATCAGTCATATCGGCGACTGGGGAACACCATTTGGCATGTTGATTGCCTACTTACAACAAGCATACCCACAAGCTTTGACAAATCCCGACATAGATTTAGGAGATTTGTCTTCCTTCTATCGTCAGGCGAAGCAAAAATTTGACAGCGACACCGAGTTTAAGGAAGCTTCCCGGCTAGCAGTTGTCAAACTCCAGTCAGGAGATGAAGAAACACTACTAGCTTGGAAAATTGTCTGCCAACTATCCAGTCGTGCTTATGCTGTTATCTACAATTTACTGGGAATCGAGCCAGTATTAGAACGCGGGGAATCTTTTTACAACCCCTTGCTACCAGATGTATTAGCAGAATTAGATAAACTCGGATTACTTGTCTCAAGTGAAGGCGCACAGTGTGTATTTCTCGAAGGCTTCACAAATAAAGAAGGAAACCCGCTACCACTAATAGTTAAAAAGACCGATGGCGGTTATAACTATGCAGCGACAGATTTAGCCGCCATCCGCTATCGAGTGCGAGTAGATAACGCCCAACGGGTAGTTTACCCTGTAGGTGCTGAACAAACCAACCACTTCGCGCAGATTTTTCAGGTGGGACTCCGCGCCGGTTGGATCACACCAGATCGCGAGTTTGTCCACGCACCCTTTGGTTTAGTATTGGGACTCGATGGTCAGAAATTAAAAACTCGGTCTGGTGAAGCAGTACGTTTGCAGGATTTGTTAGAGGAAGCGATCGCCAGTGCTCGCAAAGACCTAGAAAACAGGTTACAAGAAGAAGAAAGACAAGAAACACCAGAATTCATCAATAAAACAGCAGAAGTAGTCGGCATTAGTGCCATCAAGTATGCTGACCTCAGCCAGAATCGCACAAGTAACTATATATTTAGTTACGAAAAAATGCTTGCCTTACAAGGTAACACTGCTCCTTATATGCTTTATGCATATGCGCGGATTCAAGGCATCAGCCGTAAGGGTGAGATTAACTTTGAGGAGTTAGGCGCAGACGCTCCCATCTTGTTGCAACATGAAACTGAAATTACTTTAGCAAAGCATTTACTGCAATTAGACGAAATTCTCAGTGCAGTCGAGCAAGATTTACTCCCGAATCGGCTGTGTGAATACTTATTTCAACTCAGTCAAAAATTCAACCAGTTCTACGACCGCGAACGTGGAGTTACAGTATTAAACGCTGAAGAACCTCAAAGGACATCACGGTTAATACTTTGCGATCTCACCGCCAGAACTTTAAAACTAGGACTCTCTTTACTCGGAATTGAGGTTTTAGAAAGAATGTAATCCGATGCACTGCAATACGGTTTAGTTAAGAGAACTTGTGTAGAGAAGCAAAATATCGCTTTTCTACACAACTTGAAATTCTCAAATATCAGAGCAATTTAACGCTCGGATCATTTAGAGAAAACATTTTTAAGTAAAGTTAACCCCAATTCTATTTGGGAGACTTCTTCTATACTGCGATCCTTTAGCAAATATGCAATCATATTGCAAGTTTCTGCCTGAGTCGCACTCCCTGAAATGCTCTCAACCCTATTATTAGCTCAACTTTTCGCGAATCTTATCTTCTTTAAATCCGACCAAAAACGCTATTCCATCCTTAACAAAAAGAGGACGCTTGAGAAGCATAGCATCTTGAGAAAAAGCCTCCAACCATTCCTTATCTGTCCAACTCTTCTTCTCATCACCAATGGAACGGTAAGATTGACCAGAGGTATTTCGCATTGGCTGAAAACCTAAAGAACCTATCCAGCTTTGAATCATGTTAGGATATGGAGGATTTTCTTTGGTCTTAATAAACTCATATTCAATCCCATTGTTTTGCAGCCACAGGAGCGCTTTTTTACAGGTTCCGCAGTTTGGTATACCGTAAACTTGAAGAGATGTCATATTTGTAACATGTCAAATACTAACGTGGGTAACTGCAATCAGATGAAGATATTCTAACCTCTCCAATAAATATGTGATCCTTGCTAGTGTAAAAATAATGAAGTGATACGCCACTATTTAATAGTTTTTGTGTATATGGATTGCTACATACGTAATTATTTAATGCTCGACCCATAGTTGGAATAAATACATTAGGATTTATCTCTACAGATGAATAATTAACTAGAACATAGTTGTAAACTAAAGTATTGTTATCTGTCGAAACATTACTAAGCATGGTTTCTCGATCAACCATTATTGGTAGATCCTTATTAATTTCACTTGCAACTTGTAACAAAAAACTTTGAGAAGATTTCTGCTCTTTGTAATGTGAATCAATAATAGCCTTTTCAATTATTGTGTCTGCAGCAACCTGAACAGTTGTCTTCGCTACACCCTTAACTAAAGTTCTACTTGCAAACTTACCGATATTACTACAGCCGGCAAGTGCTATAACAATGGCAAATAAAATTATAGTTTTCATGACTTTTATAATAAATAACTGACAAATAAGTTTTATTGTTTCAGTGAAATCTAAAGTTAAAGATAGATATTAAAATTATGTTCCATCTACATAATAGGTGTCTTCAGAATTATTACTGTTATCTATAATTTGTTAATATTACAGTTGCGTAATTATTTTTACTAGCACCTAATAAAAATCAGATAAGGAGCAACATATATAGCTAGATATAGATTTTATACTGAAAGATTGCAGCGCGTGCTTAACTAAGTTAGTAAGTTAAAATGAACAATAGCAACAATATCCAAGTAAGGCAGCAATGACGGATGAAGAACTGAAACAACTAATTGAGAGTAATGCTAGAAAAGCCCAAGCTATGTCAGATAATATGGCGGAAACTGGGCAGGAACTGCGAGAGGAATTTAGGGCTGGAATGCTACGACTTGAGAATATTGTAGAAAGATTAATGAAGGTGCAAGAAGGAGTATCCAATTTGTTGGCTTCTCTGGATAGCGATCGCCCAACCATTCTCCGGAAACTCACGTCAATTGAGAACAAAGTTGATCGCCTATTGACACAAGAAGAAGGCGGATAAGCGCAACTGTGAATAGAAGCGAAAGCCAAAAGAACTAAGATAGTCATATTGCAGCATCTACGTT
>JBBQRU010000259.1:0-4355 GCA_038214545.1 Cyanophyceae cyanobacterium | reverse complement strand
AAGAAGTAATATTTTCAACTGCTCAATTTTACTTGAACGGAGAGCCAAGAAATAAACGCATTATAGCCGATACGGTTTTTATTGTAACCCTGAGTGCCTTTAGGGAGCGAAAATTCTGTTTTCAATCCATTTTTTTACTGACTTTAGGCATTATTACTTATTGACAAATTGTCTTAACCTATTACTTATAGACTGTCGCTACATTTAGAAGCTTTACGTAGGTCGTGTTTATTTCAAAATGAGAATTGCTGCATAAAAAATATTGTCACCTAAAATTAAGCAAACAGGCTCGCCACCAATAAAATCTTGACCCAGAATAAAAGCTTGTGCTAAACCTTCTGGCTTTGGCTGTTCAACATAACTAAACTTCATCCCCCACTGACTACCATCTTTTAACAATCGCTGAAATTGGGGCAAATCATTAGGCGTAGAAATAATCACAACTTCCCGAATCCCCGCCAACATTAATATAGACAAGGGATAATAAATCATCGGCTTGTCATAAACAGGCATCAGTTGTTTGCTAACAACATGAGTTAAAGGATAAAGGCGCGTGCCAGAACCACCAGCAAGAATGATACCTTTCATTTTGTACTCGTTATTAATTTGCGTGTATTGTGAAGAGCGCTAAAGCGCAACTACGAACCTTAACTCAATGATTTTTCTAAGCTTTCCGATTTTCATAGTTTTGTTTGAGCCAGTTTTGATACTCACCAGATTGCACTGACTTCACCCAAGCAGAATTACTGAGATACCACTGCACCGTCTTCAGTAAACCGCTATCAAAATTTTCCTGAGGTTGCCAACCCAAATCGCGACTGATTTTACGACAATCAATTGCATACCGCCGGTCATGACCAGGACGGTCTTTGACAAAAGTAATCAGCGAAGAATGCTGCAAATCAGATTTAGGAGCTAATTCATCCAAAATAGCGCAAATTTCCTCAACAACACTCAAATTAGCCTTTTCATTTATCCCCCCAACATTGTAAGTTTCACCAACTTTTCCCCGTTGCAACACAAGATAAATCGCCTCACAGTGGTCAGCTACATAAAGCCAATCCCTAACATTTTGCCCATCTCCATATATAGGTAAAGCTTTACCATCTAAAGCATTCAAAATAGTCAAAGGAATCAGTTTTTCCGGAAACTGACATGGACCATAGTTATTCGAGCAATTTGTTGTTAAAGTGGGCAAGCCATAAGTGTGATGGTAAGCACGCATCAAGTGGTCAGAACTTGCCTTTGATGCCGCATAAGGGCTATTAGGTGCATAGGGAGTATCCTCGCGGAAAGCTGGGTCTTCGGGATTGAGGGAACCGTACACCTCATCCGTAGACACATGCAAAAAGCGAAATTGCTGTTGTCTAGACGATGATAACTTTTGCCAGTAAAGCCGACTTGCTTCTAGCAGCTTAAATGTCCCCACGACATTAGTTTGAATAAAATCCTCAGGACTCAAGATTGAACGGTCAACATGACTTTCAGCCGCAAAGTTAATCACTGCATCCGGCTGATACTTTTCTAGTAGATAGCTGACCAACTCTAGATTGCCAATATCTCCTTGCACAAAATGATAATTTGTATCGTGTTGCACATCAGCCAGAGTTTGTAGATTACTGGCATAAGTCAGCTTATCTAAATTAACAACATTTCCCCATTCTCCTTGAAGAGCCTGAAGAATAAAATTAGCACCAATAAAACCCGCACCACCCGTCACCAATATTGTTTGCATACTTTGTGTAAATGTCAATTACTCTATATTCTTCCGTTACAGCAAAATGTATAAATTCCCACCATAAATATCAATTCACACTTGTATAAATATTGGCATTTACATCTCGTGAATTGTGACTAATGACAGAACTTTTTGTAAGATATAAATCATCACCACTTGAAAAACAAGATAGTTTGATACATCCGCGTAATGTAATCAAAGATACGAGGTATTTAGATTTATGCAGTAAATCGCTATATCCGTGGAATTATATACTGCCAAAAATCCACGCTCAAAATGTGAATGCGTTACCCATCCAAGATAAAATTTTCATCAAGACTGACCGCTCAAGACCGCACCAAAACTGACCCATGACCAGATTTATCTACGACCAATTCAGTAAGGATTACCTAGAAGAATTACTCTCACCCTTAGGACAAGTCCAATCAGACCAAAGAGTAGCAGGAGAAGTTCGACAAATAGATGTCTGTTTTATTCCGCAACTAGGGTCACAAACGCAAAGAGAAGCATTAGGATTATTAGGTAGATTTGCCAGCACCCCCGCATTCTTTGAACCCTTCCGCAACCCCGCCTCCGCCGATGAAATAGGCGATTGTGTGATCAAGTTGTTACTTACACAAAGCCAAATACAGCGAGAAGCAAAACGCACGCGCACCAAAACTCTAGAATCAACAATCCCAAAACTCTGGATTCTCACACCCACAGTCTCAAAGGCAGTTTTGTCAAAATTTGGTGGGACGACCGATCCCGATTGGGTCACAGGAGTCTATTTTATGGACTCTTATTTCCGGAGTGCGATTGTCGCCATCCACCAATTACCACCAACCCCAGACACCATGTGGCTGAGAATTCTGGGTAGAGGAAAAGTGCAAAAACGAGCCATTGACGAACTAGAATCACTACCAATAGATAATCTCGAACGTAAAGCTGCGTTAGAATGTCTATATAGCTTGCAGAAACATTTAGAAGTAACTCAGAATCAAGAAAACGAAGACAGGGAGTTAGTCATGCGCTTAGCACCACTATATCAGCAAGACCGGGAACAAGCCATTCAATTCGGAGAACAACGCGGCATCCAGATCGGAGAACAACGAGGCATTGAGTTCGGAGAACGTTTAGTTGTGGAAAACTTGCTGCAATACCGCTTTAACTCCTTGGATGAAGAACTCAGCGCAATTATTGAACCAATATTAGCCCTACCACCATCCGAGTTTACTCCCATGCTCATGCAATTGTCCCGTGAAGAACTATTAGCTAGATTTGGTCAGTAAAACCCGCCCCTAACTCGAAAGCGAGCGTAGAAACTTTCTCGTGAGGCGCTCGCTCGCAACTTTCCACCCTCTTCTCTACTTGCCAATGACTTATCAATCTTTGCCCGTTTCTGACTCAGAAAAACTAGCCAAAAAGTCTTCGGGGCGTACAGACGGAACCAAAGAAGCAGTGAAATCCGATATATTGCGCGTCACAATCAATTCTCGCTTCAACGGTATTTCTCCTCCAGATAATCGACATATGCGTCCTTTGGCTCCTCTGTTTCTAACCGAATTACTCCTACCAAACTTTGAGTCCACTCTTCAAGTTTGAGTAAAGTTTCCGGACTGGATCGCAAAGTCACAGGTGGTAGAGTTTCTTGTTGAATCGAGGTCAGCACAGACTGAATCAGTGCAATTCGATCACGAATCACTAATTGCAACACATGCTTTTGCAATTCTTGTAGCGTCATTCCTCCGCTCATTTTGCTCGTGCGATATCCCGCTAACGGCTAACGCGCAACGCTATCGCTGACACTAACGCGCTATCGCTGTACTTGTCAATAAAAGCATTTTAATAGATGTCTGGTTTACTCCGCAACTAAGAGCAGAGCTTTTTACCAGAGATAGACTTCATACTGCAATATCAACTACCTGAACTGTATCTTCTGTAGAGCAACTAGAATTCGCAACCTCAAGCCATCCGGCAATTGCGTCCTTGAGATTTGCGAGCAACTCTAACCAAGTATCGCCCTCAGTCACACAACCAGGTAGAGCCGGAACCTCCGCCCAATATCCACCTTCTTCAGCTTGGTGAACAATTGCCTTGAACGTCATGTTTTTACTTGTAATTATTACTTGCAATTCTAGATGATCAGCGATCGCCACTAAAATAGTATGATGTCAAACCAAAAAATACCCTCAAACCCTCACCATCAATTGATCGGCTGACTGGCGTTGAGCGTACCGAT
Source organism: Cyanophyceae cyanobacterium (assembly GCA_038214545.1). Taxonomy (GTDB): domain Bacteria; phylum Cyanobacteriota; class Cyanobacteriia; order Cyanobacteriales; family Nostocaceae; genus JBBQRU01. The sequence continues at coordinate 396 of JBBQRU010000259.1, read as the reverse complement.
CAGTACTTCAATATCATTTGGGAATTGAGCCGTTACCTTTAACTCACCACCCTTCTTCAGTAATGCTTTGACGGAGATAGTTGAGACAAGCATCAATATTATCGAGTGGTGTCGCTGAAGGGTCTGCTTGCCAGGAAATTATTGAGGATTTGATCGCCGTTTCCAGTTCACATCTTGCTATTTCCTGTTCTGTGGCAATCGTCTGTTCTGAAACTCGTGCTAATTGGGCAGGGGACAGTTGCTGTCTAAGATTATTGGTTCTACCGCTCCTCTTATGGTGAATTAATACTAAAATGCCAGGACAATAAACTGCGTAGTCTAAAATTTTCAAAGTTCCGAAAGCCATATCCCAATCTTTTAATAAGCTTTAGTTTATTATTTATTCCTTCAACAACA
>JBBQRU010000258.1:0-4405 GCA_038214545.1 Cyanophyceae cyanobacterium | reverse complement strand
ATCAGACGGTTGTATGAGGAGGGTTATTCCAAGCAAGATATCATCAACCTCTTCGGGTTCATCGATTGGGTCATGAGTCTCCCAAAGGATCTAGAGCAGGAATTTTGGCAGGAATTACAACAACTAGAGGAGTCAATGCGTATGCGGTACATTACCAGTGTAGAAAGAATTGGAATTGAAAAAGGAATAACAGAAGGATTATTAGAAGCTATTGAGCTAGGTTTAGAACTAAAATTTGGCTCTGTTGGGTTACAATTGCTGCCAGAAATTTCTAAAATCAAAGATGTGGAGCAATTAAGGGCGATCAAAAACGGAATTAAAACGGTGAATACAATTGAAGAACTACGGCAGATATATCAACCTGCGGGATAAGGCAGTTAGACAACCTACTTAATTAACAGCATATTCTGTATAAGGTCGCACTTCATCAGGTTGGAAGCCTAAGACTATATCTTGTTTAGGAATACCAGCCGTTACAAATTCTTCAGCTTCCTAAGTTATAAAATTGTGCTAGGTACTGACACTTTTGACTAAACTCATGAAATAACCTCTCTCCAGCGTCTACATTTACAGTCAAGAAGTAGTCAGCAATAACATCCAAATCTCGACTCGCAGAAGGTGAATAAAATAATGGCTCATTCTCGTTTTTGACGTGCTTGTTTAAATCTCTCTAGAATTAAAAAAAAATCTATGAATACGTTGGATAGCATAAATTCTTCATCATTATTCTCTAGGAATAAATATCTAGTTATAAGATCTCTATTACCTTCCTGTTTAATCAGCTTCGCCCATAAGTATATACTTAAACAATTAAGCTTAGATAAATTAAGGTCAGGAGATAATCAACTGACGAATACACCCCGTGCTTACGGCGATCCAATAATGGAAATGATCTTGGAAGATCTTAGTCCCCAAATAGAGGATGCGATCAGGGTATCTTTGTTTCCTACTTATGCCTATTTCCGAGTTTACAAAAATGGAGATATTCTTGAAAAGCACAAAGATCGCCCAGCCTGTGAGGTCAGCGTAACTATAAATTTATGGTCAGAAGATTCTACAGATTGGTCTATTTATCTAGAGACACATTTAGAAACTATAAATATTCAGCTAAATCCTGGCGATGCTCTCATATATCGAGGCTGTGACGTTTCTCATTGGAGAGAAGCCTTTACAGGAGTTCGTCAAATCCAAGCGTTTTTTCATTATGTAGATCGTCATGGAAAATTTTCTGAATGGAAGTTTGACAAGCGATCGAGCTTAAATTACCAGGGACAAAATATTGCTAAACTTCTTCTAAAAAACGCTAAATTGAATTGAGGACACGATATGGCTTTACACTCACAAGTTGACATATTTATCTTAGGCATCCGTCGATCGGGTAACCATGCCATATCTAATTGGTTAATTCCTCATTATCCAGGTGTAGTACGTTACTTAAATAACTACTCTAGCCGTTAATTTATTCTATATATCAAAAAAACCAGCTTACAATGCTAAATCTTTCGCCCTGGGTAACTGGGGTGACTTCATGGGAAACATCAGAACTAAAAGCCACCAATAACCCCGTCTCTCCCTGGACTGAAAAGCCGTATTTCTCCCAGCGTGGCTGTTGGATTAACCCATAGAACGTCAAAGCTCCTCCAGTGTAAGTATCTTGCTCGGCTATTTGAGATTCACCATTAAGAAAAATCACAACAGATACCCTTCGTTGTTGGATATATTCGTGAGCGTCGGTAGAGGTGCTGCTATCTGTGTGGGCTAAGAAAAAATCTCCTTCTCTGTAGGCTAAAAACTGTGGCGTTTCGCAATCTGCAAGGGTTACATGAAAATGTTTTTCCAACCTTAGCTGGAGTGCTAACAAATGCGTTTTCACCAGCAATTTCGTTTCTTTAGTAACCTTAACGGCTTTAGTCTTACGGATGCTTTCATCAATCCTATCCTCCCCGTTTTTAGTAATTCCTGCTGAAAAATTAATATTTGATAGACGGACTTCTGACCGGATTTTTTTGCATAACTCTGCACTTAAAAACTCTTGGTAAACAAAAATTCCAAAGCGGGTGAAAAAGTTAGCGTCAGGCATTTGCGATCCCACTATGGAAAACGACAAGATTGTGAAAATCTGCTACAAGCATCTCGCAGAGCTGGGATATACGAGCAGGACTGGTGTGTGGTTTCACCTTCCGTAAAGGAACGTGTTTTACCAATCGGCTTAATAGCTCGAATTCCTGTGCCCGCATAGCTTTATCTAATAGATAATTGGTGTAGGTATTTGCCACTAGCAAAATCAGGGCGGCCTGGTTAGGCACTGGTTCAAAAAAGGGGGCTGCTGGTTCGGGGCTACGTGCGCCTAGTAGATAAATTCCTGCCAGGGGAAGAGGTTGTGGCTGAAACTGGTAGCCATCCTGAGTCAAATCCAGGTAACGCTTATCCCAAGTGGGGTGGCTGGGCACAATCCGAGGCAGAGCTTCGGGGAATCCATAGAGAGCGGCAACTGAATTTGACCACAAGCGAATGCGTGGGTAAGCAGGCTGTACCAGAAAGCGATCGCCGCAATCCACCAAAGCGACAACATCATCAGATAGAACTGGGTACCCTTGTTGGGCAAAGGCTGCTGCCATTGTGGATTTGCCAGCACCCGCCTTACCGAGAAAAACCACCGCTTGACCATCGATAACTATAGCACTGGCATGAAGACAGGTGACACCCCGCAGGCGTAACACAAAACCTAACACTGGGCCTAAGAGGTAGGTAGTTGTATCTGCCAACGTCAAATTTTCTGGCCAAGTTGCCCAAATTTTGGTGCCATTACAGTCTATGACAAACTCAGTTCCGTCAGCGTATCGGAGCCTAAAATGATTACCCTGATCTAGCTTCCACACTTTTAACCCAGGCTCACCGTTTTCATCTTGGTAGTTGCTGATATACCACGCTTGTTCTACCGGAACTCCTTTTGATAGCTGGTTTATCCATTCAGGCATTAGACCTAGCCAGACATTAAGATCGGAGGTAGAGGCACCAAGATTTGACAAAGCTACCAGACCAGGAATAAGCTGGTTGGAAGACACATTTAATCCGTAGACCAGGTAATTCGGCATTAAATCGTTTAATCAGGCAGTCTTATTAGGCAGCATCATGGTATCATTCGTAGGACTAGGATTTGCTGTTCCCAAAGTCATTGTTTTAATGTCGCCGTAAATAGACAATTGGGGTCTATGGTAAGGTTGCTTTAGTTCTTTGGATTTAGCTTCCATGTTAGGTATCTCCATAAAGGCAATTTAACATTAACACACTCACCAACAGTTTGTCAGTATCTCGGGATAGATAATATAAAAAAAAAATTACTTAATTTTATCTAGGTACCATACAGTTGTTTCTCTAAATTTATTATTGCGTTAAGTTTTTCAATTCACTTTATTACACTCACAATCAGATCTTATCGTTTGGTGCTATATTTTTCACCAAAATTCTAGGAGAGCTAAAAGCTGTGGCTCTCAGGAATGCTGACTGCTGCTGTAACCAATATCCAAGGCTAATAGAACGTAAACTTTCCCAGACTGGCCAGATATGCACTTTATTACAATTTACTGCTTCTTGCAAGACTGTATTGACATTTACAAAATTCTCTATCTCTGGCATGGTAGCCAAATTTTGCCAAGGCTGCTGCCCTTGAGCTATGCTCATAGTGATGGGATTGCCAGCCAGAGGAGCTTTAGGACGCTGACGGATTACATTAGGTAGCCGATGGCGCATTGCCACTCTGATTAATTGTTTATTAACAGTCCAAGGCAGGGGAGGGAGTGCCAGCAAGTAATCCAGCAGACGCACGTCGAAAAACGGCACTCTTAATTCTACTGGAATACTAGATGCTCCTGGGTCATAAGATTCAAAAAGTGAGCACCAAAATGGAGATACAATACCGCTGTAAGCGTTTGAGCGCCAGGGATGTATGGCATCTGACTTGATATTTTTGATTTGTTGCCATCGTTCTGCTAGATTGAGACGATCGGCAAAACTTTCATTGAGCCAGTTAGGGTAGGAAGGTGGTGGAGGGTTCCCAGCACGCCAGCGCTTTAGCCTGATGTTGATTCGCGTACCTAGGGTTGGGCGCAGTTTATCCACCAAAACGCAGCGGATGGTATCTACCAGGACATCTACTGGAGACATTCCCCTCAACATCTCTACTAATGTTGATGTTCTCAGAGCGTCGTCCCCGCCGTAACCGCATAGAACTACCCGGCTGTGAGTTGCTACCTGCCTGAATTCATCGAAAGAAATGATTGATAGAGGGTTGTGACTTGGTTCGGGAGTGTGTAACTGCGATCGCTCCCACCCTTCATAAAGCTTATAGTCGTCGGCTACTAGATAGTGGATAGGAATTTTTAATGCTTCAGCAGCTAGTCCTGAG
>JBBQRU010000257.1:0-4406 GCA_038214545.1 Cyanophyceae cyanobacterium | reverse complement strand
GGATAAGCCTGGATATCTGGCATCAGCTCGCTTCCCTCAAGTTTACAGAAAGTTACAGAATTGGCAGCAAATGGGAGCCGGAAATGTAGACTTCTTCACCACTTCGGCTTTTGGGATGTTGGGGACGCGCTTTCAAGAACCTAACTCTCAGCAGTTGAGTCGCGGACGCGATGGCACTACCTCAGTCCTCAAAGACCCCAAGCGCTGGCGACCATTCGGTTTAGTGTCTCCGATTTATTGGCTATGTACAGGCGATCGTCATCAGGAATTAGACAAGGATTAAGCAGATGAATGCATCAACAAACATTGAAATTCATGAATTCAGCACTGGTATCCGTCCAGAGAAAACTGCCAATGGCTGGGTGTCACGGGGATTCACCGGACAGTACATGAATGCAACCATTGACCCAATTCCCTATGCTGTCGAACGCTCTATTGCCAATAAGGAATTTGCAGTTGCGGAGGGTACTTATAGCGAGCAACCGGCTGTGATTGGTCGTGTTGTGGGAAGCGGGGAGTCTGCTTGGTCAGTCATTGCGATCGTTACACGAGGTAAGGATGAAAAAGGGCGTAGTGTCTCTTTATATCGTTATTTTTTGTGTGAGGGAGATGGGCACCTCTCGGACATTTTGACATGGATTGAGGACTATGGGTCGATGCCCGTCTTCAACCCGTTTGAAACCAAGATTGTAGGAAAACCTAATATCAGCCGCAAGATTATTGTAACAAGTTCCCGTAGTGTTTATATTTCTACTTTTAACTCTAACGTATCATCTGAGGAGTTTTTGCAACCTTGTATTTCTCATGTTTCCAGTGAATCTTTACCAGTCATTGTTCCGCCAGGTGAATACAAAGAACAAGAGCTTAATCAATTAGCTAAAAGAGTAGCCGACGAGCATCATCAATCAGTTGCTTGGGCATTTAATGTTGAAGCATTAGAACAAATAGGAAGATTCCAGGTTATTAAAGCTGCCAGTCAGAAAGCCTACGAACTTTTGTCAAAAGCTAAAGACAATGCGACTAAATATTCTATACAAGTAGTAGTAGAAGATGAAGAAATGATTAAATCTGCTATGAGGGGATTGATTAACTCCTCTACAGTAAAACCTCAATATATCGAAGATATTGCTAACTCATTAAAATTAGAAAATGACCAGGCTTGTGAAAAGTACTGGAGAGATATTTTCGACGGTCAAGGTGCCACAAATGCTTTGAAGCAAGGAATATATAGTCCTCAGATGGTGCGATTGCTAATGCTCAGAGCAATTGTGCTTCCATATACATTACCAGAGTACCTAAATTGGTTAGAGAAGGGAAATAAACAAAGCGATCTTTACACAGTAGCTTTTGAATTTGAATCTCAGATTAGTAAGTCTTTAACTCCTTCTATCAAAACAAACATTACAGCCAATATTAGTGAAGGGCTTCAAATTTTATTACCTAGCTTACTAAACAAGGAAGTGTCTAATGAAGCCGTAAACAAACTACTTGCTTCAAATAACGGACTTTGGAGAAAACTTTGCGATCCATTTATTGAAAATATTGACAATGATTTAAATTTAATGCATAAAATAGCATCTAAACAGCAAAACTTATCCTTCAACCTAAAAGGCAAATCATGGATAAACATTTGGCAGGAATTGCGAATTTGTTGGCGTGAGCCAGATTCACCTCTTTTGGAAAAATATCAATCATTTGCTAAAGTTTTTTCTACTTTGAATAAATTTAAAATATCTGCTTTTTTCTATCATGTTGCCAAGGGAGAAGTTCCCAAAGAAATATTCGCTCAACTCCAATCTTATGGCTGGCGTACTACAGTTTATAAAGTCACAGTCAAGAGAGAAGTTGCTATTTCAGAATTGTTATGGCTCACAATATCAAAATTAGGGAGTAAAATCGTGCCAGTTGCAATTGTAATTCCATTAGTATTAGTTAGTCTTTCTCTAGGCATTGTATTGCGTGGTTTTTTTCAAATCACTCAACATGAAACAAAAGCAAATGTGAATTTGCCTGAAAATAATAACTCAAATTTTTCTAATCCTGTTGGTGTTGAAAGTAGTCAAGCAACAAATACAGAAGCTATTACTCAAGCTAAGTTGAAAACAGCACAGGAAGCAGCTATTTCATCATCTCAGATTTCTAAGAATGTAAAAAAAATCCAGGAAAGTAGTCAAGCAATTCTAAGTATTTCTGATGAGCTTGCCAAAAAAACTGATACATATGACAAATCACAGATCGAGGCTAAAATTATGGAGCTTATCCAGCCCAAACTAACATTTGATGACATTAAAAACAAATCTGATAATGACATTAGAAAAAAAACCGATATGATAAACAATTTTATTAATGATATTACAAAATATCAAAAAACCAAACAAGAAATAAAAAATGCAGACGGAGTGATTAAACAAAATCAGAAAACAAGCAACATTTTAAAATGCGAAGTAGCCAAACAAATGAATATAGAATTATTAGATAAACCTAAGGATTGCGAAAAATAGCATGTTTAAACAAAGCCGTAAAAAAACAAGTTATATTTATAACTCAAAATGCGAATTTACCTTTACATACTAGCCGGCATCACCTCAGCCTTACTTGGCTGGAATCTAGGTCAATATTTCCTCACTGACCTTGGTTTATTACAGCAATTTCCAGAAATAGTCCTGTTTCCGTGTCTAGCAGTTTCTTTATCAATTGGGATGGTGTTGACTGAAATCTTTATTAGTAACCCGACCCGACCAAAATTGAATTTCCAAATTGCTTGGCGTTCCCTTAGCCTTGCGGCGGGATTAGGACTACTTGCAGGCTTAATTGCTGGGGGGATCTCGGAAATATTATTCCTGCCGCAGATTCGCGTACCGACGCCTATTGTGAGAACGCTAGGATGGTTACTTATCGGTAGTTCTACGGGTATTGCTGAAGGAGAGACTTGGCGTTGGCGCAGTATTGAAGCAGGCGATCGCAAACGTTTTCAACAACGCCGCTTGACCAGTTTGCTTGGTAGTAGCGTCGCCAGTCTGACAGCAGCTTTGATATTTGAAGTATCACGTCAGGTCATAGGTAAATTTCCCCCAGAGTTAAAAGGTATCGAAGACCCCATCGGCTTTTCCATCTTGGGACTTCTACTCGGCTTTGTGTTTAGCGTTTCCACGTCTCCCAGTTATATGGTTGCTCTCCGAGCAGGTGCTGGTTTTGAGTATACAGGTGAAGACATCTATAACAGCCAACGTCCTACACCGAAATATCCCACGATTGAAACCAAAGAATCCAAACTAAAATTTGTCACCAATAGCGACACTGAACGCATTGAAGAGGGACTATCAATTCAACTACCAGGTAAGGGAAAAATCAAAATCGGTTCTGCGGTGCAATCGCATATCCGCATTCCTAAACTACCGCTGCATATAGCAAACCTAGAATTTAAACCTCGTCAAACATGGCTAGTTCCCAACCCCAGATTTTTAAACAAGATAGAAGTCAACGGAGAGCAGTTAATTTCAGGCACGCCAGTTGCCTTAAGACATAACTACGTCCTAACTTTTTACCCTCAAGAGCAGTCTACCAATGAACAAAAATTCTTTAGGTTTGTCTACTACAATCGCTTTTTGGACCCACAGGCTTAGCTTGTCTGTACTGCTAGTCGGTTGTCTTTGCAGTCCTAGTTGGGGTCAGGTCAAAAATACCGAAATTACTGGCAGTCCGACAGTTAACGATGAGCAAGTTACTATTCGCATCAAAGTTAAAGACACGGATGATAAACCCGTAATGGGTCTACACGATACAGATTTCAGTCTGTTAGTAGACAAAAAACCAGTTCAGTTTCGCACTCAGAATTGGAAAAGTGCAGCGGAAACTGTACCGCCACCAGCTTGGATTATTTTCTTGCTAGATTTGAGTGGTAGCATGAGCAATCACGATAGTAGTGGTCAGTCAAAGCTGCAAGGTGCTATCGATGCGATTAGAAAATCCCAAGCGGCGTTGGCGGAACGCGGTGGCAATACTCAGGTAGCAATTGTTCCTTTTGGCGAACCGGGACCTCGTTGCCAAGGCTTTCCCGTTAGTAATGAAGAACTCAGTTAGTTTTTCCCAGCTGGTGATTACAAGCTAAATAACTATCTTGATTTCCTTGCGGCTCAAGTTCCCTGTGCTTCTACCAACATTTATGAACCTCTCAGCAAGGCTATCCGCTTATTTGCTAGCGATAAACGCTTTATTGTACCAGAGGGTTCCGATCAGCCTCAGCCAAGACTTTCGGTAATTCTTCTGTCTGATGGTTATCAGAACAAAGCAAATGAAGCAGAAGATTTTGCAAATCTGATTTCGCTGTTGAAGCGGAATGACAAAGTTATTGTGCATACTTTGGGTTATGGCTTAACTCCAGAGCAACTGAGTCAAAAGTATCATCT
>JBBQRU010000256.1:0-4505 GCA_038214545.1 Cyanophyceae cyanobacterium | reverse complement strand
GACGTTCTGAACCGCGCTAACTTGGGTATGGAAGTGATGCACGAACGTAACGCTCACAACTTCCCATTAGACTTAGCTGCTGTGGAAGCACCTGCCATCAACGGTTAATCTTTAACTAAGCTAATAAAAGACGCTCTCTGGAAACAGGGGGCGTTTTTTTAACGCGGAGAACGCAGAGGTAGCGCAGAGTAACGCAGAGAAACCTCCGCGCTCCTCCGCGTTTCCTCTGCGTTCTCCGCGTTGAAGATGATATTGTGTATCTGGTTACAATTATCAAATTGTGGCTCACATACACTAGGGGTTCCGATTGCTGATTCGGAAATCGTAAATTCATATGGCAGACTTGACTCCTAACTCTAGCTTTAGTTTGACGATTCGCTTGCAGATTCCCAACCGAGTGGGGATGTTGGCTAGCGTCACCCAGGCGATCGCCACCAGTGGTGGTAATTTTGGTCAAATTGATTTGATTGAACAAACTCGTCAAGTTTCTACTCGCGAGATTACTGTTGATGCTGCTAGTACTGAGCACGCGGAAACGATTGTGCAGGCGGTGAAAGCATTGCCAGATGTGAAGGTGCTGAATGTTTACGATCGCACTTTTAATTTGCACCGTGGTGGCAAAATTAGCATTACTAGCAGAATTGAGATTAAGAATGTATCTGATTTGGCGATGGCTTACACGCCGGGTGTGGGTCGGGTATGTATGGCGATCGCTGAAGATCCTGAACAGGTTTATAGTTTAACGATCAAACAGAATACTGTGGCGATCGTGACTGATGGTAGTGCTGTGTTGGGATTGGGGAATCTTGGTCCGGAGGCGGCTTTACCTGTGATGGAGGGTAAGGCGATGTTGTTTAAGGAGTTTGCGGGAATTGATGCTTTTCCGATTTGTCTTGCAAGCCAAGATACTGAGAGTATTATTGAAGCCGTTAAACAAATTGCACCCGTTTTTGGTGGTGTGAATTTAGAGGATATCGCTGCTCCTCGCTGTTTTGAGATTGAGGCTCGGTTACGCGAAGAGTTGAGCATTCCTGTGTTTCACGACGATCAGCATGGGACGGCGATTGTGACTTTAGCGGCTTTGCTTAATTCTCTGAAGCTGGTGAATAAGTCGATTTCGGATATTCGGATTGTGATTAATGGTGCTGGGGCTGCTGGGGTAGCGATCGCTAGGTTACTCCAAAAAGCCGGAGCAGAAAAAATTTGGATGTGCGACTCGAAGGGGATTATTTCTACTAGTCGTCCAGATTTGACACCAGAAAAACAAGAGTTTGCGGTGAAAGCACAGGGGACTTTAGCTGGGGCGATGCTTGGTGCTGATGTTTTTATTGGTGTGAGTGCGCCAGGAGTGTTGACGCCGGAAATGGTGCGGTCAATGGCTAAAGAGGCGATTGTGTTTGCAATGGCGAATCCGATTCCGGAAATTCAGCCAGAATTAATTACTAAGGATGCGGCGATTATTGCTACTGGTCGCAGTGATTATCCGAATCAAATTAATAATGTCTTAGCTTTTCCAGGTGTGTTTCGCGGTGCTTTAGATTGTCGAGCATCTGTGATTACTCCAACAATGTATCTGGAAGCGGCGATTGCGATCGCGTCTTTGATTAACCCGACCGATCTCAGTCGCGAATACATCATTCCTTCTGTGTTCGATCAACGCGTCGCCCCCGCAGTTGCTAGCGCTGTCCAAAATGCTGCACGTCAAGAAGGTGTTGCTCGCAGTTAGGCAATATTAATTCGGTGTAAGTTACAGTTAGGTTGGGTAAAGCACAAGCAAAACCCAACCTATATGACTAATTGAGAGCATCACAACGTAGCTTGACTCATAATCAGCGCAAATAAAATTTCACAATCAGCTACTTTGATATTTATATATTTATACTAGTAAAAAGTAAAAATTCAAAGTCAAATGATACCGTAAATTCGGTTGGATATGGTACTGTATATCATAAATATTATAAACACTTAGCGGCACACAGGTATGATTTGCTGCGCGCATCCTAATTGTCAGTATCCTCAAAATCCCACTGAAAACAATTTCTGCTTAAGTTGTGGAAAAAAATTAATCCTGATTGTTGGGAACCGATACCAAATTATTGAACGTATCGGACGTGGAGGGTTTGGCTGTACATATTTAGCTAAAGATATTCAAAAGTTAAATGAAAAATGTGTTGTTAAGCAGTTTGCACCTCAGTTTTCAGGTAGTGAAGCGCTTTTAAAAGCGGCTGAGTTATTTAAACAAGAAGCACAACGTCTGCAAGAGTTAGGCTTACATCCCCAAATTCCCACACTTTATGCATACTTTGAAGAAGGCGAATATCTCTATTTAGTGCAGCAGTTTATTCAAGGGCAAAATTTATTGCAGGAGTTACAACAGCAAAGTACGTTTACGGAAGCTAAGATACAAGATTTATTGAGTGATTTATTGCCTGTAGTTCAAGTAGCGCATCAAGAGGGAATAATTCACCGGGATATTAAACCAGAAAATATTCTGCGGGATGTACACGATGGTAAATTAGTACTAATTGATTTTGGGATAGCGAAGCAAACGACTGCAACATTAACTACTCAACCAGAAACAATAATTGGCACCCGTGGTTATGCAGCATTTGAGCAAATCAATAATGGTAAAGCTTATCCGGCTAGCGATCTTTATAGTTTGGGAGTTACCTGCTTTTATCTTTACACAAATATTCACCCCAATCAATTATTAGCAAAACGTGGTTATAGTTGGACTTCTGATTGGCAGCATTATTTGCCTCATCCCCTGAGTTATGAATTATCACTGATTTTAAATAAATTACTACAAGAAAAACACCAAGATCGTTATCAATCAGTAGACGAAGTACTAACAGACTTAAAACTTTTACAACAACAAAATAGCAGATTTGCTAAATTCATAACTGTTACATCACAAAATCGAATAATTCAACAGCAATTCACTTTCTCCCAAAGTAAAGCTATTTGGAATTTGTTACCATCCGCATTAATTACCAGTACTATTAATTCTTTATTCGCAACGCTGTTCATTGCTTTAAAAATTCGGCTGGGATTAGGATTAATCCTGCTAGTATTCGGCTTAGGAATATCAATTTTCATTCAATCGCGCACATGGTTTGAAAAAATTTATCTATTTATTATTGCCTTAGCTACAACCTTATTTGTTTTATCGATTTCTCAGATTTTACGCATACCTCATCCTTGGCAATCTGCTTGGGGATTAGTAATTATTGCCTTATTAGTTATTTGTGCAGGTCTATTGGTTTTTACTATCATCAGTATCTCTCAAATAATTTATAGATTGATATCGAGATTTTTTTTAATCACTTAAGTAGGTGTGTGAAGTAGATCACTCTTGGTTGGTAGTAAAATTACTTCTAGACGATTACAGGAAATTTAAATTTGTTAGATAGTTTGATTCTGTTTCGCTCACCTACTTAAATAAGTTTAATTTACTAAAGGAGATTTTTTGTGTCGCCTAAGCAAAATATATTACAGTTGCTTTCTTTACTAATTGCATGTCTTCTAATAGTAGCTATCATTCTGTTTATCAAACAAGAACTGACTGCGACACAACAATCTGTTGTTGAATCTAGAACTTTGACAGTTGAAGCAACCACAGGGCTTCAGAGTTCACATATTCAAGTTAAAGCAGGGCAAAAGATTATTCTTGATCCGGAAGGACGTATCCATCTGGCTTTTCCTCAAATTGTCAATAGAGCAAATTTGCTCAAACCATTTATTATCAACAAGTCGCCAAAAGGAACATTTTCTTTAAACTTAGAAGATAGATATAAAATATTACCAGATTTGAATGACGAAAACAATGAAAATTACGTGTTTAATCGTAATTGGATTGATCCATCTGGAGAAAAAGTTGCAAGTGATTTTCTTGATGAGTGTAAACTCCGACCAGATTGGAATTGGGGAACTTTACTTGCCATTATCCTACCTGTAGAGGCTTCTTCAGAAGAAGATCCTTTTGGAGTTCTAAAGAGTCAAAACCTGAATAAAAATAACTTCTTCCAAATCTCTAAAAGGGGAGAGCAAATTACGGCGGATCGATCCGGCTGGTTGACCTTTATTGTGAATGAGGCAATAAACTCACCCGATTCGCCATCAAAAAAATCGCAAGTGTATTATGACGCATTAACAAAAGCTCAACAGCAACTGAGTGCCAAAGCTCGTCACCGAATCGATTCCGTACCACTAGCATGGTTTAGTGATAATGCTGGTACATTTCGGGTTACAGTTAAATTTAAGGAATAGAGCGATCGCCCTGTGAAGGTGTCTATATTACAAGTTATGACACTTATGATTGACATCAAGACAATCGCTCGCAGCACCGTACTTGCACTACTCATTACCTCTGGAGTTGTGCTTTCTCCAGCACTCGCACACATCCCAACACCAATCCCAATGGAACCAACAAGCACCATTTCCTCCCATCCTCGGTTGTGGATTGTCACTGGCGGACAAACAGGAGTTGACCGGGCTGCACTCGA
>JBBQRU010000255.1:0-4511 GCA_038214545.1 Cyanophyceae cyanobacterium | reverse complement strand
AGTAGTCGCTGGCTTACCGATAGCGACAAGAGTATTTCAGCTTTTAGACCCTCAAGTCAGCTTCGCGGGAATAGTTGAGGAAGGTACATATTGTCAATCAGGGCAAGTAATAGCGGAGATTCACGGTGGGCTGTCATCACTACTAACGGGGGAACGGGTAGCGCTGAACTTAGCAATGCGCCTGAGTGGTATCGCCACACTCACACGTACATATATAGAGAAAATTGCTGATTTACCCGCGCAACTAGTAGACACCCGCAAAACAACACCAGGACTAAGACTACTGGAAAAGTATGCGACAAAAGTAGGCGGTGCAAGCAATCACCGGATGGGACTGGATGACGCGGTAATGATTAAAGACAACCATATAGTGGCTGCAGGCGGAATCAAAAACGCGATCGCTAGTATCCGCTCTCAGATCCCATATCCTTTAACAATAGAAGTAGAAACAGAAACCCCAGACCAAGTCAAAGAAGCCTTACAACAAAAAGCCGACATTATTATGCTGGATAACATGGCTCCAGAAATGATGCGCCAGTGCGTGCAGATGATTCGCGCCGACAATAGTCGTGTAAAAATTGAAGCCAGCGGCAACATTACCCTAGAAACAATCCGCGCTGTAGCCGAGACTGGCGTAGACTATATATCCAGCAGTGCGCCGATTACACAGTCCACTTGGCTAGATTTGAGTATGAGAATCAACGCCACCAGATAAATTCTTATCAAGAATCCCTAAGGAGTCTTAAAATATGGCAATGGTTGCACAGCGACCAATATAATGAGTGAATAATATTGATGAACGCCACACAAGAACAACTAAAAAAGAAATTTGAGCAAGCACTGGTTGCAGCTTTTGGTAACGACTTTGCGGAAGTAGACCCGATCCTTGTCCCGGCGAGTAACCCGCGATTTGGCGATTATCAAGCGAATGTCGCCTTAGCATTCAGCAAACGCTTGAGTCAGCCACCAAGATCAATAGCCGACCAAATTGTCAAGCAACTAGATGTCAGCGAATTCTGCGAACCTCCGACAGTAGCAGGTCCAGGCTTCATCAACTTGATGTTAAAAATAAGTTACTTAGAAACACAAGTCAAAAATATCCATCCCGATCCCCGACTAGGAGTCGCACTACCCAAAAACCCGCAGCGGGTAATTGTCGATTATCCTAGTCCGAATATCGCCAAAGAGATGCATGTCGGACACTTGCGTCCAGCAATTATTGGTGATTGCTTAGCGAGAATTTTAGAATTCGCCGGTCATGACGTGCAAAGGATCAGTCATATTGGCGATTGGGGAACACCATTTGGCATGTTGATTGCCTACTTACAACAAGCATACCCACAAGCCTTAACATCCACCGAAACAGACTTAGGAGATTTGTCTTCCTTCTATCGTCAGGCGAAGCAAAAATTCGATAGCGACACCGAGTTTAAGGAAGCAGCGCGGCTAGCAGTAGTCAAACTCCAGTCAGGAGATGAAGAGACACTACTAGCTTGGAAAATTGTCTGTCAACTATCCAGTCGTGCTTATCGTGTCATCTACAATTTACTGGGAATCCAGCCAGTATTAGAGCGCGGGGAATCTTTTTACAACCCCTTGCTACCAGATGTATTAGCAGAATTAGACAAACTCGGATTACTTGTCTCAAGTGAAGGCGCACAGTGTGTATTTCTCGAAGGCTTCACGAATAAAGAAGGAAACCCGCTACCACTAATAGTTAAAAAGACTGACGGTGGTTATAACTATGCAGCAACAGATTTAGCCGCCATCCGCTATCGAGTGCGAGTAGATAACGCTCAACGGGTAGTTTACCCTGTAGGTGCCGAACAAACCAACCACTTCGCGCAGATTTTTCAGGTGGGACTCCGCGCCGGTTGGATTACACCTGATCGCGAGTTTGTCCACGCACCCTTTGGGTTAGTATTGGGACTCGATGGTCAAAAATTAAAAACTCGGTCTGGTGAAGCAGTACGTTTGCAGGATTTGTTAGAGGAAGCGATCGCCAGTGCTCGTAAAGACCTAGAAAACAGGTTACAAGAAGAAGAAAGACAAGAAACACCAGAATTCATCAACAAAACAGCAGAAGTAGTTGGCATTAGTGCCATCAAATATGCTGACCTCAGCCAGAACCGCACAAGTAACTATATATTTAGTTACGAAAAAATGCTTGCCTTACAAGGTAACACTGCTCCTTATATGCTTTATGCATATGCACGGATTCAAGGCATCAGCCGTAAGGGTGAGATTAACTTTGAGGAGTTAGGCGCAGACGCTCCCATCTTATTGCAACATGAAACCGAAATTACTTTGGCAAAGCATTTACTGCAATTGGACGAAGTTCTCAGTGCTGTCGAGCAAGATTTACTTCCAAACCGACTGTGTGAATACTTATTTCAACTCAGTCAAAAATTCAACCAGTTCTACGACCGCGAACGTGGAGTTACAGTATTAAATGCTGAAGAACCTCAAAGGACATCACGGTTAATACTTTGCGATCTTACTGCCAGAACTTTAAAACTAGGACTGTCTTTACTCGGAATTGAGGTTTTAGAAAGAATGTAGTCGTAAGGTTATTTCATTCGCTTTGAGACCGCCTGGGAATAAATGCCCCGTTTCATAGCGCTCAGTCCATTAAAATGGACTGAACTCTTTTTTGAGTCATCTAAAGATGACTTTGGCTATGAGACTGCGGTTTAAACCGCTCTTCCGGACTTAAATTTCAGCTTTAACTAAACCGTATTGGTCTTAACTCAACTTTTCGCGAATCTTATCTTCTTTAAATCCGATTAAAACCGCTATTCCATCCTTAACAAAAAGAGTACGCTTAAGAAGCATAGCATCTTGAGAAAAAGCGTCCAGCCATTGCTCATCTGTCCAACTCTTCTTCTCATCACCTAAGGAACGGTAAGATTGACCAGAGGTATTTCGCATTGGCTGAAAACCTAAAGAACTGATCCAGCTTTCAAGCATCTGGCGATTTGGAGGATTTTCTTTGGTATTAATAAACTCATATTCAATCTTATTGTTTTGCAGCCACAGAAGCGCTTTTTTACAGGTTCCGCAGTTTGGTATTCCGTAAACTTGAATGGATGTCATATTCGTCACATGTCAAATACTACCGTGAGTAACCAAATAAATTTCTTTATTCTACAGGTAAAAGCTTGTGTATTTTATCCTCAGGCGATCGCTTCGCTAACCTCACGGTACGCGCATGGTACAAACATTGCTCAAGTCTATTGGACATGATGAAGATTTCGCTGTATTGCTTAAAAATTACTTAAAGAGGTTATATACAGCAGCAATGCGATCCCCTGATACTTCTTGCAGTTCTCCTGATACTTCTTGGGATTTTTTTTCATGTCCATCGCGAATATATAATTTATTTTTATACCATATAGGCTCTGTACCAGCACTGACTTCAAGCATAAGTACTGTATGCTTTTCATAAGTAATGGGAGTGAGGCTGGTATTTACTTTAGTTTTCAAACTTTCAGGTAAATCAGATTCGCGAATTTTCCGAGAAATTGAGAGTATATAATCATCTAAAGTAGTATTCCTAAGACGTGCTTCTCGTTCCAATCCAACAACACCAAATGGTTCGATGCGAGGAGCATTAATTTTATCTAGTTGCTCAATACGTTGAGTATGTTGTTCGTTATCAGATACACCAATAAATAGATATCCCTTCTTCCCCTTACCTAAATTTGCCATTGCGGCAATATTCTGAAGAATTTTTTCAAAAGATCCTAAATCAAATTGTCTATTTTTATCGCTTAGAGTATAAAGCCCCTGCTTAAAATCATAGTTTGGAGATTCAACTCTTGATCTTCTTAAGTAATTAATAAAATCTAACGCATATGAACCACTGCTACGAGTTGTACTAGTAGAAGATTTAAAGTAATTTTGAATTAGTCCTTTAGTTAGACCAATGTTATTAACTCTATTGCGTTCTGTGATAGTTGAACTCATTTTTATCTTTGAAGCTAAATCACAAACTGCAATAAATATTTCTTGATAATCAAATGGTTCCTTTGAATCTTTGATTATCAATTCATAGAAAGCCATGAAAAGTGAATAGAAAGGCTCTTTAACTGTATTTCCTTGTGCTTTTGGGTTCAATGTTTTGCTAAGAAAATTTTTCTGTTCAACTTTTGCTACTACTGTAATCCCCGTCTGAATTAAAGATAATACTTTTTTGATATCTTCTGCTAGATTGGTGTCTCCATATCTGCTGACAGCAATATCAATTTCATCTGATTTATCGATATCACCCTTTCCATAGTAATTATCGAATTTAGACTTGCTTGCAGCAAATGGACTTTCTAAAGCAATAGATAGTATAAAATCTGCTAATAGTTGCTCATCATCACTATCCAGGGTTAGCGCGTCTCAAACCCTATTGACAAGAGGACTTGCTTGATCGGTGATCGGGTTTGAAACAAAGTGGAACCATCTGAGCTAAGGTTAGATTTAATCCATCTAGCTGTAACTCCTCTCGTTATGCCAACAGG
>JBBQRU010000254.1:0-4522 GCA_038214545.1 Cyanophyceae cyanobacterium | reverse complement strand
CGCCGCAGTATTCGCCAAAAGACACGGCGAGCGGCTATGAACGATCAGTATATGCTCTCTGTGTTAGCGGCGGCTGTTTCAAATTCTAACTTCATACTATGATCCGCCTGTCAATAGGGTTTGAGACGCGCTAACCCTGGCTAATCATCTGGATTCAATGCAATTTATTAAATCATCAAACATCATACAACAAGGTTAAGAACATGCCGCCAGAACTTAAAATTGCAATGCTTGGACATAGAGGTGTAGGTAAAACTAGTCTTTTAACTGCTATGTATGAGCAGTTTGATAGTACTATTAGTAATGCTGGTTTACAACTTACACCTGACCTTGAAAGTTCAGAGCTTTTACAACAGCGTTTAGGAGAATTAAAAGGTTTACTTGACGATTTTGAAGCTACAGGAGGACTGGAAGGTACTGAGAATCCGCAATCTTTTCATTTTGGTCTTGGTAAAGTCGGGTCAAAACCATCTTTAAATATTGTTTTTCAAGACTTTCCTGGAGGTTATTTAGGTGACAAACGTGAATTTATCAATAAGGTAATGAATGAATCTGTAGCCGTTTTGATTGTTATTGATGCTCCTGCACTTATGGAAGATCAGGGCAAATGGAGCGAATTAATCAATAAACCTAAGCAGATTTGTGATATTTTCAAAAACTCCTATGGAGATTTACAAGAACCTCGACTGGTTATTTTTGCACCAATTCGTTGCGAAAAATATTTACAAAATGAGGATGAAGCCAAAAAACTTTTAGAACTAATTAGGAAAGAATATAACGATTTGTTGAGATTTTTCCAAAGTGAAAATTTAATAAATAAAGTTGCCTGCGTAGTTACACCTGTTCAAACAGTTGGAACTGTTTTCTTTAATAATCTTAAAGTAGAGGACAAAAAGCCACGTTTTTATTTTCGTAAAATTGACCATGATGCCCGTTATACGCCAAAAGATAGCGACCAACCTCTCAGATATATTTTAAGTTTTATATTAAAGCTTCATTGCGATAATAAATGGGGATTTTTTAATCCTTTGCGTCGTTTTTTATGTTGGGATGAGTATCTGTTGGAAGCATCTCGCAAGTCTGCTGCTAAATGTAAATCTACTGGCGGGTTTGCAATTTTACAAGGTTATTACAGGCTTAAGGTTTAAAACAAGGAGTTAATTATGGAAATTTATGTTCAAAGCGCCGGCGTATCTGAAGAACAAGACTACTGTTGGCAAGAAATTAAAGATAATAGTCAAGAATGGGTAGAGGAACCTGGGCTGGTAACAGACTTTAAACACTTACTTCAAACTGAATCACCATCAATTTTAATTGTGCGTAAAAATAACCAATTAATTTTGCTAGTTACAGGTATGAAAGCAAGTAAACGCAAAGACTATCGAGGTAGACCCATTCGTAACTCTATAGCTTTCATTGCCGATGATGATGAAAGTGGCGAACAAAGTATTTGCGGCATTGCTGTCCAGGCTTTAAGAGATGAATTAGAGAATGTCATCGATAAATTAATTGTTGAAGGAGAAAAGTGTGGATTCAAAGTTGCTTTTAAAATATTTATACAAAAAACAGAAAACACATTGACAATTTATTTTAAGGAACTAGATAAAAATGTTGAAAAATTATGTGTGGAAGTTGATACTCAGGCAACTCTACCAGAATTAAAGATCGGTAAAAATTCCAAAGACAATAAAGAAAAAATTGCTCAAGAGCTTACAGCACTTAAATTGCCAACAATTGATCAGCCAGAATTAGTAGTTGTCACAGGTATTAAAGCAGAAAATACTCTCACAGAAGTTAGAGTTTGGCGGGGATTATCAAATCTTGTCACAAAAGATGAGTTATCTCCATATGAACATAAAAAAAAATTTGCATTCAAGAGAAAATATAAAAAATCAAATAATGAAAAATCGGAGATGTCATCCAAAAAGTTAATGGCATTAATTATAATATTACCTATCTTTTTTGTGATTTTCGTACTATTAATCACCGAACCAAAAAATAGAGAGACTATTGCTTTTGCCTTAAATATTGCCAGTAAACCGAATGGGCAATCTGTGGAAATTTATAAAGATATTAAAAATATCTCGGCAAAAGATAATGTAAAAGAATTTACATACGAAAAGGTAGCGGTTATTAATCCTCAAAATAGTCAATCAGTTAATAATAGTAATTCACAATTATTTTCTTTGAAACATGATGCCGAAGTTAAATCTGTTGCTATCAGTGCAGATGGGCAGTATGTAGTTACTGGTGATGTGCAAGGTAAAGTATGGTTATGGGATGCAAATGGTAATATTATTGCGAAACTTGCTGCTCATAAACAAGGAGTTGTTTTACTTGCTATTAACGTTAATTCACAAAATAATAGTATCACTGTAGTTAGTAGTGATCCGACGGGAGAAGTTAATATTTGGAAACCACAAATTAATAACAAAAGTGAAAATTAGAAATAATCAGGCAAATAAATTCAAATAGTAATCGTTAATTTCCGTGGTTGATTACCATTCATAAGTGGTTTATTTAAGTTTTTGCTTAACAAACTTTCATCAAGCTTTTGGGCGTATAGGTAGTTCACTAAAATTGTCAGTGCTTCTGCAATATATGATTAAATATATACTAGATTTCGCAAACAAAATAAGTAGAATTCTTTATGCATCGAGATTCAATATTTTACAAACTGTTTCAACAATCCCCAACGCTGCTGTTTGAACTCTTGACAAATCCTCCGAATAATGCAGATGCGTATCGATTTGATTCGGTAGCTGTCAAAGAACCGAAATTTGAGATTGATGGGGTATTTCTACCACCGGAAAATGTTGGCGCAGGAGTAGTCTATTTCTGTGAAGTCCAATTCCAGAAAGACGAGCAGCTTTATGAAAGGCTATTTGCGGAGTCCTCATTATACTTCTATCGCAACCGCGCCCGATTCAGCGACTGGCAAGCAGTGATAATTTACCCCTCGCGCAGTACCGAACAAAGCGATATTTATCCTCATCGAACTCAACTCAATTGAGACCAAGTGCATCGGGTGTACTTGAATGAGTTGGGGGATATTCGCCAATTACCTCTGTGGGTAGCACTGATGGTGCTAACTACCCTTGACGAAAGCGTTGCACCCGGAGAAGCAAGGTATTTATTGACAAGAACCAATCAAGAAGCACCATCGCTCTCAAGTCAAGCCATAATAGAGATGGTGACAACGATCATGGTATACAAATTTACAGAATTGAGCCGAGTGGAGGTAGAGTCTATGCTAGGGATAACGCTACAAGAAACGCGAGTGTACCGGGAAATAAAACAAGAAGGAATAGAAGTAGGCATAGAAGTAGGAATAGGAGAAGGACAACAGTCCGAGGCAGCTAAAATCGTTATTCGACAGATGAGTAAGCGGATTGGGCAGAAACTTTCTGAGGAAATAACTCTCTTGATTTCTGGTTTACCATTGGCTGTCCTCGAAGATTTGAGCGAAGCACTGTTAGATTTTACTACTTTAGCTGATTTGCAGGCTTGGTTGGATGCCTCTGAAAACAGGCGATAGTGCTAAAGTAGGCGATCGCAAATAATAAAACTTATAGTGTCTCTTCCACAGACCCCAAGGCTAAGAGTTTTGCTCTCTGCGAAGCGGGTCAATTCAGTTGTGTCTGTTAATACCTTCATCAAAGTGATTTGCGGAGCGTAAAGCGAATGTGCGATCGCATGTCATCACAACTGTAAATCAGACGGATATATAATTATCGGCTTAAGTTGAACTTAAGTTGCGAAAGTTGCCTTGTGGACATTTACAATTTATTGCAAACTAATTTTAAATTGTTGATTTTGCACAACAATTTATATAAAAATATTTGTTTACTGCTAAATGAAGAGTGATTATCCAGATGGGATAAATATACAAAAGGTGGATTAAGTGAATAATAGTTTTTTGGATCATTTGCCAGACCAGACTAATCACTTTTCAACGTTAGTTAACCTGCTAAGTTATAGAGCGCAAAACCAATCTGACAATCAAGGTTATACATTTATTCAGAGTGGAGAAGAGATAGACAGTCTAACTTATGGGCAACTGCATCTCAAGGCAAAAGCGATCGCCTCATCAATGCAATCACTAAATTTGTCTGGAGAGCGGGCTTTACTGCTTTATCAGCCGGGTCTAGATTTCATCGCTGCCTTTTTTGGGTGTTTATATGCCGGAGTCATAGCAGTCCCCGTTAATCTACCTAGGAAAAATCGTAATTTATCTCGGTTGCAAGCAATTACAGCCGATGCTCAAGCAAAGGTGGTTTTGACGGGAATCGACTTATTAGAAAACCGGAAATCTGAATTTGAGGAAAGTTCAGAATTTGCTGAATTGACTTGGTTAGCTACAGATGAATTGAATATTAATGCGGCTCTACCGCTCCCTTTATGGCTGGAATAGCAATTTGATCAAATTCAGCCACTAAATACTGACCCTGTAAATCGCTGCAACCATTGCAATATAAAAGTTTTTAGCTTTCAGTTAGAATAAGGCAATGATTGAGATATA
>JBBQRU010000253.1:0-4563 GCA_038214545.1 Cyanophyceae cyanobacterium | reverse complement strand
TACATTTTTTGTCTTGTTACTATCACTAAGTATCTCAAAGCCCTATTTTATCGTCTTGACTAGCTAGTTTGTGTTGCTCGCATTTGCATCCTGTAAACTATCCACAGTAAAGCTTTGATAGTTTTCGGAGATGTCTAATGAGTATTTTTATCACCGCGATACACTGACTACTTCAATGATGCTCGAAGCCTTTAACTTGATTGAAGAGTAGATGTAGAAGCAGGGAATGCTGCGATCGCTATTAGGATCGCGTCCTTAACTCGATTGGGTTCAATCAAGTATTTTTACCTTTATTCATAGCAATTGTTAATGAGACTCGAACTGTTAAAAAAAAGTTCCTTGTATGTGAAAGTTCTAAAGTGAAAATACATAGAATTCAAATTTAGATGATTTTGATATTGATAGTATAAAGCCTCCAGAATTGTACTAATTTTTACATGGATACAGAGAACTGGTAGCTATGATGTAACAAATTACATGCAACTTGCTATGTTATGTGGTGAACTTTAAATTCGATGACACTTAGAAAGACTTTAGTAAATACCCAACCCGCCGTTGGAGAGCTTATTAAAGAAATTCGTACCCTGACTTCTTTAACCCAAGAACAACTTGCTGTGGCACTCGGAGTAACATACTCTACTGTAAACCGCTGGGAGAACGGGCGTGGAAAACCCTCCCCAATGGGGCTTAAGCGGATTGAAGACATGCTGCAAACTATGGGTAGTCAGGGACAGGATTTACTTCAAAAATATTTGACTAAGTAGTTTTAACTTCTCATTAAGGAAGTAATACTTACGCAGATTTAATATAACGTTTGCTATTTTATGCGAGCGTGAATTTAATATGACAGTTGCTAGAAAATCATAGCGATTGAAAGTTTAGCGTGACTGATATGAAGAGGTGCAATGGCTGTTTTTATTAACAGTCGACTTATTTGTGTCACAGCCTGAATTTTGGTATACGAACGCAGGTATGGAGCGGAGCGATGGCTTCGCCGACCTTAGGGTTCGTGGCTTTGCAGTGCCAATTAAACATTAATCAAAATTATCAACTATTTAATACAAGGAAATATTCAAATGGCAGAGCGACTACTGACATTAAGTGATCTGGACGATATAAGCAGCCCAGAGAAAATAGCATCTTTATTTAAAAAAATTGGGTATAATGCTTGCGCTCAGCAGTTAGCCAAACATGAACTTGGACTACCGGCTCGAAGTGCTGAAGCCGTTCTGGATCTATACCTGATTGCTAACCATCAAAAGGGTACAGAATCGTTACAAGTTTGGCTATTCAAGTTGAAGCCTGAAGAATGGCTATCTCCTAGTGTTGCCAGTAACCGGATGCGAAGTCTTGCCCAAAGTCTCTGTAAGCGACCCTCAAATTTTTTGCTGCTGGGTACGAAAGATTACAAACAGTTGATGTTGGTCAACCCGCGCAAAAGCTTTGATGCTGACATGAATCTTAAAGTCAATATCCGCAAGCTGCTGATTGATTGCACCAAACCTAGCCCTTACGATCTGGATATATTAGAAGCGATCGCTGCCGGAAATCTCTCTCCTCAAAAATTGTATGAGGCTCAGTGTGATGCCTTTGATGTTGAGAAGCTGACAAAAAACTTCTATCAAGGCTATCGGGAAATCTTTAAGAAAGTACAGCAGGTTATTAAAGACAACAACCCACATCCATATTTTGAAGATCCCAGCCGACTGCACCAGTTTTCCCAACGTCTTCTAGGGCGGGTGATGTTTCTGTATTTTTTGCAGAAGAAGGAGTTTTTGGGGAGCGGCGACTTTCTGAAAAATGATTACCCCAAGCTTAATAAGCCAGAACCAGAGGACGCAGACTTTTACGAAACTGTGTTAGAACCGTTATTTTTTGACACGCTCAACAAGCAACGCCCCAACAACGATTCACCTTGGGGTAAGATTCCTTACCTTAACGGTGGACTATTTGAGAAGGATTATGGGGTTGGTATTATTGATGCAGCTGGTGTACCAACACCGCCTAAAATTCATCTGCCAAATTTTCTGTTTGACCCGTCGGCTGAAGAAGGTGTACTCAATTTTTTTAATAGCTACAACTTCACGGTTGCTGAGAATCTTCAAGGAGATGAAGAAGCCGCAGTTGACCCAGAAATGCTTGGCAAGGTTTTTGAGAATTTATTAGTACCTGAGGAACGAAAGAAAAGTGGTACATTCTATACTCCTCGTGGCATAGTCCATTTCATGTGTGTGGAGTCACTTTCGCGGTACTTGGCAGATTCTACTGGTATGGATGTAGAAGCAATTAAGAAGCTCATAGAATTAGATTTTGAACAATCTGATACTGATTTTACAAAGTTATTGACAAAGGAACAGGCAAGGAAGTTAAAGCAAGCGCTAGAGACTGTCAAAATATGCGATCCTGCTGTTGGTTCTGGTGCATTTCTCCTTGGTATGATGCAAGTAATATTAGCTATAAAGCAGGCGATTGCTTGTCGAGAAGAAGAACAGCCTGTACAGCGCGGTACTATTGAAATTAGTGACTGGAAGCGCGATATTATCGCTAATAACCTTCATGGGGTAGATATTAAGCCTGAAGCTATTGAAATTGCTAAGCTGCGGATGTGGTTATCAATGGTGGTGGATATCCCTACGATTGATAAGGTGAAACCATTGCCCAATCTTGACTATAAGTTGATGTGTGGAGATTCGCTAATTTCGACAATTAACGGGGAAAGGCTGATTCCTGACCCGACTAAAGACCAGCGGACAATGCTCGCTGTGAATCCCGTACAAGCTGCTATACAACCTGTAGTAGACTTGCAACACCAATATTTCACATCTCACGCTGATAAACGTAAAGTTCTTAGGGAAAAGATTGTAGAGGCTGAGAAGAACGTGTTTCGGGTTGCGATCGCTGACCGTCGTCGATACTGGGAGACTGAGCAGCGCAATTTGCAGCAGGACATTAAACGTTTGAAGAGGAAAGGTAGTCGCGCTCAAACTTCATTGCAGCAAGAGATTGCTAATAAGCTGGGGGAGTTGGATAACATTGCAGATGAAGTGGAAAGAGGGATGCGATCGCTCAACTCCTTCCAATGGCATCTGCACTTTAATGAAGTGTTTCTGCAAAAAGGCGGATTTGACATTGTAATTAGCAATCCACCCTATGTGTTTACCCGAAATAGTAAAGAGAAAGGATTAACTGCACTGGATAAAAAATACTTATACGACACTTTCCAACTTGCTGAGTATCAGATAAACCTTTACCCATTATTTATAGAGCAAGGACACTTTATATTGCACAGTGAAGGCTTACTTTCTTACATCACACCTAATAATTGGCTAACAGTCAATACCAACAAGAAGCTGAGGAAGTTTGTTTTAGAACAGTCCGACATACAAATTGTCAACTTTTACAATCAGGTTTTTGATAGTGCATCTGTTGACAATGCAATCGTCATTTTTAAGAAAGAAATTAAGAGTAATAAAAGTATAAAAATATTTGAATACAAAGATCATTTTAAATTAGTTAGGCAATTACAAACTGATTATTTTTTGAACCAAAAAAATACTTGATTAACATAGAATCGCTTAAATCTACAAGTTTGATTGATTTAATACAAAAAATAGAATTGCAATCTACTCAACTGAATTCAGTTGCTGATGTAAAATCTGGATTAAAAGCATACGAAGTTAGCAAAGGTATTCCTGTGCAAACTATAGAGATGAAGAACAACCGAATCTATCATGCTCGTACAAAACTTGGCAGCGATTATTTCAGGTATTTGGAGGGAAAAGATGTTTGTCGCTATCATGCTAACTGGAATGGTGAGTTTTTAAAGTATGGTAGCAATTTAGCAGCACGTAGAAATGATTTCAGATTGTTTTCAACTAAAAGAATTTTGGTAAGACAGATACCTTCTAAACCCCCTTATTGCATTAATGCTTGCCTAATCGAAGAAATTGCCTTAAATGACTTAAATTCTATCAATGTAATCAATATTAAAGTAGAACCTCAACTTGTTTTAGCAATAATTAACTCCAAACTTATTTCCTACTGGTTTATTCATAAGTTTGGCAAAATGCAAAGAGGTACTTTTCCTCAGTTTAAGGTAAATGAACTTGCTACTTTCCCCATGCCAAAAAATTTTGGGATATATCGTGAAATTTTAATAACAAAAGTTCATCAAATCATAATCTCAAAACGCGCAGATCAAGTCGCTCATTTTTCTAACCTTATTAGCGAAATTGATCAGATTATTTATGAGTTATACAAGTTGACAGCAGAAGAAATAGCGCTCGTGGAAAATACAACACACTTCCAATGAAAGAGTATCACTTTACTGCGCTAGTAATGGACTTGCTTTGCTCTGACCGAGTAACTCACCTGCACAGTCTAACCTTGCAGGAAATGACGTTCTTTATAGGAAGGTAAAACTTATCTCAGATCTTGCACCTGGAAAAATAGATGTTAAAACCACGACTACGTGCTAGGGGGAGCAATCGCTCAATATCAAGTAAAAGAAGAGACACGACTATTTGAGGAAAAAAATATTCCAATGCAGTTTGTGCAGCCTCA
>JBBQRU010000252.1:0-4625 GCA_038214545.1 Cyanophyceae cyanobacterium | reverse complement strand
GCGGATAGAGGAAATCAAAGCTCAGATCGAGAAGTGCGAGAAGAAGCACTTGCTGAAGAATTTACAAAATGATCTAAAAGATTGGCTCCATCGCTTTTCAAAGGAAATTTGGCAAGCTTATCAGTTTGCGGCGGCGGCTGGTATTAAGCTGACCATTCTGGCAAATGCAAACAGTTCCCAGTTTGTCTACAACTTTGAGATTCCGCAAAGTGTTGTCAGTGATGAATTCTTGGTAGATTACAATGAACTTGGTGAGAGCGACAATGAGAAAATTATTGAAGCGCTACGTCAATCGCAAGTATATTCAGAAATAATTAGCATTACTGAACACTTTTCTGAAGAATTCAAGAAAACTATTTGGGCATTAATTGATGAGTGCGAGAAAAAGCGGATTCTCGCACTCAAAGAGCAGCATTTCCAAGAACTAGCCAATGTCATTCAGGTTGGCGACCGCGTGACTTGGAACAATGCACCAGCGCATTTCTCCCACTGGATGCCGCTTGTTGTCACCGACGTAAAGGGTGACAAAGCAACTTTCGATATGTATAGTACCCCGGTGCCAATTGCGGAACTCACCAAAATTTAGCGTGAGATTAAACCTTAATCGGTAAAATATTTATTCAATATTTATAACCTGCGCTAAGACAGAGATTTAGCTCTATCTATTTGATTTAATAGGTTGCACAAATCAAAAGTTCAATAAGCGTTACTTGGCAAAACTAAAGTTTAGATATTAACTGCCTAGCGGCAGAAAAAATGTGGAATCACATTTGACTACTGACTGCCTGGCGGCAAAAAAATGTGATTTTACCACACTCGATAACATTAGTCACAGATAAAAATAAAACGTTTTTTAACGGTTGTTGCTACATTGTGTATGATGCAATTATTCACATCAGCACCAAAGGCACTTGCTGAAGAACAAGACCTCGATGGAGGTATCGCATCTGTTGAATGCGTTAATAGCAACCAACGACACGCGATGATCACATGGTTTATCAGAACAACAAATGGTGGAGTGCTAGTTGGCGACAGTATTAATTTCACATTTCAGCCTAGCGGGGCATTTCGGAGAAGTGTAGGTATCTATCCACCAAGAACTCAAAATGGGGGAATTGAAAGCTCAAGGCACGTAGAAGAATCCGTAACAATGGAAGGAACTGCATCCGGTTACAATCCTGCCAATGGAAATTTGTATCTTTATACAATTCCAGAATTTACTGCAATATGTAGGTAGAATTGTTTTATCTAACAGGATTTAAACAAAGCTGAAGTAAGTAATATTGCTTGCATATTACTTACTTCACATAAAATAATAAATGCAAGCAATTTACCCCTGACGCAAATATGTTTGTTTTAGAAAAGGAAAAAACTCCTTGGAGTATGAATTGTGGTTTCAACTTAAATGTTGATTTCTGCTTTTGGGTATTGGAGCAAGGACACTTAACAAATAATACTGATTGGCAATCATGGGTAGACACCGTCGTCGCAACCCAAGATTCGCGACTTTGCTGGAAAAAGCCACATCCGAACTCAATCGAGGAAACTTTAGCCTTTTTTCAAGCTTCAGCAACACATGCTCTTAATTTCGTCCCAAATCTAAATATTGACTTATCTTATGCAGCATCAAGTCTAGAAGCAGTAAATACTTGGCATTATCAACAGTACCAAAAGGCACTTCTACTTGTCGGTCAATTCAATCAGGCAAAGCCACCTTTATGCTGGACAGCAGCATCTGAGGAGCGCGAAAAATTGATGGAACTATGGCAACAGTACTTACCTTTAGCAGGCGATCGCAATAATAACGACAAACCAAAACATGGCACCTCAACAACAAGTCGGGAGCAACTATGGCTCAAACTTCAGCCATATCGCACACATTTGGACACCCTGCAAATTTATCGGGTAGCCCATACTGACCCCATCGAATTATTAGTTCCTCCTGTATCAGTCGTTTTGTCATTTCAAAACGGAGCAACTGATAGCGAAGAATTCTGTGATTGCGTACTCCGCGCTGCAGAAAATCTGTACAACGGAAACAAATCTGGATAAGTATACAGGTAGAAAAACGAAAAAAACCAACCCCATTTTAAAGTATGGTTGGTTTTTTGCCACAAAAAGCAAACAATCTACTCAAAAATATCTAGTGAGATAAAATACAGCAAAATCTGCCCGATGCCGTAAGAATTACTCCACGATAAATCTTTCAATTCGCATATAAATACATAAACTATCTCCTAAATAAATTCACAAACTAATAATCAAATGAAATGCATCTCAGTTAAAGCACCCTGGGCGTGGGCAATTGCTGCGGGTGTTAAAGACATCGAAAATAGGTCGTGGCAAACTCACTATCGCGGCGAACTTGGAATTCATGCAGGCAAAAGCTTTCGTAAATCCGAACATGAAAAAATATTTACTTACTGCGAAAAAAATGCGTTAATTATTCCAGATTACAATGCTTTACAATCAACAGTTGCAGGTAAAGTTATTGCAATTGTTAGAGTTGTTGATTGTATTCAAAATTCAAAGAGCACGTGGGCATTTCCAAATTATTATCATTGGGTATTAGAGCACTTAGCTCCCGTTGATTTTGTGCCATTACCAGCAATTGGTAAGCAAGGGTTTTTTATAGTAGAAGCGAACAAATAGGTCGCCTAACGGCGAGACAAACGTGGACTAATAGAAAAACTTATTTCATCACTGACCTAAAGATTTTCACTTCTCGAATAATGCGTCGAGCAATCGAGACGCTACTCAAAAACTAAATATTTCTTTCGCCGAATACATGTCTAGACAAGATTGCGTTCGGCTTCTTTTTGCATAAAATTCTCCACAGGAAAATAAATACTATGTACGAGCTGACAAATGAGATCGAATCTGCATTAAAAACAACTCCTAAGCAAAGATGGGAAAATAACCGTGATGCGATCGCAACTCTAAATAAATTATCCTCATCGGGCAGAACTCCCACATCTGATGAACTAAATAAACTGGCATTATTCAACGGTTGGGGTGCAATCCCCACCGTATTTGATTTAAATCCAACAGGCTGGGCACAGCAAGCTCAGTCAGAACTGCAGCTTTTGCTAGGGGAAGAAAAGTATGCCCTGGCAGCAGAATCTATTCTCAATGCCCACTACACAGATTTCTCGATTATTCGAGCAATCTGGGATAAGTTGACGGCTATTGGTTTCAATGGCGGTAGAATCCTTGAGCCTTCCTGCGGTACTGGATTCTTCTTTGGCTGTATGCCAAAAGAGATCCAACATAACTCACAGATTTACGGGGTCGAGTTAGATAAGACAGCAGCTAAAGTCGCGTCTTACTTGTATCCCTCTTCCACGATATACGATCGCGGATTTGAAGAAGTAGAGTTTCCCGACGGATACTTTGACCTAATTGTCGGAAATGTCCCATTTGGCAGCTACAAAGTTCCCGACCCTAGATACGATTTCTTGGGGCTATCGATTCACAACTATTTCTTTGCAAAGAGCAGATCGCTCGTCCGTGTAGGTGGGTTAATCGCAATGATTACATCCCCATACACCTTGGATGCACCGGGAACAGAAGGATTCCGGCGGCATTTGGGCGCAGACTTAAAGTTGCTGGTGGCAATTAGGCTGCCAGCGGGTGCATTTAAAGAGATAGCCGGGACGATGGTTTCCCCAGATTTGTTAATCTTCCAGAAGATTAGCAACAAAGATTCCACAAACGTGGACGATTGGGCAAAATCTGAACTCGTGTCGATTTACCCAAGCGACTGGGGAAGATGCGGTCAGTCCAGCAAAGCTAACCTCAACGCCTGGTACGCCAAAGAATTCAGTGAAAGAAAAACCGACCATCGATATCAAAAAGCCGACTCTAAGTACTCGAAATATTTGTACACTGAAGTACACAACTTACTCGGTACGCCAGCAGTTAACGAACTCTATGGTGAGGGATTTGCCCTCATCGGAGATGACCGCAACTTAACAGAGGCTATTTCGGCAGTTCCCATTGACTGCACTTATAGCTCAAAGGCAAACAATTCTGAAGTGTTGCTGGTGCCGCCCGAACTACAGAATGTCAAACCAATGGCATTTTGCGAATATTTTGGGCAACTATACCAACGCGATCGCGACAGATTAATTAAGTCCAGCGTAGAACCCAAAAGAGTTCATGATTACTGGCAACTACGCGAAACACTGATCGAATTGTTGCAGATTCAGTCATCAGCAACAGCGAATGAACTGGCTGAGTGCCAGGAAAGACTAAGAGGCATACACAAAGCATTCACCCAAATCTGGGGGAAAGTTAACGCTAAAGTCAATCTGTTGAAGCTAGGGAAAGACCCTGGCTATTACTTGGTCCGTACCATTGAGAAAAGCAATGGCACTCTTGCCGACATTCTCTCAAAGCGGGTATGCCGGGAGTACAATAGCCCAGTAGTTGCCGACAACGCCACTGAAGCACTGGTACATTCGTTAAATACGAATGGCTTTCTCGATTTAGAGTTTATGTCGAAGCTATTGGACAACCGCCCAATAGCTGATATTACCGCTGAGTTGGAGCTAGGCAATCAAATATTCTTCGACCCTACACTTAACGAATGGATGTTGTCGGATGAATATCTTTCCGGTAAC
>JBBQRU010000251.1:0-4717 GCA_038214545.1 Cyanophyceae cyanobacterium | reverse complement strand
GTATAAGCGACTATCACAACGCCTTAAAGCTAGGATATGACGTTGAACAGTTAACATATCCAAAATGGCTGGAAAAATTACACATACCGATTCAGCTACCTAAAGTTCTTCCTCCCGGTACTCCTGTTGCAGAAATCCGTTTTGATGTTGCCGATAAATTTGGTTTCCGTCGTAATTGCCTTATCTGCGCTGGCACTACTGATAGTATCGCCGCCTTCATTGCCAGTGGTGCCAAATTGCCAGGTGAAGCAGTGACCTCCCTGGGTTCAACGCTGGTACTGAAGCTGTTAAGCCGCACCCGCGTGGAAGATGCAAGATATGGGATTTACAGCCATCGACTAGGGAACTTGTGGCTGACTGGCGGTGCTTCTAATACTGGTGGTGCAGTGTTAAGGCACTTTTTTACAGATGCAGAATTAGAAAGTCTCAGTTGTGAGATTGATACATCGAAACCAAGTGAGTTGGATTATTACCCGTTGTTGAAAGCAGGCGATCGCTTTCCGATTAACGATCCAAATTTACCACCACGACTCACACCACGTCCATCTCAGAATGTGGAGTTTTTGCATGGTTTACTAGAAGGTATTTCTAAGATAGAAGCGCGGGGCTATAGTTTATTACAAGAACTTGGGGCTGAGCGTTTAACTCGTGTTTATACTGCTGGCGGTGGTGCGGTAAATACTAAGTGGAGTGAGAGCAGGCAGCGGTATTTACAGGTTCCGGTAGCAGCATCTGTGTATACCGAAGCAGCTTATGGCTCAGCGCTGTTGGCAATGCAGGGGGTGACTAAAAGAACAACAGATGCGTAATCGATCAACAATACAAACTGCGTATCTACAAAGATACTTAAAAGCTGAGCGCTTAGGAAATGAAATCGCAATGGGACTTGTGAATTACAGCAGCAGTGACTTACAAAAAATTTGCGGACGTCATCAAAACAGTTTCTGTAATAGCGATTTTTTTAACGATGCCATGCTTGATAAAATTTATAATAGGTCAGAGATTGGGCACAATTCCAAAGAACTTGTTTTGAAGATTTCTTTAACTGAGTGACAACTTCTGGCATCTGAGCTACTGTTAAAATTTCACCTAACGCATATGCCGCACTCCTACGGGTAGATTCATCCTGGGAGTTGTCGATTAACTTGACTAAGGCGGCGAGCGCTTCTTGGTTGCCAACCCCGATTTTACCTAACGCACCTGCCGCATTCCTACGGGTAGATTCATTCTGGGAGTTGTCGATTAACTTGACTAAGGCGGCGAGCGCTTCCTGGTTGCCAGGGTCGATTTTACCTAACGCCTCTGTCGCACTCCTACGGGTAGATTCATCCTGAGAGTTGTCGATTAACTTGACTAAGGCGGTGATCGCTTCCTGGTTGCCAGGGTCGATTTTACCTAACGCCGATGCCGCACTCCAACGGGTAGATTCATCCTGGGAGTTGTCGATTAACTTGACTAAAGTGGCGATCGCTTCCTGGTTGCCAGGGTCGATTTCACCTAACGCATCTGCCGCTCTCATACAGGTAGATTCGTCCTGGGAGTTGTCAATTAACTTGACTAAAGTGGCGATCGCTTCCTGGTTGCCAGGGTCGATTTCACCTAACGCATATGCCGCAATCCAACGGGTAAATTCATCCTGGGAGTTGTCGATTAACTTGACTAAGGCGGCGATCGCTTCCTGGTTGCCAACGCCGATTTCACCTAACGCATCTGTCGCTCTCAAACGGGTATCTTCATCCTGGGAGTTGTCGATTACCGGGACTAAGGCGGCGATCGCTTTTTTCTTATCCGTTTGACGTAATACTGCGTTAGCCTCTTTCTGAATTACTTCAATGGAACATTCATTGAACAAAAACCTTTTCAATTTATGGAACCATCTACCATCATTATCCCAACACAGCCACTTTGCGATTTGCTTAACTATTTCATCACTTATAGAACAATCTTTAAACTCTGCAATCCCCGCAGCTGCTAAAAAATAAGCTTGATAATAGTAAAATCTACCACAATTATCCTTAAAATCTACCAATGCTTTGATGAAATATTGCTTTTGCTTCTTTTCTATATCTTTCCGTCCCAGCCACAGTAATATTACTTCTCTCCATTGTTGTTCAAAAATTCGATAGCGACCATCTTTCACAGGTCGATTTATGTGTTCTTTAGGTAGAAAATAGTAGTAATTTTTATCTACTGTCGCAGCAAAATATTCTTGAAATGTGGGATGGAAGAATGCGTATACTTTTTCCTGTCGATTGTCCTCCCTTTCTGTCGGGTAGCCTATATGTAACAGCCATCCTAGTTTTAATGCCCACCAAAATAAGGAATCCTCTTGAGCGGGATCACCGAGATTTTTTTCAATAAAGCTTTCTTGCAGTCTAAATCGAAAGTTTACGTTATCAATAGCCTCTCTTGCCAATTTTCCCAAAGCTAGGTTCAGTTCATTTTGCTTTTTTGATGGGATCGTACCTTCTCGCCATTTATTGTGATAGTCTACAAGCAATTGATAGAAAGCAGCTTTTGTGTCAGGTAATTCGCTTATACCGTCATTCCAAATACGACACAATAGCGCTAACCGCAAAGGATTTCTAATCGAGGCTTGCAAACGTTCCTGATCTTCTTCTGCTAATTTGTCCTGTAATTTCTTTGCATTAGGTTTATCTTGATCAAACCAATTATTAATAAATTGATGTACTTGATCGGGATAATTAAAATCTAAAGTGCGATAAATATCAAAATTTTGACCAAGATTTTCTTTTTGTTCTTCCCACAAATTTAAACGACAACTCAGCACTACTCTTACTGGCTCAGCCCATCCTTCACTTAGCTGTCCTCTAATTCTTTTTAAAGGATCGCTAACCACCATTTCATCAGCCCCATCCAATATCAGCCATAACTGACCACTTTCAATAATTTCTTTAAAAACATCCTTAAATATTTCCGGCGTTTTGTCTGGTTCAGTGGATACATTTTTCAACCAAATTTCTGATAAATACCGATACAGCCAACCTCTCTCATTAAGCTCTTTTTCCTTAAAATCACCCAGAGAAATCCAAATTGGCAAACCTTGTTTTTCTGTAATGACCCAATCAGCAATTTTCTGTAAAAGAGTACTTTTTCCTCCACCAGGATCGCCAACAATTACCAATCGTTTTCCTTGGCTTTTAGTGTTACTAGCTCCTTGTTTTAAGACTTGATTTAAGAAATCCTCATTTTTAAACTCTTTAACAATTTCATATTGTTTATCTGGTTGATTATATTCCGAGTTTTTTGGATTTACTAAAGCTTCGTCAGGTCGGCGTTTTGCATTAAACTTACGTTCTACAAGTCCTAGAGGTACGTAAATATGTTTAAGCAGATTTTTTTCATTATTCGTTAAAGTTTTTGGAACTTCAGCTTCTAAACGCCGACAGCATAATTTAGCCCACCAATAATAATAAGCAATGTGAATATCAAGAGCAAATATTAACTTCTTATTTTCAAGTTGGCTTTTACCCAATTTAATCGCTTGTGCAAATGACAAAAAACCATCTTCTCGCGGATAATTTTCGTCCTCAAGAGTTTCACTTTTGGCAAAACCAGTACATTCAATAGCTAAAACTTCTTCTCGTCTAACCATGTGCCAAAGCTGTTGACCATCCGTCAGACTTCCCTCAATAAATTTTTCTTTTCCTTGGCGTTCGTCATTTTCCCATTCGCGTCCTCGATAGGTAAGAGATACGGCAACCAAAGCATGACCATCAAGTAAAATTAAGATCGGTAAAAAATCATAATACCAACAAATGGCACAGAATATTATAGCCAAATCAAGGCAAGTACCTTTGCCTTGACCGAGGATTTCTTCGGGTTTCCTGATAATTTGTTGGTCACTAGCTAAAGAAAGAACTTTATTTAATTCATACTCCACATTTTGCTGACGTAAAGAGTTATAAATTTTTTCTAATAACTCGCAGCGTTTTTCTTTACTTATATGATAATCATTACTACTAGCAGGTAGTGAATCTTTATTAGCTTTTTTAATAAACTCGTTAACCGCATTTGAGTATTTACAAAAAACGACGTAACTAGCTAGCTCTAAGCGTTTTTCTTTATCGTTTTTATCCCATGACCATTCTTCTAGCATAATTGCTCCCACAACGCTAATAAAATTACAATCTATCCGATTCCATCACTTGAAATAAATCATGCACAGCCTTTGGTCCAGAATTATCTGACTTACTTGTCTCTACTTTCAAACGGTACAATCCAGGCGCCAGCTGATTAGGTTTTAAAATCAGACGATACTGGGTATCCTGCTGTTGCTGTAATTCTACTTCTAATTCTTCCTATTCTCCGTTTACTTTTACTGGTTTAATAATCGCGCTTAATCCACCAAAACTTCTTTTATTTTCCAAAACATCAGACTCAACATTAATAATTTCCGCACCCAGTATGACTTCTTCATCTTGGAGGTACAAATCATCGACACTAAGACTAATACCAGCGGTTCGTGTCGCCGGCTGATTGATTTGAGGGTTCTGATAGGCTTGGATATCACCTTGCGATCGCCCTAAATAAGACTTCAGCAAATTCCATACTTGAACATTACTTTGTAGCGCACCGTGAGATTCAACTAAAGGTATATCTGCCAATTTATGAGATAAATCAACTGGTATCGCAGACAACAAGGGTACGGTGTCATCACCAGTTGCGTTACTAAGATCGCAAGGTTCTTGAGTCT
>JBBQRU010000250.1:0-4783 GCA_038214545.1 Cyanophyceae cyanobacterium | reverse complement strand
GATTCCGGCTTTGCAGTCTCAATGTAATGTTTCTGTTGTTGACTATTATGTTAAAGACCTAGCAGGGTTATTCAATCGGGCGAAGGTTTATCTATATGATTCCGCTGAGTACTGGGCGCAACAAGGTGTCAGTGAAGGCTTCGGTTTACAGCCAATGGAAGCCCTCGCTTCTGGTTGTCAAGTCTTTTCCAGCGTCAATGGCGGATTATCTGATTACTTAGATCCAGGATTTAATTGTTATAAGATTGCGGGATATGCGAAAGAGTATGATATGCAACGTATTCTCAAAGTGATTAGCACCAACGAAGCGTCCCAATTATCAGAAGAATTTTTTAGCGAGTATCGGACGCAGAATATTACACAACGTTTACAAGTAATCTTGACCGATATCAATGTTTTTTTTGATAGTAAAAAAGACTACCCTGGTAATATCAAAAATCTGACAAAACTTCGGAGTTCTAAATTACTTATGCAACGGATTTTGGCTAAGCTGAAGAAGAGATATTTCCCGGCTTAATTTTATGTCACAGACTACAAGCAATAATCAGCCTCGTAAACCAGGTAAATCACTCCCGCCCAAGTTGGTAATTAAACTGGGCAAATTTGTCTGGACGACTCTCTGGCAAATTATGATGTCGAAAATTGCCCCGCGTAACCAAGCGGGAGAGTATATTCGTCCTAATAGCCAATTTCGTAATTTTATCAGCACGTCGCCTGAGAACCCTTACCAACCAGCCACCGGACGTTATACACTTTATGTGGGGATGAGTTGTCCTTGGGCGCATCGTACTTTAGTAGTTCGCGCTCTTAAAGGTTTGCAAGCTGTCATCTCCGTGTCTCTGGTGTATCCTTCACCTATTCAAGGTGGTTGGGTGTTTCATGAACCTGAACAAGATTGCCAAACATTAGCACAATTATACAACTTGGCAGTGCCTGGTTATAGTGGACGTTCGACTGTACCCGTTTTGTGGGATAACCAAAAGCAAGCGATCGTCAATAACGAGAGTGCAGAAATTATCGTTATGCTCAACTCGGAATTTAACGAGTTTGCTCAAAATCCCACTTTAGATCTCTATCCTGAAGAATTAAGGGAGAAAATTGACTGGTGGAATGAAAAGATTTACGCCAGTGTGAATAATGGTGTCTATCGTTGCGGCTTCGCTCAAACTCAAGCAGCTTACAATCAAGTCTGTGATGAGTTATTTGCGACTTTGGATGAGATTGAAGTAGCGTTGGCGAGAAGCCGATATCTTTGTGGAGATTGGGTGACACTCGCAGATATTCGGCTATTTACAACGCTGTTTCGTTTTGATGTTGCTTACTACGGGTTATTTAAGTGCAACCGTCGGAGAATTCAAGACTATCAGAATTTAGGCGGTTATCTCAGCGACTTATATCAACTTCCTGGTGTAGCAGAGACTTGTGACTTAGAAAGTGTGAAGCAAGATTATTATGGCAACCTCTTCCCACTCAATCCCGGTAGTATTATTCCTGCTGGTCCTGATATGGCGAGTTTGTTGCAACCTCATAATCGTGACAAAATACTTGCGTAATTACGATTGGCTATGAGACTGCGGTTTAAAACTTAGGCGGACTTTTAATTTGAATTCTTTCAAAAATATAGTCGGCAATATTCTGCACCGTTACAAGATGCCCTAACCAGTGATAAGATTTACTGCTATCCAATGAGCCGACGTAAAAAAGCTTAAAAACTGCTTCATAATCTTCATCAGGGATTTCAATATCAAAGTGTTCTTCTAAAGTTATAATCAATTCTAATACATCTAACTCGTTTGCTCCGGAAGTTGCCAACTCATAGCTAGGTGTGATTTTTTTTACAGAAAACTTGAATTGCCGAGCAATTATATCGTTAACTTTCTTAAAAATTTCTTGTTCTAAATATACATAATCCAAAGCCTGTAAAACTTCATTAGCACTTTGATAGCGCTGGTTCACATAATCCAGAATCAATTTATCCAAAATTTGCCCCAACTGAGGACTAATGTTTGTACCTTTTGGTAAACGTTTTCTCCATAACCAACGCCCACTTAGTGGATCATAAAGCTCATCTGCACCGTCATTTGGTAAACAGTTAGTTAACAGTCGAATACAAGTTATACCTAAACTGTAAAGGTCGGAAGCAGGAAAAACTTGCCCGCGCATTTGTTCAATTGGCGCATATCCAGGTGTGCCAACTATTGTACCCGCACCGGCAACAGTTCCTCCCGCTGACGAAACACCAAAGTCAATTAATACCAATTCAACTTTCTGCTTAGACACAGAGGAAGGCGCAAATCTACGGCGCATAATATTTTCTGGCTTAATATCTCGGTGAATAACGCCGCTTTCATGCACAAATTTCAGGACTGGGAGTAAATCAGCCAAAAGTTGTGTGATTTTTTCTTCACTAAAACTTCCTTGCTGCTGCAATTCTTGTAATAAATTCTGACCTTCAATAAATTCCTGAACCAAATACAAGCGTTGATCCTGTTCAAAATAAGCGACTAATCGGGGAATTTGCGGATGTTCTCCGAGTTCATACAGCCGCTGCGCCTCCTGCTGGAACAATCTTGTTGCTTTCTCCAATGCTGCTGTACCTTGAACTTGAGGCAGAAATTGCTTAATGACACAAGGATCATCCATTCTGTCTGTATCCCTTGCTTCATAAGTTCTGCCAAATCCACCTGCACCTAATAGGCGAATCACACGGTAGCGGTTACGGAATAGCTGTGTAAGTGTTTGTGAACCACAGCTAAAACAAAAGTTATTCCCCTCAGGACTAAAAGGATTTGAGCATCTGGAATTGGCACAGTAAAGCATATTGGAGAAAACAGCCTAGGCATATTCAGGCTGTAGCTCAAATGTTACCAGAAGCGATGGTCTTGCAATTAGCCCGAACTCAGCCGCGTCTTCATCCTCCAGATACAATGCTACCGCTTCACGGAGATTACGTGTCACTTCGTCTAAGGTATTGCCCTGAGTGATTACAGCAATCTCCTGACATTCAGCAACATAACCGCTTTGATCGCCAGGGTAAATAGTAGTATGAATCTGCTCCATTAAGTTCATAGGGAAATACCATAAGTGGGAAACGAGTGTGGCAAAGAACAGCGATGTCAAGGAATTTAACAATGCTTCATTTACCTTTAGATTAACATTGAATCACGGGTAAATGAAAGGTGATGGCTTACTTTATACAATAGACCGCAACATATATGATGGAACAGGAGTCTCATGATTATTCGCCCTATTTGTCAGCAAGAACTTGACTTATTTACCGCCTTTACAGACCAATCTGAGAGAAATGAGAGATTCCGCGCTTATTTGACCCAGATGTGGGACGAAGGATACATTCGTCCTGAGTGGTGTTTTGTTGCTGAAGTCGCAGGCGCATTTATTGGCAGAGTTATCTATTGGACGTTACCATCTTTAGACAATTTATTTGAAGTTGATTTTTTAGAAGTGCCTTGGGAAGCTGATTACTTGGAAGTTGGGACAAACCTGTTGCGATCTTCTTTGGCACTGCTGCTACAGAAAAATACTGTGATTCAATATGTAATTGATACACCATCTCCCATGTCTACATTTGCGGATCGACGACTTGAGGTGATGGAACAAGTTGGCTTTGAATTCGCTAGAGAAACGCGCCGTTTTGAATGGCTACAAACGGAAATAATACCTTCACAACGCCTTGTTTTCCGTAGTTTAGATGATGTCGGTGAAGCTGTATTTGTTGAGGCAATGATGCGGGTGTCAGAAAATACTTTAGATCGGTTGTTGCAGCAAGAGATAGAGACTCTTGGTTTAGCCGAGTCTGCGATTGAGCAATTTCAGCTTTTACAAGCTTTTAAGTATAAATCTACCTGGTGGCAATTGGCTTATAATCAAACTGGCGATCTTGTGGGTGTAATTATGCCTACAGAGAATGATGGCGGAGCGATTATTGGTTATATTGGTGTAGTTCCCGAACATCGCGGAAATGGGTATGTCAACGATTTGCTAGCGCAAGGAACTGTAACTTTAGAAGCTGATGGTGCTTGCCGTGTCCGTGCTGATACTGATGTTAATAATGCTCCAATGGTATCTGCTTTTCAACGGGCTGGATATCATCAATTTGCTGGCAGGCGAGAATATCGCTTAAACTATACATAAGAATCGGATTTGATTCCTCTGCCAAAAATGCTAACGCTGCCTCGCGACCCAAAAGAGGAGTTGTTGCTGCTTCATCCATCGCCCGACTAAGGCAATAATCCTCAATGCCTTGAGCTACACTTTCCATAGAATCAACATTCTCAGGAAAAATCTGTCGCCAAAAGGCAATAGGGATCACAACTGCACTGGGGTTTCCTTGTTTGTCGGTCAGATACTCGATTGTGTCATTAGTCATTCTTTTTATCCTCAATGATTGACAATTGATCATCCATTCTCACTTTTCCAGTGTAACGCTGCATGAATATCAACTATTTCCAACTCTAGATAATTGTCCAAAATTTACTACATTGTCGGATACCATCAGTCTGCAAGATCGCGGGAGTATCGCTTAAACTACACAACGGGGTAAGATTACGCTTTCTAATTCTACTAATGCATTTGCTAGTGTGGTAATAGATGATTCACCTTCGTTGCCCTTGGCTGAGGTTTTATATGGCTCATTTAAATCTGCGTCGTCCTGAAAATGTCACCGGCGATTTTTATGTGGATAGTTCTTGTATTGACTGCGATACCTGTCGTTGGATGACTCCAGAGGTGTTTACTCGCGATCGCGGTATGTCATCCGTTTATC
>JBBQRU010000249.1:0-4854 GCA_038214545.1 Cyanophyceae cyanobacterium | reverse complement strand
TTATAGCCAAAACTATGACTGTTTTGACTCTACCTTCATTCTTACGGAAACAATCTGAGGAACTTGTGAGGAACTAAGAATAGACTTTAATCTTTACGTCATGCTAAAGCACGCTCGTGCTTCTTCCGGATCAAGTATACTCAGAGCAAACCCTACATGCACAATTACATAATCTTCAACTTGGGCTTCGGGGACATATGCAAGACTTACTTCTTTGACAGTACCACCGAAGCTAACTTTTCCTGTTCGTAGCAGTGGCTCTTCAGTATTATTTATACTAGTAATTTTTCCAGGAACTGCTAAACACATTTATTTTCACCCATTATTAATTAATTCACGAGATGCTGCTACTATCTGACCTAATGCAATACCGCCATCGTTAGGCGGAATTTTTTGATGCCAGTAAGGTAAAAAGTCTTCCTCTCTTAAACGACGGATAGCTCGCTCAGTGAGATAAAGATTCTGAAAACAACCCCCAGTAAGTACAATTTGCTTTTCACCCACATACTTAGCGATATCCCGAAGGGATGAAGCGCTTTGCGCTATCGCAACGATAATTTCAACAAGTGTATTGTGAAACTTGGCTGATATGTGTCCAGATGATAAACCTGAACAGATATCATTCAATACACCCTGTAACAAATATGACCAATCAACGA
The DNA here is from genome assembly GCA_038214545.1 of Cyanophyceae cyanobacterium. GTDB lineage: Bacteria > Cyanobacteriota > Cyanobacteriia > Cyanobacteriales > Nostocaceae > JBBQRU01. Next base: position 4,195 of record JBBQRU010000249.1, on the reverse strand, counting down.
TCGCTGGCATATTTGCTTTTGTGGGTTTCAGAAGATTAAATTTATACCGCTCATCAGTTTTCAGATCTAAAAGCGCAAATTCTAACTCCATTGCCGCTTGTCCTTCAAATGTGGACTGCTGACATAATCCTATAATAGACGCGATCGCATCAAATAGCCGTCCAGCACTAGAAGTTAGCGGAGTATTTAGATTCTTTTTGAGCATTGTTGACAAAATACTTAACTCTTGAGCAGAAAAAGCTTGCAGTGTTGCTAGTTCTCTCATCTCAAAAAGTGCATCTCCCAAGCATTCGTAAAGTAGACCAATCGCTACTCGCCTTGGTTGTTTGATTGCCTTGTCTCCTCCTGGAAGCGGAAACGTCCGCAGATGGGCAACGCGTTGAAATGATGTTTCCGTAATTAAAAGAAATTCACCTCCCCAGATTGTACCATCCAGCCCGTAGCCAGTTCCATCCCAAGCAATACCCAAGACAGTTCCTGTCAGTTGGTTTTCCGCCATACATGAAAGCACATGAGCATAGTGGTGTTGGACTGGAATTATCGGAATACCCAACTGTTGGGCAAATTGGCTAGAGAGATAATCGGGATGCAAATCGCACGCCACAGCCTGAGGTTGGAAATTGTAAGTTTTTCTCAAGTTTTTAATTATCTTTTTGAAAGTATCAAAGGTCAAGGCTGTCTCTAAATCTCCAATATGTTGACTGATAAAAATTTGCTGGTTTATACTAATTGCAATGGTATTTTTTAAATGCGCTCCCACTGCCAGGATTTGGGATTTGGTGTTGATGATAATTGGTAAAGGTGCATAACCACGAGCGCGACGCAGCACTGTTGGGCTTTCCATGATGACCCGGACAATCGAATCATCTACAGGTTGGTGAATAGGGCGATTGTGGATTAAAAATATATCTGCAATGCTTCTCAGCCGCTGAATTGCTTCAAACTCATGAGTACAAATTGGCTCATCGGTAAGATTGCCGCTGGTAGCCACGACAGGAAAACCTAGATCTGCTAAGAGTACGTGATGTAAAGGGGTATAAGGTAACATCACACCTAGATATGGATTACCAGGAGCGACAGCAGAAGCAATTGGCTCGTGAAGAGGTTTCTTAAAAATTTTAGATTTTTGCAGGAGAACTATTGGGGATTCAGGCGAGCGCAACAATTGTGCTTCAAGTTCTGAGACTTGACAGTGTTCTTTCACCAATTCCAGTGTGGGGTACATCAAAGCAAAAGGCTTTTGCTGACGCTGCTTGCGGTAGCGCAATTGCTGTACAGCCTCTTGATTGCGTGCGTCTACCATTAACTGAAATCCGCCTAACCCTTTGATCGCAGCGATTTTTCCCTCACGAATTGCATCTACAACCATCAGCACCGCGCTATCACCAGAGGCAAGGATCTTACCGTCTCTATCCCATAATTCTAAGTGAGGACCGCACTGAGGACAGGCATTCGGTTGGGCGTGGAAACGGCGATCGCTCTTGTCTTCATACTCAGCTTGACAAGCATCGCACATCACAAAGTTTTTCATCGTGGTGTTGAAGCGATCGTAAGGTAATGCCTCAACAATGCTAAAACGAGGACCGCAGTTGGTGCAGTTAGTGAAAGGATAGCGATAGCGACGATTTGTAGGTGTAAATATCTCGCGCAGACAATCTGCACATGTAGCAAGATCTGGCAAAATTGCCACCGTTTTATCACCATCTATACTGTGGCGAATTTCAAACTTGGTATAACCGATGACATCGAGAAATACAGGTTCTATACTTTGGATAATTGAATGCGGTGGTTTTTCTTGTTTTATACGTTGGAAAAATATTTCTAGTTGCTCTCGACTACCTTCGACCTCAATCAAAACACCTTGAGCAGAATTATTTACCCAACCTTGCAGTCCTAAGTCAGTTGCTAGTCGGCAGATGAATGGACGAAACCCTACACCCTGAACAACACCTCGAATAGTGACTCGCAAACGCTGTCTGTTATCGCTCATAAAAGCTCGATTTCGGCTTTGACCACACTTGTTTCCGTTGTCTGTTCAATGCGAAAACCAAGTTTTTCACAAACTCGTTGCATAGCGTGATTATCAGTCAGGATGTCAGCACTTATTATGCTTAGTTGCTCATCAAGACCAACTTGCAACAATCGTTGCAGCAACTCAGTTCCTAAACCCTGACATTGACAGCGATCGCTCACCAGTATGGCGAATTCAGCTTCATTAGTACCATGCAATTTGCTTAATCGACCCACCGCCAAAATTTGCTTTGCTTGTGTTTGAGGGTTTTGATATTCAGCAACGAGTGCCATTTCGCGATCGTAGTCGATAAAGCATATACGTGTTAGTCTTTCATGAGCTACTCTAGACTGAAGCTTAATCAGATGGAAATAACGAAAATAGACGCTTGACTCAGAGAGAGTTTGGTGAAATTGAACCATCAACGGTTCATCTTCAGGACGGATGGGACGGATGGTAACTGGGGTTCCGTCTTTCATAGTCCATCTTCCTACGTATTGTGTAGGATAGGGTCGAATCGCTAACTTTGGTAGCTGGTCTTCTCTCACATCCGGTTCGTGAAGGACAATCCGAGCATCTAGTGCAATTAATCCCGATCCTCGCGAATCTAGGGAGGTTGGGGGGATCGCCAGCAATGGGTTGATATCTATTTCCTTGATCCAACGCTGTTCGACCACGAGTTGACTAAATACTACTAGTAGCTGCTCAAGAGCAGCAAGATCGACACTTTTACGTCCTCGGACTCCTTTTAGCGCCTTGTAAATCTGTGTTTGTTCCATCATGCGTCGCGCTAAGGTGGTGTTGAGAGGTGGGAGAGCGATCGCTCGATCTTGAAAAACCTCCACTAGTTGTCCTCCTGAACCAAAAAGCAGCACTGGTCCAAACTGCGAATCGAGACTGCTACCAATAATTAGTTCGTAGCCATCCATTTTCACCATTGGTTGAACAGTGACGCCTAAAAAGGATTCCGTGCTGAGTCCTGAGTTTTGGGGATTTTGGATATATTCGCGGACTGAAGACTCAATTTGGTGATAAGCAGTTCGCACGGCGTCAGCATCTGGTAAATTCAACTTGACGCCACCGACATCGGTTTTATGAGTGATCGTTTGTGAAAATAGCTTTAAAACAACTGGATAACCGATGCTTTCAGCACATTGAATTGCTTCATCTGCGTTTTTAGCAACACAAGTTGCGACAACGGGAATGCCGTAAGCTGCAAAAATTTGCTTGGATTCGACCTCAGTGAGAATAGTTCGCCTAGCCTGACGTGCAGTTTGAATAATTTTTTCAACCAGCGTGCAGTCTGGTAAACCTGAGGAAGAATTAAGTATAGGCATTACCGGAGTTTCGTAGATGCCGCGCAGGTTGTAGCTAGACTGCCACATATAACTAAATATGCGTGCAGCAGTATCAGGGTAAGGATAAGTAGGGATATGGTTGCGATTTAAAATCATCTCACCTGCTGTCACATCAGCTCCTCCCATCCAACTTGCCAGAAGCGGTTTACCAGAAATCTGCGCGTATGGTTTCAACTGTTCCGCAGTTTGGGTGGGATCTGTCATCGCTTGAGGAGTAAGAATTACCAATAAGCCATCACTATGGGGATCTTTGGCAGCAATTTCTAAAGCTTTGGTGTACCGTTGCGGGTCAGCATCGCCAAGAATGTCGATTGGGTTGCCGTGGCTCCAATGTGCTGGTAATAATTGGTTGAGAGACGTGCAAGTTTCCTCAGTAATTGGCGCAAGTTCTCCGCCGGTCGCAATTAAAGCATCAGTGGCAAGTACCCCAGGTCCACCGGCGTTAGTGATAATTGTCAAGCGCGGTCCTTGGGGACGGGGTTGTTTTGCCAATACTTCTGCCATATCAAATAAGTCAGAGATGCTGTTGACGCGCAACACCCCACAACGTCGGAAAGCCGCATCCAAAACCTCGTCGCTTCCTGTGAGTGCGCCAGTGTGGGAAGCTGCTGCTTTGGCGGCGGCGGCTGTACGACCGGCTTTAATCACAATGATCGGTTTAGTGAGTGCAACCTCCCGCGCCGCTGAAAGAAACGATCGCGCATTCCCGATTGATTCCATATAAATGACAATACTTTGGGTTTGCGGATCATCACCGAGATAATAAATTAAATCTCCCCAACCCACATCCAGCATTGAGCCAAGGGAAACAAAGGCACTAAAACCG
>JBBQRU010000248.1:0-4860 GCA_038214545.1 Cyanophyceae cyanobacterium | reverse complement strand
AATGCGTCGGCAGCGGGTTGTAGTTGTCCTGTTTGTCTTAAGGCTAAGCCTAGATTGTAATGCGCTGCAGCTAGGCTAGAGTCTAAATATGTTGCTTGCCGAAATAAGGCTAAAGCTTGTTCTACTTTACCAGAGGCGATCACTTGCAAACCTTGATTTAGCAAGTCCGTTGCTGTAACTTGCTCTTGGGCAATGGTTTGAGGCGATGAGATGGCGGCGGGACAAATAACAATTCCACCAATGAAAATCAGAGCCATCACTGGTGGCAAAAATGGAGTTAGCGATATTCGCATTGATTTCGGCTTTGCAACACGCGATTTTACTAACGTTTACAGGAATAATCTTTGGTGACGTAGATGCCCTAACTCAACGAGTGAATCGCAATTGAATCCTTAACATACAATACTGACATAAAAAGTCTGAGGAATGCACATACCTTTGACCCATGTTTAACTTACCTCAAAAGGCTGAGTAATACAGCAAAATATTGACTCTTGAGAATGAGGCAGCTAATGGTGAGTATTTTTAAGCTTGTGACTATACATTTATTGACTTTGGTAGCTTAGTTTACATTATGGCTAGTCAAAAAGAAACCACTTCCAAAAGCGAACCTCAAGTTAGTCCAGATTTAGATTCATTGCTAAAAGCGCTGGATGGTGACTTGACAGCGATTGACAGTGATGCAGCGATGGGGTTGATTGATCAATGGTATGACTCTTTACATTCAGCTAAAGAGCCAGACGCCAAGGCTTTAGCTACTAGCCTCAAGCATCTTAAACAACTGCTCAAAGGTGGTAAGGCTACTGGTCACGAAATTGGCGAAGCACTCGGAGAAATTGGCGCACAAACCACCGAAATCGTTGATGGTGCTGATAAAGAACTCACAACTCCGCTTCAGAAGTTGGGTAAACAACTGAGCAAAATTGGTCTTTCTCTAGGTAAGGCTGAGGATCGCGAGCATATTGAACACATTGACTCACTGATTGAGAAATTAGGTGGAGATTTCAGTTCTGTTGCACCTGATGCCGGAGTCGCTGGAATTGATGAATGGTACAATTTGTTACATAAGTCTGAAGATGAAGGTCTCAAGGAAATTGCCAACGGACTTAAAGAACTGAAGCAGGTTCTCAAGCGCAAAACTGCCAAAGGTGCTGACATTGCACCGATTCTCACCAAGCTAGGCGAGCAAACTACCGCTGCATCAGCCCAAGCTACTAGAGGATTTAAAGGTCCAATTCAAAAGCTAGGTAAAATTTTGAGCAAAGCTGCTAATTCTTTTGAGTAAGCTTTAGACTTGTAACGGGAGCGAGGTTCAGAGCCTCGCCTCGTCAACTTACAGCTGTTTTTCACTTACATGACTAAAAACACTTGGTATATTGTTAAGCGCCCTGCCGAAAACTGCGAAATCATCTCGAACGAACCAACAGAGAATGAGCAGGCAGAAATTACCGCTCAGTGGGGACCTTTTGAAAGTGAATCAGATGCGATCGCGCGTCGTGTGGGATTAATCCGTGCTGGTAAGTGTCAACCAGTTTAAAAGCGGGAGCAATTCATTACTCCCTAAACCCTATTTCCCCAGATGCTGTTTTAAAACATCTATACCTTTCGCATATTGAGGGTCTGCTGGTGTGGCAATTTTCGTGCGATCGCGGTTAAGATCTTGGCGTTGAGCATCATTAAGATCTATGACAAAGTCTGGGTGAATGCCATGCTTATTAATATCCCGACCGCTAGGAGTATAATATTTAGCGATTGTCACCGCTACACCAGAACCATCATCCAAACCGCGTACCGATTGGACTAAACCTTTACCGAAAGTTTGACTACCAACCAACTCAGCGCGTTTATTGTCTTGTAAAGCACCAGAGAGAATTTCACTGGCACTTGCCGAACCGCCATCAACCAAGATCACCAACGGCTTTTTAGTTAAAGCACGTCCGTTAGCTTCTTGCTTGTCTACCACACCTTGACGGTCAACCGTGGAAACAATCGTACCTTGATCGATCCACATTCTCGCAATATCGACACTCGCAAAAAGCAAACCACCAGGATTAGATCGCAGATCCAGCACATATCCAGCCACCTGCTTTTGTTCTAAATCTTTAATTGCAGTTCGCATTTCCTGACTAGCATTCGCACTGAATTGGTTTAAGCGAATGTATCCAATATTACCTGCATCACTAGCTTTCTGCGAGAAACGTACCGGATGAATTTGAATTTTATTCCGACTAATTTGGAATTCTTTTTGCTGATTACTGCGCTCAATTGTCAGCTTCACTGATGTCCCAGCTTCGCCTCGGATTAAAGATACAGCTTTATTTGTATCCATCCCCTCAGTACTTGTACCATCAATTTTAGTGATGATATCTTTAGCCAAAATACCAGCTTTAAAAGCGGGTGTATCTTCAATTGGCGCAATCACGACTAGCTTCTTCGTCTTTTCATCTTGGCTAATTTGAATACCAATCCCAATTAATTCTCCCGAAGTATCGACTTGCATACTCCGAAACTCTTCCGGGTTCATGAACCGGGTATACGGGTCGTCCAATTTTTTCAGCATTTCCCGGATTGCTTTGTAAGCTTCCGTTTTGTTGCTGTAGGACTTGTTTAGATATTGACTGCGAACAGCCTGCCAATCTACCTGATTAAAAGTGCCATCCACATACTGGCGATCAATGATTTGCCAAACTTCGTCGATCACTTCTTTCGGTCCTTCTTTAAAAAAAGCTTGACCTTTGGAGTGAAGACCTAGTCCAGCAACAGCGATCGTCGTTAGCGTCACTGCCGTTGCACCTAAAATAAGCCCACTTTTTGGAATTACCATAATCACAGCTAGAAGCGGAAGGAAAATACATAGTAAATATAAATCAATGTAGCACAAGCAATCAGGGGAGGAGGAAGTGCTGAAATTGGGGGAAAGTCTTAAGAATTCTCCAATCAGCACTCCTTGATCCCTAAGGTTCTACCCAGCGTCCATCGGCTTTAATTAAGTCGATCAACTCCTCAACGCCTTGAGATTCAGGCACTTTCTTGATTTCGTCTCTCCCCCGATACAGAGAAATGTAGCCTGGTGTTTTGCCAACATAGCCATAATCAGCATCAGCCATTTCTCCGGGTCCGTTGACAATACAGCCCATAACAGCAATATCTAATCCTGTCAAATGCTTGGTTGCTTCGCGAACAACATGTAACACTTCTTCTAAATTAAACAACGTCCGTCCGCAAGAAGGACAAGCAACGTACTCTACCATCGTTTTTCGCAATCCCAGGGCTTGGAGAATGCTGTAACAGACGGGGATTTCTTTTTCTGGTGCTTCCGTGAGTGACACCCGAATCGTATCGCCAATTCCATCAGCTAAGAGTGTGGCAATCCCAGCGGTAGATTTGATCCGTCCATACTCACCATCACCCGCTTCAGTTACGCCTAAGTGTAAAGGGTATGCCATCCCGAGTTCATCCATCCGATGAGCCATCAAGCGGTAAGCAGCTAGCATCACTGGTACCCGCGAGGCTTTCATGGAAATTACCAAATTGTGAAAATCTAAAGATTCACAAATATGAATAAATTCCAAAGCTGATTCCACCATTCCTTCAGGGGTGTCACCGTAGGTGAAGAGCATTCTTTCCGCCAAGGAACCGTGATTGACGCCAATTCGCATCGATTTACCTTGGTCGCGCAAAGAAACAACTAGAGGTTCGAGAGTTTCCCGAACTTTGTCGCCTATTTCCGCAAATTCGCTCTCAGTAAATCCACTACCATCAGTTTTTGGCTTTTCAAAAACGTATAACCCTGGGTTAATCCGCACTTTTTCGATATGCTTTGCCACTTCCAAGGCAATTTTCATCCCATTGTGATGCACGTCGGCAACAATAGGCACATCTTGATAAGTTCTAATTAATTTTTGTTTAATTTCTGCCAAGGCTTTAGCATGAGCCATACTTGGCACAGTCACACGGACAATTTCGCAGCCAATTTCATGCAAGCGACGAATCCCGGCAACTGACCCATCAATATCTAGCGTATCTTCATTGATCATTGACTGCACAACTACAGGGTAGCCGCCACCAATGGTAATGTTGCCGACTTTGACTGGACGGGTTTTGCGCCGTTTGATTGTGGTGTCAAAGGTGTTTTGGCTGGCGGGGATGGGATTTGTAGTCGGTGTGGACAGTGTCTGCATAACCAGTTAACGCTCGTTTTGCTGAAAAACTATTGAATTCTATCTGCTTTTTAGAGTGCCATATAATCAGACGAATTTTAAGTGTCACTTAGTCCAGACTAAAAAGTGGATAGGAAAGGTAAATCAGATGAATTTACATTTTTTGAGATGACTAGTCAGGCATCTCGTCAATACTGCGTGGCTCAACTCGTGGCTGCTGGTTCATCTGGTGGCGGTAAAGACTGGACAGTTCATAAGCCTTCATCCGCACCCGTTGAATTGAGCCGAGCGGTCGATGTTCTGGAATACAGTGCCAAGCACTGAACGACAGCACCTCATCCACGTAAACACGACGAGCCGGACTGTATGCCTCCTGCATGGGAATCGTAATTTTGGCAATCGGTAGATAAGGACTTTCATCCTCTGACCACCGAACTGAGGCGTCCTCAACGGGCATCCGTTCCAGATTTGTGCAAAGCTGGGCACGTACCTCGTATTCAGCACTGTGATTGGAGAAGAAGGCAACAATCAAATCTCTAAGGACAGACTGGTCATTTGTTTCAATCTGCTTGCCAATCAGAGGTTGTAAACTTTCTGACACTGGAACAACATTAATCTTCGCAATGTGGTCTCCGTAGCGTAATGCGCCTGCGGTGTAATACGTCTCACCCAAAATATGCGTTTCCGGTCGCGTAATCCC
>JBBQRU010000247.1:0-4870 GCA_038214545.1 Cyanophyceae cyanobacterium | reverse complement strand
CAAACCAAAAATTTGACCTTGGAAATCTTGATTGTCACGAGCGATCGCTAATCTTCTGCGCCAAGCATCTTCAGCTTCGGGAAAACGACCTAGTTGGGCATAAGCCATGCCTAAAAAATCATAAGTCATTCCTTTGGCTTTAACATCACCAATATTTTGATATATTAAGAGTGCCTGCGACCAAGATTCAATCGCTTTGGATAAAGAGCCTTGTTGTTGCTGCTGTCCACCGATCCGCAGCAGTCGGTCAGCTTCATCTCTGGATTCTTGACTATAGCTATTGTTTAAAGGACGCCGCATTTGCTCGGTTAAATCGGCAGCAGTGGCGGCTTGATTGCCAATTAAGAATGTAAAAAGTAAAAGGAAAAACGTAAAAAATTTTGGCCGTTGCAGCATAAAATATACTCGCCTATATCCTCAAAGTATTGCTCCCCGTTCATCTCAACGACAAGGGGAGAAATACCGAGGAGACAGAGTATTCCCTAAACCAATGACTTCACAAAGGCTTCACCCAAATAAATCACGCGCATATCTTCGGGTAGGCTGGCTTCGAGTAGGCGGTAGCCCTCTTGCAATTTTGATGGGATTTCACTAGGAACGATCGCTTCACCTTCAGCTTGTAAATAAGCAGCAATTCGCGTTTCACTCCAGTGAAAGGTCTCTGCCATCAAAACTATCAAGCGTAAAAGTGGTGGTAATTGGTCTAGTGCTTGTTCGACATAACACCACAATGGTGGGGAACTAGCTTTTAATGAGTAGTGGATGGCTTCAACTGGGGGGAGTTCGGTGCGGTTTATACAATATGCTGTCATGTTGATCAGCCAGTTTTGCAGGGTTAACTCAGTTTCCGGTCGGTTTGCTTGTAAATCCAGTCCTCCTAATTCGTAATAAATGTGTCGCCAGGTAATCGCAAATAGGTAATCGGCTTGTACCGGCGATCGCGCTGAATGCCGAATCAAAGTGTATACTACGGGACTATATCGGCAAAATATTGCTGTAAAATACTTTCCAGCCTCCGGATGGTGTTGAAACAAACCTAATAGTTCAGAGTCGTTGTGATGAAACAGCGATTTGACCAACGGATGATTGCTTTCGGGAAAATGCGGAATGTCCACCATATGAGCGTGACAACAGATTATTTAAGCGAAAAGGGTGCTATGCGGATTTACGATTACAGAAATTGCGTAATATGTTGGTATTAGTCTACATGAGGTTAACATGCAAATCTGGAAGCCTTGTTAAACTAGAAATCATACCGGATTTAATTTAAGTCTGTTAGTACTTAACATTAAGAACAGTTTATACATACCTTACCCCTTGATATATTTATGGTTCTGGCAGTTGGTGTGATAGCTTCGCTACAAAGCGCTTTTACCTTAGGCTCTTTTTTACCTTCTCTTCCGTTAGATAGTCTATTTTCCACCCAAGGCATCATGGTGATGCTACTCGCCGCTTATGCTGGCGCGATGTGGATGTTTCTTACTAGTGCGCCCAAAGTACACACTGTAATGGTGTCTGATTTGGAAGTTGCCCGACAATTGTATGAAGGACTACTCGATTTGCCAGCAGCCGAAGTGCCTTTGCACTACTATTACAATTACGAGCAAACCTTAGGCGCGACCTCGATCGATCCGCTGTACTTGTCTACTAGTCCAAGTTATGGCACCAGTAAGGTGATGAATGGTACTGATGGTCTCTGGTACCAGTTAAAGAAAAATACTCAGATGCATATCATTACTGGAGCTAGTCTAGGTCAAAAATATCAGCAACGCCACGTTTGTTTTGACCATGAATGCATGGAAATGCTACTCATGCGAGTAGAGGTGCGGGGATTGAAGTTCAAGATTCGCAATCACAAACCTCTAAATTTCCTCGTCAAAGACATGGACGGACGCATCATCGAGATGTCGGAAGTGTCTAATTAGTCGGGTGTGGGGTGTTGGGTGTGGGGTGTTGGGAAAAAATCTCATATGTGGTGGGTGTCGGGTTAGAGAATATGCTCGCTTATTTATACATGGGATTTCCTCACACCCTACACCCTACACCCTACCCCTACCCCCTGCACCTTACACCCTACACCCTACGCCCTGCACCCTCTTGTTCGTTTGTGCTTTATTTTACTTTTCAAATATATTTGTTTTTGCTAAATAATCTCTGCGGTACTTAGAGTATGCTTTGCTACTACATATTCAATTAAAACTCGTATAACATCAGAACGTAAATCCATAAATTATAAATGCGTAAAAGCGCCAAAGCTTTTACCAATTTTGTCATGCGTTCTTAAAAAGCATTAAATGTGTCTGAGTTAAGACCGTTGGCACTGTGTCTGTCTACCAATAACAGTAAAGTAATATGAATAACAATGCTCCAATGCAAGATCGATCAAGTTCCAGCTTTGTGATTGATCATGAAAATAAGCCTTTAGAGGTTATAGCCCAACCAAGTGAACCCGCTCATAATTGGCGAGCAATCCCAAAGAAATGGCTAAACTGGGTGAAAAAATTCCCGTGGGATCAGCATAGAAAATCTGTGAAGTTGGTGCTCAGCGGTGTGGCAATAACTACTACAGTTGCCTTTGTTTATTATATATGGGTAGCACCATTTACACAAAAACAGACACATTATCGAGCTTGGCAGTTAATTAACTCCGCCATCGGCAAACAAGGTGCTGGAGGTAGAATTGAAGCTTTGCAAGACTTAAATCGCGATCATGTTAGTCTGCAAAACCTAAGTGCTGATAAAGCTAATTTGAGTGGCATTAATTTGCAGTCTGCTGACCTCAAGCTTTCTAAACTCCAAGGAGCCAACCTCCAAGGAGCTAACCTCCAGTTTGCCGACCTTCAAGGTGCGAACCTCCAAGAAGTTGATTTTCAAAATGCCGACTTGCATGGAGTCAAATTTCAACATGCTAACCTGCAAGATGCTAACTTTCAAGGAGCTAATCTCGAAAGTGCCAAATTACAGGAAGCTAATCTGAAGCTTGCTAATCTGCAATATGTCGATCTTCAAGGAGCCAATTTTCAGTATGCTCAACTCAATGGTGCTCAACTTTTGGGTACTAAGTTGCAAGGTGCTACTCTTAACCCCCAACAAGTTAAAACTGCACTCAATTGGGAATTTGCTCATTACGACCCAGAGTTTCGCAAACAGTTGGGTTTAAAACCAGAAATTCTCACAGGTAACAAGTGAAATTATTTTGCCGATCTACTTAGCTGGTAATTAACCACAAAGACAGATGGACGTCTTTGTGGTTATGCGATCGCTAAGTTGTCGGTTCAGTTGCTGAGTCAGATTTTTCTGGTTTGAGTAAAGGGAAGGCGATCGCATCCCGAATACTAGCGCAATCAGTCAGCAACATTACCAAGCGATCGATGCCAATTCCCAGACCACCAGTCGGCGGCATTCCGTATTCCAACGCAGTCAAGAAGTCTTCATCTACACCTTGGGCTTCTAAGTCTCCGGCTGCTTTACGAGCGGCTTGAGATTCCAAGCGTTGGCGTTGGTCAATAGGATCTGTTAATTCCGAGAAGCTATTAGCTGTTTCTCGTCCCACAGCATATAACTCAAATCGCTCAACCAAACCCGGTACAGACCGATGTGGCTTCGCTAAAGGCGAAATTTCTACAGGGAAATCCAACACAAACGTGGGCTGAATTAGGTGTTCTTCGACTTTTTGTTCAAAAGCAGCATTGAGAACTTTGCCAATTGACTGACAAGTCTCTGTACCTTCAATTCCGGCAGTTTTGGCGGCAGTTTGGGCGGCTTCTAGAGTCGGGAAGTTGAAATCTAACCCGGTATATTCTTTAACTAAGTCGTGCATCGTTGCCCGACGCCAAGGCGGTGTGAGATCGATGGGTGTGCCTTGGTAAGTAATTTGCAGCGTGTTAAGTACTTCTTGAGCAACGGTTGTAATTAATTCTTCCGTCAGCGCCATCATGTCGTTGTAATCAACATAGGCTTGGTAAATTTCCACCGTCGTAAATTCTGGATTGTGACGAGTGGAAATTCCTTCATTCCGGAAAACGCGTCCGAGTTCAAATACCTTTTCAAACCCACCCACAATCAAGCGTTTGAGATGCAATTCTGTGGCAATCCGCAGATACAACTCCATATCTAGGGTGTTGTGATAGGTGATGAAAGGACGTGCATCCGCACCACCAGATTCACTTTGTAAAACGGGAGTTTCAATCTCCAGAAAGTCTCGCTGTTCCAAATAACGGCGAATCCCGGCGGTAATTTGAGCGCGACGGCGAAAAGTTTGCCGCACTTCTGGATTTACAATCAAGTCAACATAACGCTGACGGTAGCGCTTAGCAACATCTGTCAATCCATGCCACTTATCGGGTAACGGTAACAGGGATTTTGTCAAAATGGTATATTGCTTGACATAAACCGATAACTCACCCTTCTCTGTCCGCTTGATTGTCCCTTTGACTCCAATAAAATCACCCACATCAGTGAGTTGCTTCAGATGGTTAAAGGCATCAGCGTCCTGATCTGCCATAGCTTCTTGGATCCGATTTTTATCCAAATAAAGCTGAATTGTGCCAGTTTCATCTTGGAGAGTGAAGAAAGCCAATTTGCCAAAAACTCGCCGCGCCAGGATTCGACCAGCTACAGCTACTTCTAATTCAGCTTCTCCGCCAACTGGCAAATCAGCAAATTTTTCTTGCAATTGAGCCGCATGGTGAGTTAAATCCCAACGATAAGCATAAGGATTCATCCCTAATTGCTTGAGTTGCTCAACTTTCTCCAGCCTTGTAGCACGGATATCTTCTTCCGACATGGTGACGTTTCTTAGGGAAACTCTTATTATAATTGGTGTTTATCCCAAGTCTGGGCAGTATAGGCAACTCATGCTAAAACTCGG
>JBBQRU010000246.1:0-4903 GCA_038214545.1 Cyanophyceae cyanobacterium | reverse complement strand
AAATTCTGTTTTCAATCCATTTTTTTACTGAATTTAGGCATTATTACTTATTGACAAATTGTCTTAACCTATTACTGATAGACTGTCGCTACATTTAGAAGCTTTACGTAGGTCGTGTTTATTTCAAAATGAGAATTGCTGATAGGGCAAGCTATTCCTGTCTCATTAATCCGAAAAATGAATACAGGAGCATTTGGGTGCTGATGACGCGACTTATTAATAGCCGTTAATTCATCTGTATCAACAAAGTATTCTCCACTCTCAGGCTCAACAGCTAGATGCCAGTTGTAGTGAGTTTTGATTAATTCCGGCTGAATTACGTCAAAAATTACTTTGCAGCGTTGGTAAAAAGCTTCTTGATGAGCTTTCCATTCAGCTTTCTTTTCTTCTGACCACTGAATTTCCGGAAATATTCTGCCTCGGCGCACCGTGCGAGTAGGCTTTGTATCAGTCATACTCTTTTATCCGTTGTCACTCTCGAATATTAGGCGATCGCTGTAAAATATCTTGCATCATCTATCTTATGATACGGGTTGAATTATTCTGCCCAATCATCTGATTTCATTGCCAGTATCTGACCGCAGGTTAACCCCACCATATTTTCTTCGGGATTCTCCTGGGCAATTACTGGCGTTGCCAAGAGAACAAGCATCACACCAGCTAGTAATATTTTCATTTTCGGAGATTAATTGGGCGGATGTCGCGAACCTTGAGAATTCTTTCGCCGGCGTTAACGTCGTCATCAATCGTGACCAGGTATTTCACGACCGTATGGTTTGAATTTCCACCAGTTACGGTAACAACAAATGCTGAGTAACTGTCGGCGCTTGAGCTACAACCATCTCGTTCATGGAAGGTTTCATTCCATTCACCAATATAAACACCATCGCCTCGTGGCTCGTCGCCACTTTTTTTGATTTCATTGAGGAGAGCTACTTGCAGTTGAGATAGCTTTGATTTTCTATTCTTCAGCATAAGTTCAACAAACTTATCGCGATTTTCCTTGTCGCTGTTGCCACCATTGCTGCATTTGTTTTCGTAGTTTGCCTTTGCTGAATCCGGGCTGGTCATCATCAGTGCGGGGATTTTGGTGGACTCAGCTGCATGACCACTCGTTGTCGCTAGTGCTAGAACACATAAAGTTAAAAAACCAAAGCGCATTTAACTTTCCTTAGTTAAAAAGATTACTGAGGTCAAGCCTCATCTAAATATACACATTCCGGCATAGATGTCAAACTGTGCTTCCACTGTTATTCTTATCTGGAGAAATGTTGTTTCTCACCCACTTCCGAAACAGGCGGATCAAAGTTGTTTCGCCAGTAGTTTTCCGCAATTATAAAAACCGCATAACTTCACTTGGAGTCACTTGTGAAAATGTCGGAGAGCGATCGCGCCTTTGATATTCCCCACCTTCTAACTCATAAATGATCAAATCACTGCTATCATACCGCCAGACCTCTGGCACACCCAAAGCAGCATATATATTTAATCTATTAATAGAGCTACTAGTGATATCAATCTCGATCGCTAAATCTGGCGGCGGATCAAAATTTAAATCAATTTCTTCTTTTGCTCTGACAAGTTCTTCATTCTGAATGTAATAACACTGATCTGGTTCTAACCCACGAGCTAAATCTTCACGCTTACAAGTCAGCGATCCCAAGCTACAAACTTCAATATTTTGCTCTTCTGTCAGCACTTGGACAAAACGCCCAATTAATTCTTTGTTCCTTTCGTGCGGCGCTAAAGGACTCATAATCTCCAACAGTCCTCGGTCGTAAGTCAAGCGGATTCCTGGTTGTTCCTCAACATCTTTGAGCAAAGCTTCGTATGTTTGCCAACTGATGTTTTTAATTAAGGAATGGTTGGCACTCTGAATCTGAGTAGTCGTCATAAGAGTGTTTTTATTTTAATATAACGGAGAGATGAGGGGGAGTAGTCATTTTTCCAGAGTTTCTTTCACCCAGGCGGCTTCCTCAGGCGATAGGGCTGGCTTTAAAGATTGTGAGTAATCAATTGCCAAGTCAAATCTAGCACGTTCACATACTTCATTCAGCAATTTTTGTAAATCAACCACAGGCTCAGATTCTCCAGAACGGAGGGGAACGGGAAAAGCCGGAATTGGGTCTTTGAGATCAAATGTATACAGGTCGGCATCAGGTCTGTTATGGCTACGGCTAACTAAGATGCGGTAGGTTGTGTCAGTTGCTCCTAAGATAAACATCGGTTCTCCCAACCTCAGCAAGTCAATTTCTACCAGGTTGGTTGCAGAACCGAGAATATTGCCAGGAAACGGATTTCTCATTTCTCTCTGCCTTTTTCCATTAGGTAGTGATAAATATGTAGTGAAAAATATTATTTACTAGCCCAAATCACTCCTCTTTTGCTATTGAAATGTTAAAACATATTTGGCTAGCCAATGATAATTTACAGTAAGTGTAAAATTTTTGAATGTATGGTTTAGCCAGAAGATGATACATTTGATAAAGCACCAGTATTTAAAAAATCAACTATTTCAGATTGTATGTCAGCATCCAAACCTACTTGCCCTAATTGCGGGAGTCAACACACTGTCAAAAACGATAAAATTCATAATCAAAAATCAAAATACCTAGTGCCTAAGTTTTCTATCAATACATATTTACCACTACCGTATTGTTTTCATGAATTTATTTTCAAATTATCAAATGTAAAGTAAACTTTAAGAAAAATTAAATTGCTAATTATCTAGCAATATTTAATTTTATAATTATTATATCAACATATGTTTGACTGCAACCAATGGATTTCGACAATGTTTGTAAGATATTAGCAGAGAAGTATCCAAGTGATTTTGCGAGTTGGCTGCTACCTATTCAACCGCAAAAAATCGAAGTATTGAAAGCCGAATTAAGCATCGAACCAATTCGCGCAGATTCTGTCACATTGTTAAAAACAGAGAATCGGATTTTGCATCTCGAATTCCAAACAACAGAACAATCTGAAACTCCCATTCCCTTAAGAATGTTGGATTATTTTGTCAGATTAGTGCGGAAATATAATCTTCCTATTACCCAGGTTGTAATTTTTTTACAACCGACGCGTAGTCAAATCGCATTTACCGACGCATACGTCAATGAGATGACGACTCACCGATATCGAGTTATCCGCATGTGGGAAGAAGATTCGGCTTTATTCCTGGATAATCCGGCGTTATTACCATTAGCATCATTAGCAAAAACAAACTCATCCCAAGGGTTACTATCGCAGGTGGCTCAAAATATTGCTAAAATTTCAGATAGGGTGACTCGGCAGAATACTGCTGGGTATACAGAGATTTTAGCAGGTTTGCGATTTAATAAAGATTTAATTCGTCAATTATTGAGCGAGGATGTTATGAAAGAATCCGTGATTTACCAGGATATTTTGCAAAAGGGTGAACATCGGGGCGAACAAAAAGAAGCCCTCTCGTTGTGTTTATCATTACTTGATGAACGCTTCGGTGAAATTGATTCTTCAATTACCGCACGAGTTGTAGTTTTAAAAAAAGAACAGTTAGAAGCTTTATGTAGACGACTTCTGCGAATTTCAGCAATATCTGATTTAATTACTTGGTTAAATCAGCAGGAAAGTGATTAATTTCAGGTGTTGAAAAACTATAAAGAGATAAAGTCGGAGTTTGACCTCCGGCTTTTTGTTTGGTCTTTATTTATCCACATAAAATTAAATCTAAAGTATCAAGACAGTAAAAAGCATCGACGTACTCATTAGATTGTTACGCCACCTGAAAAGAGAAATTGAGTTAGGTTATCTAAAGAAAAAGGCAGAGAGATTATTTGTTCGTATTCAGTATCAAGTTAGTCACTGATTCGGGAGAAAAACACCGTGAGTAACCAAGTAGAACTAATTCAGCATCAGGATGCTTATAGTTTCAACCAGCGGGTGCGCGATTTCCTACTGCGTAATGAAGCGTTGCATCATGCTATGCTATCCCACTGTTATGCACTCACTCATACGCCAGAACTGTTTAAGCAATGCCCTGACCTACTCACCTTGGAGTCCAATGGAGAAGTCGTCGGTGTGGCGATACGTTTAGGTAACTCTGTTTCTATTTCCATGCTGACTTTGGAAGGCGGAGTCGATTTACTAGCGCAGCAATTGTTGCGGCATGGTGCTTTATCAATGGTAAATGCTCCACCTGATGTCGCTCAACACTTTGCCCAAGTGTGGACTCAGCTTACCGGACAACCGCATACGCCGGAACTAACCCAATGTGCCTATCGCTTGGAACATCTCCATCCCTTCATTTGGGCAGTAGGTCAATTACGACAAGCAACCGTAGCTGATATCCCTCTCGTTAGCCAATGGTATGCAGACTTTTGCTTTGAAGCCCTGGGTAGTCATCGTCCAAATAGTCAGGATTGGGCAACTCGTCAAATTAATCAGGGTCATGCGTTTCTCTGGCAAGATGGCGATCCGGTTTCGATGGGATGCAGAATTGGACAGACGGAAGATGGATTTCGAGTCTCCATCGTCTTCACTCCTCCAGAACATCGTCGCAAAGGCTATGGAAAAACTTGCATAGCAGCCCTGACTCAACGTTTGCTAGATGACGGTCAGCGTTACTGCTTTTTGTATGCGGATAAGATGAATGTTTCAACCAACCGGATGTATGAAGCGATCGGCTATGAACTGATGGGAGAAACGCAAAATTATCGTTTAGAAGACCCGTGTTAAACAACTCCAACTGCTTAAACTCAAATTAAATGTCATTCCTAATGTTCTGGACTTTAGACTAAGGCATGAAAAATGACCCAGCGATGGTGGGTTAAAGAGGTTATAACTAAGAATTAGGAAAATGCCCGAATTAAGCCGAATTAGCAGTTTGCTGGCGCGGCTTAGATGTGCGTTTTCTAACAACTGG
>JBBQRU010000245.1:0-4938 GCA_038214545.1 Cyanophyceae cyanobacterium | reverse complement strand
TCCTGTTGGCATAACGAGAGGAGTTACAGCTAGATGGATTAAATCTAACCTTAGCTCAGATGGTTCCACTTTGTTTCAAACCCGATCACCGATCAAGCAAG
Source organism: Cyanophyceae cyanobacterium (assembly GCA_038214545.1). Classification (GTDB taxonomy): domain Bacteria; phylum Cyanobacteriota; class Cyanobacteriia; order Cyanobacteriales; family Nostocaceae; genus JBBQRU01. The sequence goes on along the minus strand of JBBQRU010000245.1, from coordinate 4,837 downwards.
TCCTCTTGTCAATAGGGTTTGAGACGCGCTAACCCTGCTTTCCATCCCTGTTCATAGTAATCGAGATTTACCAATAGGAACTTTGAAAAGCATTATGAAAGATGCAGGAATTACCGAAGAAGATTTAGAATAATCATTGTTCGCTGTTAGATAGATAGTCTCCTCCGCATTTGTTTATTTAAAAGGATTCACAATCTCTAATTGACCAGCTACTATTAAACCATCTTGCATATCTTCAGAATAAAGAATACTTGCTCCTGCGGCTAAAGCGCTAGTAACAATTAAACTATCCCAAAAAGAAAAAATATATCGCTTACGGATATCCGATGCAGTTTCAAAAATAGTCAGGTTGAATTCAACTACAGTACAGCGAGTATAAAGCGACTGAATCACAACTTTTATTTGCTCTTCGTTAAAGGCTGCTTTTTTCAGCAAATTGGCAGAAACTTCATTAATAACCTGCGTACTAATGATAATTTCTTCAGATTCCGTGATTGAGATAGCAATATTACGCTTTCTTTCCCTTTCTGCAACCTCCATTTTCTTGTTTTCAAACAAACAATAGAGCCAAACATTTGTATCAATAAAGTATGTGCCGAAATTCATGACTACCGAATGTAAATTTCATCACGGCTGAGTACACCATCTACTTCAATAGGATTCTCAGCTAATTCATCAATTATGTCTTTTGTTCGAGATATTTTTTTCTTAACCAAAACAATTACTTTAATATCATCTCCTTCACTAAGTTCGCGTTTATACTCAGCCGGGATCTCGATTAAGCCATTTTGAATCTTTGCTTGAAACTCAATTGCACCTAACATTTTTTATCTCTCTTAATATATCAATATAACTCAATTTTAGCTTTTTACAGGAAAGTTGCGCTAGCTAGCAACTTCTTGCACCTAGTAACTAGTTTACTCCTGTTCCTTTGGGAATGCTCAACATCTATCATCAGGTGGTTTTGGTTGAAGCGGGATCGTAATCAGCCGCATAGTGTTGGAGGGATTAGAAGACGGTTTGTTGCTGCAATTTGCGGCTAAGGCGGCATTGAGCAGTTCTTGAACTGTAGACGAGTCAGTACTGTGCGAAGGTTTCCCCCGTTGAGGCGACTGGCGTGTTGTAGAAAGAGGAAGTGTAGCACTTCGCCTGACAGTGTGATTTACGCCTGGTCGCTGTCGTCAGAAAAAACCGTATCTTCGCCTAAAGTTTCCGCGAAGCTGAGAAAATATGGTTCTACCGCACCCGTTATGCAAAACAGGATTTAAAAGCCCCGGAAGGCTTGCCCTGCAAGCCTTTTATCGGAAATAACAGAAAGATGATTGATTTAAGAGCAAAAACCCTACCCTGTAAGACTTTCAGGCGAATGTTTGGTCTAACTAACATAAAGGGAACGGTAGAACCAAAAGAGCAAAGCTAATGTTTACTTTAGAAACTCATTCAGGCGCGGTTAAAGTTGCCCTTAGCCCAGACGAAAAGATTCTGCTAACTGGTGGTGGTAACACTGTGAAAGTATGGAACTGGCATAATAAAGAGCTTTTGCATACCATCAAAGAGCCAGACGAAGCTATCTGTTTAGCTATCCAATGTAACAATAAAATTTTTGTCAGCAGTCATAATAATAATAAAATAGATGTGCGCGACCTGCATACAGGAAAGCGTTTAATTCTCCTTAATGAGACTCCACAATTAATTTATAGCCTAGCGATCAGTCCCGACGGTCAGACTATTATATCTGGTAGTAGCACCGGAAAAATTAACATATGGAATTGGCAAAGGCAAGAGCTTCAACATACTATAGAGGGACATTGTCAAAGAATTGAATCGTTGTCTTTCACTCCAGATGGAAAAAAATTGTTAGTAGTGCCCAAGGAGAGATCAAAGTGTGGGGATGGGAATTTCCAGAAATATGAAAGCTAATCTGAATTTATTGAAATGATAGATATATATGCTACCAAAAAAATTACGTAATTGCCTTAGGTAACAGTATGATGGCAGAAAATACCAATTAGCATAAAAAATATGATGTCGTTCTTGGCGGTCAAAATCTATCTTCAACAAGCAATGTAGCTTTGGGAGGAGTGGAAGGAGTCAAGCAGCGCCTATCAAGTCACATTTAGGATGAGAAGACGATCGCTCAATTCACAAACTGTAGCGATCGCCTTCCTTGTCAAAGCACAAACATTAATGATGCTAAGTTCGATTCTGTCGTGTGTCGCTGGCGCTGTAGACAGATGCCGAAAACACCAAAAGCCAATAGGTTATAGGTGCGATGATCAATATCCGGTGCGCTAAAGCGCAACTACGAACCTTTACAAAAATTTATATAATGATTTTTTTCCCTGTCCGGTTACTTAGTCGAGAAAAACCTGATTGTGGATTCCAGTCAATGAAAACACTATTAATAGTGTAGTGGTGTAAGTGCAATGTCCAATCATCCCAATCAGCCAAGACTTGATGATGTCGTTTTAGGCGGTCACGCACCACCCCCAGTTAATACTGTGGTTTTAGGCGGGCTAGAAGGTGTTAAGAGAACTTTGTCGGGTACATCTGCTGATCATAAAATTACTGCTCTCAAAGATGCTCTTAAATATGGAGAAGAAGGGTTAGATTTAGTAATTATAGCCTTAAAAGACTTGCAGCCAATTCAAACAACTGCTTATGATTTACTTATCAAATATAGCCAAAACTCGCGAGTATTAAAGGCTTTATGGGCAAATAAATCTGCCTCGAGCAAAACTATAGAAACGCCATATTTAAAAGAGTTGAGTCTTCTTACCTTTAGCCCAGATAGGCAGACTCTATTGATTGGCGATCGCAGCGGTACTATTAAAGTATTAGATTGGCAGATGGCGCAAAAAAGCAACGTCAAAGCTGAGGTTGAGCAAATGCAGCAAAAAAAACGTCATGAACGCGAGTATTCCGAGAAACTTGAGGGAATTAGTACTTATAAGGGTTATTCTGCTGGGGCGATCTCGATTTCGTGGAGCCAAGATGGGCAAGTATTAGTAAGTAATAGTCAAGGTAAAACTATTGACATCTGTAATTTGGATGGCAAGACAATTCATCATTTTTACTTCCAGGGACATCATAAGAAAATTACCGCGATCGCTTTCACCTCCGATAGTCAAATTCTCGCTAGTGGTGTTGATTTTGCTGACCAAACCGTAAAAGTTTGGAATCTCCACAATGGCTTAGAAATTTGCAATCTTGGCAGCTACCTAAACGCCAAACCTTTAACTTTCAGCCCAGACGGTAATATTTTAGTTATCAATTGTCGCGACCAGAAAACCCGATTATGGAATTTGCAAACAGGACAAAATATTCATACCCTGAAAGGACATCTTGCGGTGACGGCTGCTGCTTTCAACTTTGACGGTCAGATTTTAGCTAGTAGTAGTCGCTATGGAGTTCAAGTTTGGGATGTGGAAACAGGAGAGGAAATCTGCACGCTAACCCACGATTCACGCCACTCTTCCGGCGACCCTCAATCTGTCGCCTTCAGCCCAGATGGTAAAACCATAGTTAGTGGCTATTATTGGGGCACTTCCATCATGGTATGGAGTGTGTGATGATACCGCTACACCCAACGTCCGACAACTACCCGCACTGTCCCATCTTCTAATACTTCCTCGTCCTCGACATTGAAACCTTGTTCTTGCACTGTTTGCATTAAAGTTTTATGAGCGTATTTTTGGGTGATGGCGTTGACGAATTCCTTTTGATTTATATTTGCTCCCCAAAAGTCTGATATTATTTCATAGTTTTCGTCACTACGGCGAAAGCCTAAGTCGTAACCATTTTTTTGGCGGATGACATACTCAGCTTGAGTTGTGTTGCCTTGGTATCCGCGTACTGTGGTGTTGCATTCGACTTGATATCCTAGTTCTTGCAACACTTGATGTAAGATTCCGCTGTTTTTGATTTGGACTTTGATGGTTGTGAAGTGTGACATATGTATTTAACCGCAAAGGACGCGAAGGACACTAAGCAAGAGAGGAAGAGAGAGAGACAAAGGCAGAGTGTTGGGTTTTAGTCTACTTCTAGTGGTTTGATTTCGGGTTGGATTGTGTATTGTTTTAGTTCTTCTACTAGTTGTGTGTCGTTGGAGGCGGTTCTGGCTCCGGCTTGGGCTGCCCATTGTTTTAGGGCTTCGATTTGTTCGTGGGCGATCGCTGATAATGGGACTGTTTGCGCGATCGCTTGTAAGATATCTTCGGTAATTAAGTCTCGGCGTTGTCCGTTGGTTGTCTGTGAAAATGCTAGGTGCATGGCATCAACTATTACTTGCTCGATTTCGGCACCGCTGAAGTTGGCGGTCTGTTTGGCTAATAATGGTAAGTTAAATTCTCGCAGGCGGTTGGGGCGCAAGCGTTGTAAATGCACTTTGAAAATTTCCTGACGTTCGGTTTCTGTGGGTAGATTTAAAAAGAAAATTTCGTCAAATCTGCCTTTTCGCAGTAATTCGGCGGGTAAAATTTTGACGTTGTTGGCGGTGGCGACAATAAATACAGGGCTGGTTTTTTCTTGCATCCATGTGATCAAGCTGCCAAATACCCGCCGCGATGTGCCGGAGTCTCCGTCAATGCCACTGGTGATATTACCGAAGGCTTTGTCAATTTCGTCTATCCATAATACGCAAGGTGCCATTGCTTCTGTGACTTGGATCATCTGTCGCACTCGGCTTTCGCTTTCGCCGACAATCCCGCCAAATAAGCGTCCGGAGTCGAGTCTTAATAGAGGTAGTCGCCATTCGTGGGCAATGGTCTTTGCTGATAGTGATTTACCTGTGCCTTGAATGCCTACAAGTAATATACCTTTAGGATTGGGAATACCG
>JBBQRU010000244.1:0-5000 GCA_038214545.1 Cyanophyceae cyanobacterium | reverse complement strand
AAAATTTTCGGTTAACAGCATTTGCCAATCTTTGAGATATTCTGCAAATAAGCACCGTCGCCATAAACTCCCTAAGGCGATTCCACCGCGTCCATCGTAAACGTTATAAGCATTCTCATTACCGCTGGGATAGTCTAACTCTTTTACCTTTGTGCCTGTCATCACATAGGTATTACTGATTTCTCCGTAGTAAATTCGCGGTTGACCAATGGGAATACTGGCTCGAATTTGTGGGTTAGATATCTGCAAGGAACCTTGATTACCTGTCGCATCTACGCCAATATCTTTGACATAATAATCGGGTAATCCTCCTGCAGCCACTTGATTCACCGGACTGAGGGTAAAACCGTAACCGTGGGTGTAAACTAAATGTTCGTTTACCCAAGTTTTGGCTTGCGGTGGAACGGCGGTATAATCTAATTCTCTCGCTGCAATAATCGTTTGCTGCTTTTCTGTCTCTGCGTCTTCTTTTAATGTATAACGATCAATATCCGCATTGGGAAATTTGTAGTAAGGGCGGATTTGCTGTAATTGACGATTAGTTTTTAACAGCGGACGTGTATCCCACAAGCGGATATTGCGGATAGTTAAGTCATTTTTTTGCAAGTCGGTTGCTGTAAGTTGACCTTGAGGTGCAAAGGTTTGGGCTTCGATTTGATTTAAATTAAAGGCTTGTCTGGTGAAGGCGATACTGCGTTGGATGTAAGGACGTTCTCTGGCGAGTTCGTTTGGTTGGACGATGAATTTTTGGATCGTTGCAGGTAATAAGATGGTGAGGAGGAAGAGTGTTCCCCAGAAGCGCCAATGAAGTTTTATGGTGGAAGGGAAGAGAATTTGCCAAATTAAGGTGCAGGCGATCGCCAGGGCAACGAAGGTGATAATTGTGTAGATGGGGAGTTGGATTGTGACATCTGTGTAGCTTGCACCATAGGTGATGCCGCGATGGGAGTAGAGTAATTGGTAACGCTTGACCCAGTAATGTAGAGCGATCGCTGTACTTGTAATTGCACCTAGTAATGATAAATGTCGGATTTGTGGCGGGGTGAAGCCGAGAAATTTGCCTTCGCTGAGGCTGTTTCCTGAAAGTAGGTAAATTAGGGTGATGGCGGCTAAAGTTGATGCAGATAGTCCTAGTAGCCAGGATTTTAATACCTCCCACATGGGGAGAGAGAAGATATAAAAGCTAATATCTCGCCCAAATAATGGGTCAATGCTGTGAAAAGATGTGGGATGGAAGTATTGCAGAATTGTCGCCCAGTGATTGGCGAGTAAGAAACTGAAGGTTAAACTTAGGAGTAGGGCGATCGTTTTGAGGCAGTATTGTGGGTAAATTATGGTGGCGATCGCTAAAATCAGCAGAGAAACGATCTGCCATTGTAGAGGCACAACCGCAATTTCTACACTGTAGTAATGTATTAAAATTAACCACATCAACAGTCCGAGAGCAATCACAATCGGTAATAACCAACGTAATTTCAGTTCTGAGTGCTTGGGAATATCCTTGGGGGTGAGGTTTCGACTAGCTAAAGCAAAATTAATCCAGAAAAAGGTTGCAGAGAGAAATAGGGCGATCGTCCCCAATCCCAGTTGTGTTTTTATCCGTAACAAAAATACAGATAAATATCCCAATTCCTGAAACCACAACATCTCTACTGCGATCTGGGCGCTGAAGTCCCAAAGCAACCACAACCCTAAAGGCAGTAAAATCAGTTGATATCGCTTCATGACTTGGTTAGTTCGATGAAAGTATACTTTGAATGGTATCAGCGGCAAGCATCAATGAGTAACGAATAGGATCTGGAGATAGAATGGTTGGAGAATAAGGAGACAGATAATGTTTAAAATTGATGCAAGCCGAATCTGGGAGCTAGTTCAGATTGAAGAAGAGGTCAACTGTGACATTGGAGCAGGCTCTGATATCGGCAACCCCAAAGTTAATGCTACCTCTTACGTGGATAGCAACAAATTCATAGCGGCAAAAGTCCAAAGAGCTAGAAGTCTGAGAAACGCCAGAAGAACTCTTGGTGTAAGTGGAATCTGTGAGCATATTGAAGATGTTGACGGCGATTGGTTAGAAAACTGGACAGATACGCAAAACACACCAGCTAACGATGAAGCCGATAAGGGTGCTTTAACCCTGTAAATATCAAGTTAGACTGTTTGTAATTATTTTGACAAATATCAAGGTATAGCGAAGAAGCCTCAGATGTAGTTGAGGCTTTTCGTTTTGGTGTATTTGAGACTACTGTATCGAAATCTTGTCTAGAGACTGCTCAAGCGTATATTGCGAAAGGAGAGGGACGACCTGGGGGTATTTCTACCAATTTTGAGTATATGGAAGGATATGGGAATTGATGCGGTGGTTGGGGGAGTTGTCACAGGACGAATTGCGGATATTACTTAAATAATAAACACAAAAAATACCAGTAGTTGCGTAGATATTCTGAAGATATATTAAACCTTTACAGGCTATTAATTGATTATCTTGCATGAAAGGTTTTGAATTGAATGTTATGAGCTAATCGCTATAGCTCGTGATGCAATTGATATTTTTGCATGTGCTAATCCGTCGATAATTTTCCCGAAAACGGTCGCATTAATAAATAGGTGCCGAATTTTGTGATGAGTATAGTCAAAATATGGGAGTAATTTATATAGGCGATCGCGCTACTGGAAAAACACATCTAGCAATGGAGTTAGCTAATCCTAAAAGTAGCTATGTAGAAGTTTTATCTCCTGACTATGAATATCTCAAAGCACTTTTGTATGACGATGAACTAGAAGTAACTAAGGCAACAAATTCAGATAAGGAAGTTGATCCTCGCTCCTTAGATGTCCGAGTCAGGCTTATTACTAGTTACAAGCAAGTTCCTGTAGATTGGATAGATACCCCAGGTGAAATATGGCGAAAAACATGGCAGACTGATAACCCAAATAAGTGGAAAAACTTCTTGGAGACAACCCGTAAAAGTGAAGGTATTTTACTAATTCTTCCTCCCTATCGGGAAATTTTAAAACGGGATGTGGATGCAGAGGAGTTTATGACACTACAGCAATGGTGTAACAGATTTGAGAGTTGGGTAGATTTCTTCTGTCATGACTGTCCTCAAGTGCGACACATCGTAATTTGTTTAAATAAAGCTGACCTATTTTGTGATCTCAACCAGGAAGCTTTAAAACTGGCTTATCACCCTAATGGTTCTCAGTTAAATTGGCAACAACGTCATAGCTACATTTCTCAAAAATATTTTAGACCGATTCAACCACAGCTAGAACAAATCAACAGAAGTATTTCTGGTTCATCAGTTCGCTGCTTTATTACAACAATTTATAATCGCTCTTTACTGGAACTTCCGTGGATATATTTAGGAAGCTTTTTAGCCAAGTAGTCAAGGATAAATATGGGGAACATTCGCGTTATTGGTCCACGGGGTTCAGGGAAAACTAGCTATTTGGCTGCATTAGCTTATTGGCCGGATAATAGGAGAGGAGGAAATAAAGCTAAAAATTTTACTATTCAATCTTTGAATGAAGAAACAAAACAATTAGCAGAGAAAGCCGAAAATATTATCCAAGAAGGTGCTTCTCTAGAACCTACTACTGTTAGAGGAGGAATTGACAGTTTACCATTTTACTCATTTAGAATTGAAACAAAAACTTATTTTGGTAAATCGGAAGGAATTAATTTAGCTGTCAGAGATTACCCTGGTGAGATTTTTGAAGAATTAGAATCAGGTATAAATACTCCTCTGTCTACAGAATTTATTGACGAATGCTTAATGCAAGATGTTACGGGTTGTTTAATTCTCTTGACAGAATGGACAAGAGGTACAGATAAATTTTATAAACGGGTACTCAAACGATTTACAGATTTAATTGACTCCCATGATAGAGCTAAAAATTTACGCATTGCTCTAGCGATGAGCAAGTGTGAAAGAGGTGAATTATGGCCAGGTCGCTTAGAGCCAGAGAGAGACTTATTCGATATTCACTTACCGCAAACAAAAGCGATTTTACAAGCGAGGATTCCGCCAAAAAATCTACGTTTTTATGCTATTTCAACTTTTGGAGTTCTTCGCCACAATGACCCTCGACCCAATCGTATTGATGAATTGGGAACTGATGGGAGAAGTTCATGCTTAAGACAGGCATCTACTTGGCAACCCTATGGCATGATTTCCCCTCTCTATTGGCTAAGTACGGGTAAGAGAATGAGAGATGATGCGTAATTGGTTAAATAAAATTCAGAATCAGGTAATAGGTTCATCAGAATCTGCTCAAAGTAATGCGGTGATGAGGGTGATTGGCGATCGCGCCTCTGGCAAGACAACCTATATGGCATCTTTGGCACGTTGGCCAAATGCGGATGCTTCTAGTCCAGTGCAGGCTGTAATTCCGATTAATGAAGAGGGTTCGCAACTGGTTGAAAAGGCACAAAATATTTTAGAGCAAGGGTTAGAACTGGAACCAACTAAATTAAATTCGAGTGCCTTAGATGTGAGCGATTACACCCTTAGCATCACTCTCAAAGGACGATTTACTTGGAAGAATTCTCCCGTAAACCTCGGTTCGCAACAGATGACGCTAAATATTAGTTGCAAAGATTACGCTGGAGAATTTTTTACTGACCTCCTGCACCAAGCCGGAAATTCTCGATTAGAAGACTACCTTGAGGATTGTCTGCAAGCGACAGGAATCATGTTTTTGATTGATGGCACAACTTATCGCAAGGATTCAGAGTACGCCAGTGGTTTGGATAAGTTTTTGATGGCTCTCGATCGCACTGACATGACTGCAGCAAAGCGGCGAATTGCTCTTGTGGTGACAAAGTGCGAACAGACAGATTTATGGATCAATCGGGATAAGCCTGGATATCTGGCATCAGCTCGCTTCCCTCAAGTTTACAGAAAGTTACAGAATTGGCAGCAAATGGGAGCCGGAAATGTAGACTTCTTCACCACTTCGGCTTTTGGGATGTTGGGGACGCGCTTTCAAGAACC
>JBBQRU010000243.1:0-5012 GCA_038214545.1 Cyanophyceae cyanobacterium | reverse complement strand
GCAGCTTTAATCGTTACGGCGCGTCCCTTGGATGCAAAATCGGGATTATCGGAACTGGATGTGGTTGGCATTGTCATCAATGGTCGGGAACTTACTCCTCCTCCAAATGCGATCGTGATTCGTGGCGCAGAGGGTACACCTTTGATTGCGGATAAATACTTCGATCGCGGTTCCGAGATTAGCGGTATGGATGTGGCAACTTTTTTAACTTCCGCCCTAGCTGAAGTTGGCAAGCTTACCAACAGTCCGACATCCACGAGTAGCATCTCGACGATTGGCGGCGCTGCCACGGTCAATACTTCACCACCACCCAATTACCTTGGTGCGGCTCTCAGTGGGGGCTTTGGCATTCTCTCCGAAACTTTGAATCGTCGTAGTCAACAGGCGATCGAAGAAATCAAAACTCGTCCCAATGTTTTCTTTATCTCCGCAGGTAAAGAGCTACAAGTGTTTATCAATCAGACTGTGACTTTTTAATTAACTTTTATCAATTGTTGTTGAGTTCTATTGTTATGTGCTTTTTGCAATCCCAAAAACATGCCATTTCAGGACTAGCCACTTTGCTAGTCCTGTCCATGCCCGCGATCGCTTTGGCTAATCCTATATTTCCAGCAAAGCGGCAGATCGGCGTAAGTCAAGCGATGGGAGTCAGTGGCGTGACCGCATCGGTAAGCCTATCACCGATGCAATCGTTAAATATTAGCTTCATCAAGACGGGCGAGTCAGTCAAAAAAGTCTGGCTGGGAAACCCTTCATGACATTAACCCATAAACCAAAGATGCAAAATTTACGAACCTCAAGATAAATTCTGTACCACTAAGCTGTAGACTATGAAATCTTTTATTTCTTTACTTTTTAGGACAACATCCAAATATGAAAAGAGTGTTTCATCTATACGGCGATAATATTGTTGAATGTGAGAGGGTATTTAGTTTAATTAAAATATCATTAAATTTGACTGAAATAAAAGTTAATGGATCTGTAACAAATCTTCAGATACTTGCAAAGTTACAAAATCAAATATTTGAATTTATATTTTTCCCTGGCTTTGGTCGTGGTCGTTGGAAACAAGACATACTTATTCATATCAAAGAGCGTGGAGGAATATTAAGGGAAGCCGCAGATTGTATTATCACAGAAGTTATCGCTGGAGGTGAAGTTGTTCTGGTAGCTATTGAGTTCTGTAGTGCATTGCCAGCAGGAAATCAGGCGTGGCAAAGAAGTGGTCGGGCATACTCATTTGCAAGGTCAAATGTACCTTACATATATTTGACCGAAATTGGAGGATATGAACTAGATGGTACTAGAAATAAAAAGGCAGCGAGGATGCCTAATCCTGCTGTTCCCTTTAGCTATGTATCATACTCAAATACTAGAAAAACTCCAGTATTAATTATTTATCAGTTTAGTCCTGGAGCAGATAATAAAAATAAAAAAAGATATAAAGATATTATTGGATCGTCTCAACTATTAGAGTTATTACATGCATTAATAATTGACACAGATTGGGAAAATATTAAATCCAGTCTAGAAGAAAAAGCACTTAGTTTTGTAGGAGAACTAGCATCTAATTCTGCACTCAAGAAATCTATTTTATCACCTAGAGAATGGATTGATTTGTACAATAATATTCAAATCGATAGCGATGTACTTGGCTATTTGAGTTCTTTACCGAAAATTTGCTGGAAGAAAAAAGTATCAATCGAACTGACAAACAGTGCGAAAAAGTTAATGGATCTAGGAGCAAAATACGGTCAGGCTATAACAGCAAAAGATCTTCCTATTAATTTTATTTCCAAAGAAAATTCTAAGCTATTTTTAAATGAATTAACAGCCCTCTATCCTAATATTTCTAATGAAATTAAAAATATGTTTGATGGTAGTGACAGTGTTGCTATTTGCTGGATAACTGGATTTAAACCACAGGGTGATGATTCTCGACCTGATAGAGGCTTATTACCATTACTCAGAATGCTTGTAGGTGAGGAAGCGAAGGTGTTAACTATAGTTTATGGACCTGCTAAACCGATGATGTGGGAATTATTAGAGTCAACACCGCAAAAACTAGCAGAAAGTAACGGCTTATGGGAAGTTATTTTTGCTCTAAGTGATGGTTTAATTGTAGATTCATTAACATTGAAAAAGAGTTATATATCAATGAATAAAGAACAATGGATATCTACAAAAATACAGGTTAAGGCTCAAAAACAAATGACTGTTAATAACTTGAGAAGCCCGATGCTATACGGTGAGAACGATGTTGATTCTGCTTTGCATATGTTATTCAAACATATACTTAGTGATAACTGTTTTGAATCAATGTGTAATCCTCCTGGAGGAGACTGGAGTGGTATTTCTATTGTAGACAAAAACAATGAGTATCGCTGGCTTACTCTTCCCCGTGTTACTCTTAGTAATAGTAAAAGACCTGATCATGTGATTCAAATTTTAACAAAAAATCAATTGCTATGCATAGAATCTAAGGATTACTTGCAAAATCTTGAAAAAGGAATTGGTATAAGATTAAATCAATATTGTTCAGACTTATTATCTACAATACCAAGTTGCAAGCGAGATAAGAATTGTAATTTTGAGGGTTGGGATGATGAAGTAAGTAGCTATACAAATCCAAAGTTTGATTATATTTCAGCATCTGCTTTTATACAGAATAAGGATAATGAATTAGAAACAGGATTAAAAAAATCTGGTTGTGACATTGTATTTTCACTAAAATTTACAGCAGACGGTAAAACAATCATTTATATAATGAAGGGCAGCAGCAAAGCAGATGAAGTAATCCGACTACTAGAGAACGCGGTAATACCTGATACTATTCATCTTAAATTGATCATTATTGCTTAGAAAGTACGTCCTATTGAGAAAAGGTGTATCAAACCGTAAAATTAATAATTCATATAAACTGCTTCGTGGACAGCTTCTATTGTTGATGAAAGCACTTTCATAACCGCAGAATTACCACTATATATCAACTTTTGAGTTCTATATAATTCTTTAGGAATTGGAACTTGAAGATCACTGTCTCCTCTTGTACCGTCAAAGCTTAGTGCCCATTTAGCGCCAATATTATTCAAGGTTTCAAGAAAATTAAATAATTTATCAATTTCTAAATTGCTGATATAGCGATTTTTGCTATTTAAATATGGTGGGTCCATATATATAAAATCATTTTTAGTAATCTCATTTTCTAAAACAATAAAATCGCCGAAATAAAAGCTTGTATTTTGCAATCTTGCAGACCAGTCAAAAACAATTGATTTAAATGTTTCGGGTTGCATACCCCTACGAGTAACATGTAGAGAATTATTAAATTTACCACTTTTATTAAAACGAATTATTCCATTTGTACATGTTCTCGATAGAAAAAGAAGATCTTTAGCGCTTGCTATTGAATTAAATCTATTTCTTACTTCATAATAGTGTTCAGGAAATTTTGACTGTAGCAAATTCCAGTCATATTCATAACTATCAGATATCTCATTAGGATTTGTTTTTACCAAATTCCAAATTTCTATCAATGGTTTATATATGTCATTTCCTATACAGGTAGGAAAACATTTTGTTGCGTGGTATAAAATTGAGCCTCCTCCTAAGAAAGGTTCTAAATATCTTGTTGCAGAGGGGAATAATTTTACTATTTCCTCAGCTTGAGAGCGCTTGCTACCAGTCCATTTTATTAATGATGGAGGTTTTTTCATTTTTAATCCTAAAATAAAGTGAGTTCAGTATTTGTATGCTTTATTCTTTCATTAGCAATTTTTATATATTTTTCATCCAACTCAAATGCAAGAAAGCTAAACCCCTTTTGTAGAGCGGCTATACATTCAGTACCACTACCAGAAAATGGAATCAATATCTTTGCATTTTTTGGGGCGCTAATATCCAACATCCTGTTTATTAGACGTAATGGCTTTTGTGTAGGATGCTTACCATATGCCAATTCGATTGTTTTTTTGTTATTTGGTATATCCCAAACCGTTCTCATTTGTTTATCAGGTGTTTTTAGGTTATCTTCCTCGTACACGTTGTTTTTAGATGCCTCATAGTTAAAATTGTATTTTCTACTTTTACTTGAACCCGTATGCGCCCATAAGATTGTTTCATGACTTGCCGTTAACCTCCTTCCACTCAAATTCGGGAAGCTATTTCTTTTGTACCAAATGACTTCGTTGATTATTTCAATTTCCAACTGTTGAAGGCAATAATTAATAATTCCAATATTATGATACGTCCCATGAATCCATATGGAACCTTCTGGACTGATGACACGTTTAAGTTCAGAAAGCCAAGCTAGACAGAATTCTACATAGTCTCCCATAGGCATGTCATCCCATTTCTGCATAACTTTTTCCCAGTTACCCCCAAAGCCAGATAATTTTACGGAATTATCCCACTTCCAAGTATTACCTTTGCTCAGATTATAAGGTGGATCAACTATAGCTATATCAAAAGAGTTTTCCTTTAATTGAGACATACCCTTTATGCAATCACCTAGCACAACTGTATTTAAATCATCCATCAATTTTTTTATCCTATGTTTGTTCTAATTGTTTTATATAAGCCTTCATTGCTTGACGTACAAGATATGAAACAGAACAACTCTGTATTTCTGCAATCACCTCAAGTTTAAGATAATCCAGATCATCGACTGAAATTGTTATCCGCTTAAGCGGCTTTGTTTTTTTCACATTTAAGTACTTAAAAGTTTTATAAAAAGCGCTGTAAGAGTGATGCATAAATGCACTATATATGATGTAGGTTACAATGTCAAATTTTTTAAACGTGATGAGTTGGGGCATTCTAATCCTTTATTGTTTGATGATTTTAGACAACAGGTGATGGCGGCTGTCTCAGTGGCTTTAGTTACCAAGTTGGGGGTCGATGGCAAATATGAAGCAGAAGCCTATAGGATTCAGACCGAAGACAACATCTATGCGATCGCTGATCTAGGTGGTCGTGAGATTGCTAAGTTTGAGTTGGCAAACAATCGGGCG
>JBBQRU010000242.1:0-5031 GCA_038214545.1 Cyanophyceae cyanobacterium | reverse complement strand
GCGCGATCGCAGATTTATACGCTTGAACTGGGTATGTGTCTACTCAGCATCTTAATCGTGCTCGTCTTTACCCTGATTATTAGCACCTATGCTGAGGCTTTAAGTCGGTTCGACCAACAGAATCAGCAAGCACAAGACTTGTTGCAAAAGGCAAACGCAGAGCTAGAGCACCGAGTAGACGAGCGAACGAGACAATTGCGGCAGCTTTCCGCCGATCTTGAGCAGCAACTGCGTTCATTTGATGCCGTTGTGTCTGCCGTGCCGGACTTTATCTACACCTTTGATTTAGCGGGACGCTTTACTTACGTCAATCAGCCCTTGCTCGATCTGTGGCAGAAAACGTTATCAGAATCGGTTGGCAAAGACTTTTTTGAATTGGATTACCCGACCGAGTTAGCTTTCCGCCTGCAACGTCAAATTCAGCAAGTGATTACCACACGCCAAGCGCTCAAAGATGAAACGCCCTACACGAGTGCCTTGGGCACGAGAGCCTATGAGTACATTTTTGTGCCACTTTTCGGCGCAGATAATACAGTTGAAGGAGCAAGAAGGAGCGATCGTCACAGGTGCAGCATCAGCACACGAAGCTTTGCAAGTACTGCGTGAATCCCAAATTGACTTTCTGATTAGCGATATTGGCATGGCAGATTTCGACGGCTACATGCTAATGGAGCAAATTCGCTCAGAAAAAATTGGACAAGTTCCCCTTCCCGCGATCGCACTCACTGCCTACGCCGGGGATTTAAACCAACAAAAAGCTCGTGAGGCTGGATTCAGTCAGCATCTCTCAAAGCCGTTAGACCCAGAAAAGTTGCTTATGGCAGTCATCACCCTGGTAGACGGATTTGGAAAATAAAGCTGTAACTTACCATTATCCTGACACTTGTACAAATAGTTGATGTAGCCTTTTTCGTCTAGGTTGTAAAAAGTTTTAGGATCTGGCGTGTTCAAAACCGCGTTTAGTTCAAAACTTTTGGTCTTTTGACTGGTGGTAATTTATCCTGCATCGATCATTTCTCAGACACGCTTAGCTTTCTTGCTGAAGTCTCAAAATCTTCTTTAGAAGATTCTTCAATAGAATTTTTATTCTTAATAAACCAGATCACAATATCAACATTTTGAGGTTTTGTTGGCTTTAGTGGTTCATCAAGTATAAGTTCACCTTCTTCGTTAATTGCTCCTGTAGCCTGAATCATAATATCGTCCCATAATTCTGATATTGGATGAGTATTTCCTGTTAGACATTCATGAAAGCCTTCACGAATACCCTCAAGAATTTCTTCTTTACTTTCATTATGATACTCTTCATCATCGCAAAATATCATATCAGTTTTAACCTTTTGGGGTTTAATTACATTCAGTGATTCGTCAAGTATAAGTTGATTGCTCTCATTAATTTCTCCTGGCACTTCGATATATCTCATGTATTTTATCTAGTTTTAGGTGTTGTTTTAACTTAACTCTTTTGACGATTCTGTGAGCATTTTAAGACTATGGGAACAAGCCTAACCGAATCCATAGTTGTCGCGCAGTTATTTGCGTCTGGCTATTCATCTCCAAACAATTGATGGTTACTTTCCCAATAGATGTTATGTCCGTAATTATGCCAGATTCGATATGAAAGTGAAAATGCTCACTCCATTTATCTTCTCTTGGGTTAAAGAAGCGAAATTCAGCCTGGGATTCAGGATCTGTGCCATTGATCCGAGTACCTTTACGAAGGTTACAGGAACGACAAGCAAGGGCTAAGTTGGATTCACTATCAGATCCACTTCGGCTAACTGGGATCATGTGCTCAACTTCAAAAGGAAAATTGAAGACTAGTTCAGGCGCACGGCAATATTCACATCTATGAGCTGCGCGATTCGCAACCAGCGTGTAAAGCGGATTCATTGGTTCAGTTGTTGCACTAGAACCGCTGATCGCGCTGTTGCTGCTTTCAATTCAGCTTCAACCAGGCGATCTAACTCCGCTTGTTGATCTGAAGGCAGAGTTTCGTCTTGATCGCGTGCATTTCGCCAAAGACTCATCAGTTCCGATAACCGTTGTTGCTGCTTAGCATCAAAGAACCAGTCAGGACGAAAGCTTTGAATCACCAGTAGAGTGCTGAATTCATCACTATCTAATTGAGCCGTCAGAGCATCTAGTGCTTCACCAGCGGTTTTTCCCGTCGAGTGCTTGTCTCCAGCGATCGCTTGAAAAATTCGCTCTCCATCCCCATTGGAAGTTGGCAAGATCGCAACGGTCGTCATATTCTTCTCTTGAGCTTTCTGCACCTCAATTATAGTTTGCTTAACTGATTAGGTGCTAAGAAAGAGTAACACTTTTTACATGTATGTCACTACATATATAAGAGGAGTCAAGACCGATTGCGCTGAATTTCACGGCAAATGTCGCCAACTGTCATATCCCCAAACAAATACTCATATCTACCAACATACAATAGTGTAGAGATCGCCCCAAACTCAGGAGGCAACGATGATGACCGTAAGTATTAATGACATGGGAAAAGTTCTCACAACACTGATAGTGACAAATCGAGCCGATCAAATTTTGGCAAAGCGGGAATTTATTTCAGTAGACCAGGTGCGTTCTATTACATTAAAAAATGTATTGGTATACACGGGAGCAACAACCTTATGCTTGCCCGGTGAGGCGATCGCGAAGTTAGGACTAGAATTATTAAAAGAAGTTGATGTCGCCACAGCAACAGGCGTGAGTAAAGCCAGAATTTTTCAAGACGCTAAAATTACTCTTTGTGGACGCGAAGGGACTTTTGAATGTCTAGAATTGCCAGGGGGTAGAGATGCGCTAATCGGGGTGATTCCATTAGAGGCGTTAGGATTAGAACTAGATTTACGTAATCAAACTTTGAAGGTGCTACCTTCTGAATCAGTGGATACATATTTGACGTGCTGAATTCATGACTATCTAACTGATCCCAAGGACTCAAGACTGATTGCGTCGAATTTCACTGCAAATGTCGGCAACCGTCATATTCCCAAACAGCTGCTCTTTCACCTGCAAATAATCGACAGGCTGCGACATCGTTTCTCGAATAAAGAAGGCAGCTTTACCAATTCCCAAACGTTCAATCAGCGCACTTATCGCTTCACATCTAACATCATCGCTCTTGGGTACAGATAGTGCTTGAGTCATAATAATCTTGCGTTTCCTAATTTTCTCAGCTTATTATTGCCGCAGCCAACTCAGTCGGAGTTTTTATTGCCACCGTGCCGCTGTACCTCTTAATCATTCGGTCATCACAGGTAACGATACAGTCTGCAAGTGCAACTTCAGCACAAGCAATATGTAATGCGTCTACCCCCTTCATTTTATCGTAAGCTGAAACATCAGTAGTGAATCGCGGAAAGCCCACGGTCACAACTGGTGAGAGCGATGATATTGTACCATTGAGTCAGACGGATGGAGCGAGATCAGCCCCATACTCACAAGCATCCGAAAACTTCTCTTTTCTTAACAAAGGCTGCCGAAAATGGGTTATAGTTTTAGTTACAGGAGTTCCGCCGCAGGTGAATCATGGGCGTTATTTGCAAACAATTCACCAGTTTTGATAGGTGGCAAAATGTAGAAAATTAAATCGATAGATGGATATGACTTACAAGAGCGCAAAGTGCTTACAAACAGCAGATTATCAACGATTTTAACAATCGACCTAACTATGAAAACGAATTTCATCGACGAGCTGCAAATCGCCTAGTAAAAATTGCCAAATTACAACCAGGTCAGACAGTTCTAGATATTGCTACTGGAACCGGACTAGCTGCTATTGCTGCGGCTCAGATTGTTGGTTCTACTGGATGTGTTTTAGGAACTGACTTTTCTTTAGCAATGTTGCAGCAAGCTCGCCAAAAAGTTTTAGCATTAGGGCTAACTAATATTGAATTTGAGTCCGCAGACGCAGATGAGCAAGAACTTCAAGAGAACCAATTTGATGTCATTTTATGTTCATCTGCAATTGCTTACTTTACGGATATTTCAAAAGCCCTTAACCGATGGCACAATGCACTAAAGCCAGGAGGAATAGTTGCATTTTCCTGTCTTGCAGAAAGCTCTCCAACTGTATCTGTATTATTTCGGAAAGTGGTAAAACGATATGGAATTACCATTCCAAACCCCAATCAGTTACTTGGAAGTTATGATAAGTGTTGTCAAATGCTTCAAGAAATTGGGTTTGAAAATATTGAAATTACAACTGAGCAATTTGGATTCTACTTAAAAGAAGCATCAGCAAGCTGGACTGGTAACGCAAATAGCGCATTTGGGCTACAGGAAGTAGAATGGTCAGAGCAGCAATTGGAAGAGTGCAAACAGGAGTACTTTTCAGAACTGAATGCAGCTTCCACTGCTGAAGGCTTTTGGAATGACATTACAATGTTTTTCGTAGCTGGGCATAAACCAAATAAAGTTACATTCACGTAAGGAAAGTTGTTGCCGACTTTTTTGTTAATCAGAATGTTATGGATGCGACAGGGGAACTGTTGTAATGACGCATAAATACATAAATACACGCTCTATCTTCTTCAAATTGATGCAGTAAAGGTTTCAACGCAGGAAGGAAAGTCAGTCTCAGCCATCAAAATGCAGCGTTTTAGTAAGTCTATGTTAAGTTGCTCAAGTCCAGGTAATTCGCTTTTGTCGATGCGTTCATATCCGTGAGCGCGTAAATGATATAACGTTAAAGAGCCATCTTGCCAAAACCAAACTTCCGGAACACCGAGTGCTTGATATCGCGCTAATTTATTGACGCTACCACTGGTAAAGATGACATCAATCGACAGATCAGGAATGGGTTTAAAACCACCAATACAGTAAGATTCATCCACTTGTGCCGAAGCGTATCCCTCCTTCTCCTGCGTTTTTGCCCCAGTCATCTTGAATTGGAGTCCTTTCTTCAGCAGAAAGGTTGTCACCAAGTAGTTAATGACGCGGGAAAAAAATTCATGGTCTTCTCCAGGCATGAGAATCTCAATCGTTCCTTCGTAATAATACAATTTGGCACCAGGAGTA
>JBBQRU010000241.1:0-5066 GCA_038214545.1 Cyanophyceae cyanobacterium | reverse complement strand
ATATTCACTATGCTTCCCTAACAGGACATTATTATAGAATAGATGAAGGGACACTATTACCAGTAGGTCTTGCGGTGATAGCAGATGGTAAAGATGTTGATGGACTACACTCTCCTACTCATCATACTATTTATCCCTATCAAGAAATGCCATTTTCCGAATTTGTAGAGAAATTCATGAATTGTGGCTGGATTTACACAGGTAAGAAAAAGGTAATATAATCCATACTAGCTATGAATGAAACACAATACTATCAACAAGATACCGATATTTGGCATCAATTAATTCACCAAGAAAAAGCCTATTTGGAAACTCAGAAAACTTTTCTAAATAGCCCATCAAGAGTACAGTTCATTAGAAAAGCTTTAGAAAATCCATCAGAAAGAAGCTCAGCATTGAAAATTATCAGCTATCTAAGCAACGAAGAAATTCAAAGTTTATTTGATGTATTAATAAACTTAGCTAGTGTGGGTCATTCTGATATTGAACTAGTTCGCCATGCGATTATTTTGTTTGATCATAAATGGCTTTTAGATAATATTGAAGCTCAAGCAGAATCTGTATTAGGAAATGGTACGGATGAAGAGTATAGAAGATTGTTAGAGCTTTATATTCAAATTGATGATGGACTAACTCAAAAACTTGTGAAAAAAGCATTACAACATCCAGACATTGATGTTCAGGAAGTTGGCGAGGATTTTGAAATTTATCTACAAACTAAAACTTAAAAGTTAGCTGGTTATCTCTAATACTAGTATTTGATTTGTTAAAAAACGACCTACTTCTACAGAGACATACAATCAAAGGTAGTGTTTCGCGGAAGTAGGTCTTACTCAGAGAGAATGAAATAATCCCGGTTAAAGTAACCTACCTAAGTGTTCGCGTAATTCTGCGGCTGCTTGCTGTTGATGTTCGGGAGTATGTCCTGTAGTTTCTACAGAAACAGCAATATGTTTTTCGTCGCTTTCATGTAAGTGAATCCAAAAAACATGGCGTCCATCTGGTGTTTTGCGGGTGGCTGATTTTACGCCATTTTTGGGAGCATTAAAAGCATTTTTATCGAAGCGGATATAATCAACCCAAGGAATATCTTGGAGCATTTTTTCAACTTTTTTCCAGACTTTGGGTCGATGATGTCCTTGGGAATCATCTTGAACACTGATAACTTTTGACCTTGGTACGCCAGATTCTGGTAAATTTGCACGATGAACTACTGAGGTAGATTGTGCCGTCTTAGATAAAAATGGTAAGTAGACGAGTATTCTGTACTGTTCGTGAACGTAGCATACAGACACGATATTTTTCTGACCAACCCACGGACGTTTAGCGGGTAAATCTCTATCAGGATTTGTCAGCAGTGAAGTTCCAACAGTCATAATAATCGTTTGCATAATTCCTCACTTAACCAAACTTACTAATTTTTTCGCCAGTGCTTGCACCATTTCCCGATTAGAAACATCCTCTCCCCGTTCTAAGTAATGGACACTACCTGTAATCAAAGGTGATTCGGTTTCAATTTGATCTGCATGACCTTCCAAATCGCTGTGGATAATCGCAATTACATATAGTCTTAAAGACTCGCAAACATCTTTCCATTCGCTAACTTTGGTTAGATCTCCCGCCAAAATCACAGCATGAGTCGCCTCACGCATAATCAGCCGATTTTCCTCGGTGATTTTCCCACCGACATCGATAATGTTGAGCCTGGTATTTGCATTCCTCACCCATCCGGCGGCTTTCTTCGCAAACTCAGGGGTAAACTTAGCTTTATAATCATTTTTTAATTGTCGTGCTAACTCGCGATCGCGTCGTGCAGCTTCAGAAAACCAAGCACCCTCACCATCGGGACAAGCTGTAATTGTATAAGGGTATGGTGCGCCTTCAATGCTGCTGATTGCTTGCTTTAAACCTTCTCGGAGACAGGATTTGCCTGATTGTGGTGGTCCGCAAAGCACAACCTTGATATTTGGTTTGTTGTTTTGAAGTTCATCGCTTTCAATGAGTTCACCAAGCTTGTAGGCTGGAGTGTGGGTAGTAGCAACAATATATGTTTTATATCCTTCCCTGCCGATCTTGGGGTCAAAGATAGCGATCGCAGCGTAAAGATGAGATACTTTATGCGCGATTAGATAACACACAGGTAAGGATGCGGGACCATCGATTTTCAACAACCGTCCACCACCCAAATCTCCAGATGCAATCAATTCATCCAAACGCGCCGCAGCGTCTTGGACAATCTGGTCGCCATCGGCTGGCTCGCCAAACTTGACCCTTAAAACATCGCCTTCTAAATTGATATGGTAAGTAGCCATTAATTTACATGCGGTGTAACCTTGCCATCACAATATGACACATGACCGGAAAAGGCTTTTTCCAGGTACTGTTATCTTAGATGAATCAACCACTTGTGATTATGCCTAACACATTTGACTATCCTCCTAGTGTCGAACTTTTGAGGTCGCTAACACCAGGGTCGTTAAAACAAAACTTAGCCAAAGCGCTACGGTTGTGGGTGATCTTGCGTACTATCTACGGGGATGAAGCCGATATTAGACTGCAACAGGATGAATTTACCTACAATCAATGGCGGAACCAGTTTTTTACCCAAGGAGAAAAACATCACCAACGCGATCGCATTCCCAGCCTACACGATCCTAACTGTAGATGTGCCAAAACTTTGCAAGAGTGGCTGTTTGGCTCAATGAGCATTGCCAAAGACAATTGGTGTCAGTCATTCCAGCAATATTACCCTATCCAAGTCAACGAACTAGAAGTCTTATTATCTACAGGAATGTTGCCATTACCCGCAGAAACTGTAAAGGAGTCAAAACAACGCGGTAAAAATGTCAGTCGGAGAAATCCGCTTGCAAACGGTCGCTTGTTTGCTGTTACAGGAAAAAATTTAGAGTATGATTTTGCTACCTTAGTGGAAAGAGGATATTTAAAGCAATCGATAGAAGTAACGGGAAAGAAATTTCAGAAAGTATCAAAATTGCCAGATATCGCTAACTTTCAACAAAATCCCAATGAATTAGTAAATATTTTTAATCCCGATTTAGCCACTACCTTGAATACATTTTCTCAGCCGATCGCCGGGATACAAAGATTCTCCATGCATGTTGAATATATCGTTTCCCAAGAAGCCATAGATCGCATTGAGGGACTAGAAGATCATCTTAAAAATCTCTGGTCACAAAATCCAGTTCCACCGATAAAAATAGAATATGATAGTGCCAACATCTGGCGAAAGGTAGACCGCATCGTCTATCCAGTGTACATTTATTACTATCAACGTGCGCTTTACTTATGTGCTTATGGTCAAACTCCTAAAGACCCAAACAAAGTCACATGGTATAACTATCGTCTAGACCGGATTCAAAAATTACAGGAGTTAAGCTGGAGTGATGCTGCTGTACCAGAAAGCTTACGCCAGCATTATCAACAGGGAATACCGCATCCAAGTTATATCCAAAATGCTCTAGCAGAAGCTTGGGGATTTGACTTCTATCTCCCAAGTTCGCAAATGTTGCTACGTTTTAAACAAGATTTTCATGACAAATATATTCAAGATACATTTCGTCATGAAACCTTTACGCAGATCGACTTATTGGCAGTTGAGCAGATTATTCAAAAATCCGCTCCGAGTTCTCAGCAAGAATTTCTCCTGAAAATTCCTCAGCTTCATCCTGATGATTGTTACTATACAGCGAAATATCGGGTAACTGATAACAATGTGGTGATGCGACTGAGAGCATGGGGACCAAAAGTAGAAGTTCTTTTACCTTGGGACTTACGTCTGCGAATGATCGAAGATTTGCAAGAAACTGTGAATCTTTACAAATAATTACAACAGCACGATAAAAATGAACGCTACAGAAACGTTATTAACAAACTGCTTTGAACAAGCTTTAGTTTACGCCACTCGACTCCATGCACAACAAGTAAGAAAAGGAACAGGTGTACCTTACATTAGCCACCTATTGAGTGTAGCCGCCTTGGTGCTGGAAGATGGTGGGGATGAAGATGAAGCGATCGCCGCACTTTTACATGACGCTGTAGAAGACCAAGGGGGAGTAGCTACTCGTGAAGCAATTCTCCAACAGTTTGGGGAACGAGTCACCCAGATAGTTGATGAATGTACTGATACGGATGTAATGCCAAAACCACCCTGGAGAGAACGCAAGCAGCAACATCTGGAAAATCTGCGTCACGCCTCCCCTGCAGTTTGCAGAGTCGAGTTGGCGGATAAACTGCACAATACGCGTTCAATTTTGCTTGACCTGCGGCGGGAAGGAGAAACAGTGTGGCAAAAATTTCGAGGTGGTAAAGAAGGAACATTGTGGTACTATCGTGCAGCCCTAGAAGTGTTTGAGCAACTAGGTTATAGCCTGTTGCTGGTTGAGGAATTTAAGTGCATTGTTGAGGAGTTGGAAGTCGTTTCGGGTAATAACACTCAGATTTCTCAAATGCAGGAACACTGAGGCTAATACTTAGTCAGTAGGATAGATACGACACTTACGCTGAAAATTGTGGCTATCCCACAACATTCCGGGCTGATACTTAGTCAGCAGGATAAGTGCTACACTTAAGTACTTAAGCAGAGTTGGTTGCGAATATCACATTTTTTTAATTTAACTAGGGTAAAATCACAATCATTTGTTGAAAAATATACAAAATTGCTTTGAAAGTCATTACTACCAGGCTCACCATGATACAAGTTTTTTATTAGCAAAATTTACAAAATCTTCTGAGATTACTTAGCAGTAGTGCTACTGAGCCAAAAAAATTACTGCTATTGTCATCGACTCGCTGATGTGATCGCTTGAACCAATAATCACAAAATATCTGATTTCCAAGGCAGAAAACTGGAGTCTAATATCGTACTAAGTATGAATAATTTAAACAATGAAATCACAGACTATTGATTCATTTCAAGAACTCAAAGAAATCCTGCAAACAGGTAACATCCCGGATGATATTAGTCACTTTACAGAAGCATCTTCGCGCCGCTTACTCACCGCGCTGCGTGAATCAGCAAGTTCAGCAGATATTGCTAGTCTTTTACG
>JBBQRU010000240.1:0-5106 GCA_038214545.1 Cyanophyceae cyanobacterium | reverse complement strand
ACCAACACCCATCACAAATAATTGTTTTGGTAAATAAAAAAATGTAAGGATTCAGTGTTACGCATTAGTCTGTAAATAAATAAAATAGGATTAACAGTAATTTTACTTATGCTTTAGGGCATCAACTAAACCAGTCACTTCAACGCTTTGATCACCTCGCCGTAATACAAACGGAAGTCTCTCTAGATTATTAAATTGGTTCTAAGTTAGGCTAGACGTTGAACATTTGAATCACATATGTTATGACTAATCCACTAATCCGCTGGTATCAAAATATAGCGAGCCAATTGATTGAATCGGTTGATGCTTTTGGTTTTTCCTGCTCTCAATAGTTCGCGCCGCAATTCATAATAAGCAATTTCTGGAACCGCAGTTCTATTGATTCTGACCGTAATGACTGTAACCAGTTAGTAATTATTAAGTCTCTTTTAGGGTGAGTAACTAGACCTAGAGCAATCACAATCGGTAATAACCAACGTAATTTCAGTTCTGAGTGCTTGGGAATATCCTTGGGGGTGAGGTTTCGACTAGCTAAAGCAAAATTACTCCAGAAAAAGGTTCCGGAGAGTAAGAGAGCGATCGTCCCTAATCCTAGTTGTGTTTTTATCCGTAACAAAAATACAGACAAATATCCCAATTCCTGAAACCACAACATTTCTACTGCGATCTGGGCGGTGAAGTCCCAAATTAGCAACAACCCTAACGGCAGTAAAATCAGTTGATATCGTTTCATGACTTGGTTAGTCCGATAAGAGTATGAGGACAATCCTCCTTTAGCGATGGAAAGCCAGCCATCTGCGGAAGAAACAGTAAAAACTCATCTTACCAATTTGCGGCAGCAGCTAAGAATGTCTATAGATTTAGAAAATTAACGCCTAGTTGATTGTTGAACGAGGAATGTAATGCTGCACACACAAAGTCTGTCTGTGACCTTCAGGTTTCATCGTTGCCAAGCGCACTTAGGCTTCAGTCTTCTACCATTTGGGATAAAACTTAACGATGGTCAATATTAATTTATGGAGATGTCTATTGAGCGATCGCTTGACTTTCAAGACACAAAAGTCTTTAGTATGGAGTAATGCTAAGGTAAAAGTAGGTAGATTGCAAATAACTTTAAAACATATGAACAACAATAATAAACAAATTTACAATTACACAGTTCTTCTAGAAAAAGAATCAGAGGGAGGTTATCACGCTTTTTGTCCTACCCTAAAAGGTTGTCATTCTCAAGGAGATTCTTTTGAAGAGGCTATCTTGAATATTACAGAAGCTATTGAATTATATATTGAAAGTTTAAGAGCTGATAATCAGTCAATTCCTCAAGAAGATTTAATCGTTAAGCCATTAAGTATCTTGGCATGAGTAATTTTCCCAGTGTCAAAGCTACAGAATTTACTAAAGTTATCGAAAATTTAGGTTTTTATTTTGACCGTCAAAAGGGGAGTCATGCTATTTACAAAGATAGTCATGGAACAAGGGTTGTTGTTCCTATTCATTCGGGAAAAGGCTTAAAACAAGGGACTTTAATGGGCATGATTCAAGATATTGGTATTGACAAGAAAACTTTCTTTGAGTTATTGGGAAAATAAATAAAGTGTAACTTTATTATTGGGCTTCGGTCAAGCTAACCGACAAGATAAGTGTTTGCATCGGATAGTAAGGTGGGCATATTCCGATAATTTGACAGTATGGTCAGGTGGGATTCCGTGAAATGTAGTCAGCTTACCATAAATCAGCTGAAGTTTATGCCCACCCAGCAACAAAAACATTCTTTAGCCCAAAACATTAAACAAGCGATTTTTTATACCGGAATAAAACTTTAAGTCAAAAATTTCCGCTTTTAACTCGCTGGGCATCTAGTAGCGCATGACAAATGCCATTTTAAAATGCTTTAGGTAGTCCAGCCTGCTTCAAAACTCCATTAGCTGTGTGACGCGATTTGATAGAACTATCTACTACAAACCTACTGTCTGTAATTGGGCTATACCAAATTTCATGGTCACCTTTACCTTGTCGTTCAAAGTAGCACCCAGCTTTCGAGATAATTTTTTTCAACTCAGGAGTAAACGAAATACCCATCTAGGAAGCCACCTCAATCAACTCTTGTCGATGGCTGATTAACTCAAAAGTGATCGAGCCTACATAATCTGGAGGCAATATTTTGTTTAACCGAATGAGTTCTGGGATCATTTCTCGGAGTTTTTGCGTCAGAACTTCAATAGTAGAAGCTTCTGTTACCAATCCAGGAACATCATCACTAGTCGCCACCCATGTTAGAGCTTCAGAATCCCAAAATGCATCAACTATACATTTCATTTGTATCATTAGTCAGCGCTAGTCGCAAATTCACTTCTATATAGTCTTAGTTTATAACAAATGCTCGAGAAGAAACAAAATATGGTCTAATTAGGAAGTTTTGTTTTTTAATCACGAACAGCGTGCATCAATAAAGCTTGTCCGTGATCACTGGGCAGCCTTCGCTGAAGTCCGCACTGGAATATTTTCAAGTTGAATATTTGCATTGTAGACGTTACTACTCATCCGCGTCTGTCTGCCTGAGTGCTTCCATCAAAACTGCACCAGCCCCAAAACTATCATAGGGAGTCAGCAGGTCATAAGTTTTCAAGGGTTCTAATGGTGATATATCTTCAGCTACGTCTTAATCTTCCGCCAGAATCCGAATCAGCTTGCTCTTTTCTGTTGCAGAAAGCATACGGACGGATGAAAGCACCTCAGCTAGGGTCATAATCTGTGCCTCTACGCTTAAGAGTTTGTACCTTAAGCTTACTCGATACCAAGCGAGCGGAAGATGTCAAAACTCATCTTACCAAAGCAGTATATACAGTATTGAAAATTGATATCAGTTTAAATTGACGCTGTGGTATGGGGAAATTGCCACAAGACGCATCGCGGATAATACTGAGGTTGCAAATATAAAAAATACTAACAATTACGTACATGTTCTGAAGGTAGATTAAACCTTTACAGGCTATTAATTGATTATCTTGATTGTTTTCTAGAAATTGAATGTGTTGAATTAAGCGTTAAACATCGTGATGCAGTTGATATTCTTGCACACGCTAATTTACCGACAATTCTCCCAAAACATACCCGCATTACTAAACAAATGCCGAATTTTATGATGAGTATACTCAGATAGATATGGGAGTAATTTACATAGGCGATCGCGCTACTGGAAAAACACATCTAGCAATGGAGTTAGCTAACCCCAAGAGTAGCTATGTAGAAGTTTTATCTCCTGACTATGAATATCTCAAAGCACTTTTGTATGACGATGAACTAGAAGCAACTAAGGCAACAAATTCAGATAAGGAAGTTGATCCTCGCTCCTTAGATGTCCGAGTCAGGCTTATTACTGGTTACAAGCAAGTTCCTGTAGATTGGATAGATACCCCAGGTGAAATATGGCGAAAAACGTGGCGGACTGATAACCCAGATAAGTGGAAAAACTTCTTGGATACAACACGTAAAAGTGAAGGTATTTTACTAATTCTTCCTCCCTATCGGGAAATTTTAAAGCGGGGTGTAGATGCAGAGGAGTTTATGACATTACAGCAATGGTGTAACAGGTTTGAGAGTTGGGTAGATTTCTTCTGTCATGACTGTCCTCAAGTGCGACACATTGTAATTTGTTTAAATAAAGCTGACTTATTTTGTGATATCAACCAGGAAGCTTTAAAACTGGCTTATCACCCTCATGGTTCTCAGTTAAATTGGCAACAACGTCATAGCTACATTCTGCAAAAATATTTTAGACCGATTCAACCACAGTTAGAACAAATCAACAGAAGTATTTCTGGTTCATCAGTTCGCTGCTTTATTACAACAATTTATAATCGCTCTTTACTAGAACTTCCGTGGATATGCTTAGGAAACTTTTTAGCCAAGTAGTCAAGGATAAATATGGGGAACATTCGCGTTATTGGTCCACGGGGTTCAGGGAAAACTAGCTATTTGGCAGCATTAGCTTATTGGCCGGATAACAGGAGAGGGGGAAATAAAGCTAAAAATTTCACTATCCAATCTTTGAATGAAGAAACAAAACAGTTAGCAGAGAAAGCTGAAAATATTATCCAAGAAGGCGATTCTCTAGAACCTACTACTGTTAGAGGAGGAATTGACAGTTTACCCTTTTACTCATTTAGAATTGAAACTAAGACTTATTTTGGTAAGTCGGAAGGAATTAATTTAGCTGTCAGAGATTATCCTGGTGAAATTTTTGAAGAATTAGAATCAGGTATAAATACTCCTCTGTCTACAGAATTTATTGACGAATGCTTAATGCAAGATGTTACTGGTTGTTTAATTCTCTTGACAGAATGGACAAGAGGTACAGATAAATTTTATAAACGGGTACTCAAACGATTTACAGATTTAATTGACTCTCATGATAGAGCTAAAAATTTACGCATTGCTCTAGCGATGAGCAAGTGTGAAAGAGGTGAATTATGGCCAGGTCGCTTAGATCCAGAGAGAGATTTATTCGATATTCACCTACCACAAACAAAAGCGATTTTACAAGCGAGGATTCCGCCAAAAAATCTACGTTTCTATGCCATTTCAACTTTTGGAGTTCTTCGCCACAATGATCCTCGACCCAATCGGAAAGATGAATTGGGAACTGATGGGAGAAGTTCATGCTTAAGACAAGTATCTACTTGGCAACCCTATGGCATGATTTCTCCTCTCTATTGGCTAAGTACAGGTAAGAGGATGAGAGATGATGCGTAATTGGTTAAACAAAATTCAGAATCAGGTAATAGGTTCATCAGAATCTGCTCAAAGTAATGCGGTGATGAGGGTGATTGGCGATCGCGCCTCTGGTAAGACAACCTATATGGCATCTTTGGCACGTTGGCCGAATGCGGATGCTTCTAGTCCAGTGCAGGCTGTAATTCCGATTAATGAAGAGGGTTCGCAACTTGTTGAAAAGGCACAAAATATTTTAGAGCAAGGGTTAGAACTGGAACCAACTAAATTAAATTCGAGTGCCTTAGATGTGAGCGATTACACCCTGAGCATCACTCTCAAAGGACGATTTACTTGGAAGAATTCTCCGGTAAACCTCGGTTCGCAACAGATGAC
>JBBQRU010000239.1:0-5128 GCA_038214545.1 Cyanophyceae cyanobacterium | reverse complement strand
ATCGACCTTAGTTGCTTTAAAAATAATTTCTGCACCGATTTCGGCTGCTCTTAAAGCTGCAGTTGTATCGGTAGTGAAAAAAGGATTACCACTTCCCGCACCAAAAATAACCACGAGTCCTTTTTCCAGGTGATGCATAGCACGACGCCGAATATAAGGCTCTGCTACTTCTTGCATGGCGATCGCGGTTTGAACCCGCGTCTCTACGCCAATGCGTTCGAGAGAGTCTTGCAGCGTCATTGCATTCATTACCGTGGCAATCATCCCAATGTAGTCTGCAGTCGCCCGATCCATCCCCGCCGACGCCGCCTTGACGCCGCGAAAGATATTGCCGCCACCGACGACAATAGCGATCTGAATTCCCTTGGCTACCACTTCTGCTACTTCGGCAGCTATTTCTCGAACCACCTCCGGATCGATCCCATAACCCATGTTGCCCATCAAGGCTTCACCGCTTAATTTAAGTAAAACCCGTTGGTAATGTGTTCCCATGCAGTTAGTTTTGCCCTATCAAAAAGTTGCAATTGCCTCCAATTTAAGATAACAGGACAGTGGCGTTCTGTCTTCTAGTCACGCCAAATTAAAGAGGTGCCAATAGATACTGTCTCACTGGGGTGAATCACTTGCTCTGCGAGAAATTGGGCGCTCGCCTGATGAAGATAATGGTGTTTTACCAAGTGAAATCGCGGATTATCGTCGATTTGTCCGGAATACCGCACCACCCCATCTTGGTCGATTAAAAAGGCAGTCGGTGTCTTTTCTACACCAAAGCTACGGCTAACATCTTGGGTGGAGTCCCAAAGATAAGGAAAATCCAAGTTGTGACGCTGCCAAAAAGTTTTCATTTCCGCCAAAGTGTCTTGTGGTTGAGACGCCTCGTTGGCATTAATACCTATTAGAGTCAAACCCTGGGGTAAAAACTCAGATTGAATTTTTTTCAGCCGCTCTAGATATAACTCGACGAATGGACAGCGGTTACAGATATAAATTACACCCAAACCACGAAATTTGGCTAAATAACGGCTTAAATGGTGAACTTGGTTGTCAATCCCTGGTAATTCAAAATCTGGCGCGTAACTACCAACGGGAGTACCAGTTTTTTCTAATAGATTCATTTCACATTACGCTCTTGATATCAGCATACTCGCGGATGCTTAAGATCCAAGTTTATAGTCCTTCTTTGGCTACAGTAAATTGTGAAACTACTGAATATACCATAATTATCTCGTCAAGTGTGTCCGGAAATCACTTATGCTGGAAATCTCAATAACAAATCTTTAACGGCTAAACTCTGCTGCTGGTAGGTTAGCAAAAGCTTCACCAACAGTTACATATGGTAGCAGTCCAAACAATTCTCGTTCCAAGCTATGAGTAGGTGAAGGTAAGCTCATACTACCAATTTCCTTTCGACAACCGATAAAAAATAATCGACGGCGCAGTTGAGGAGTACCGAAATCAGCTGCTAGAAGTAGACCGACCGAGACGTTATAGCCTAAATCCTCCATCTTTTCCAAAATTTCCTGATACAGCTTACCACCAGCAACACCTTTGAGATTAGATACATTCTCCATCACAAAAAACGATGGTTGCAAATGTTTCACAAAGCGTAAAAACTCATCAATCATCCCACCCCGGTCATCCAGCGTCGCTTTCTGTTTACCCGCTTGACTGAATGCTTGGCAAGGTGGACCTCCATAAACAAGATCGGGTCGCTCAATATCTGTAACTTTTTGCCATAGATTTAGTGGGTCTTCTACTTTGGAAATATCTTGTTCCAGAACGTAGACACCCTCACTAAAAAAGCCGCGCAGTGTGGCACAAGCATCACTCCAAATATCAAGAGTTAGCCGAGTTTCTATATTACCTGTAAGATGAGCGCCAATGTCCATACCTCCTGCACCGCTAAATAAGCTCAAGGCTTTGAGAGAACGATTTGGAAACGAGAGCAACTTTGATTGATTTACCAAGTGTTCAAATACAGCTTTTGCTAAGGATACAGGTACAGCATTACCTACTTGAAGTTGGGTGCTTGTAAGTGTACCCTCGAATTTTAAGTTGTCAGGAAAGCCTTGTAAACGAGCCGCCTCTCGTACCGTAATAAATCTATTTTCATAGGGATGAACAAATTTATTAAAAATATAACCAGTAACTGTTAATGAAGGTTTATGAGGATCGAGGCGAATCATTCTCAGATTTGGTCCTCCCTGTCGATTTGGATCGTGCTTCACATAAAACTTAAAGCTATCATGCCAAAGTTCTTCGGGTAAATCTTGCATTTTTTGCCCAATTTTTAGAGCATCAATGCGTCGTTGTACATCTAAGCCAACCCGTCTAGCAATGTGATTATGAAAGAGTAGGCATGAATTATTAAAAGTGGAAATTTCGTTCAATCCATTCATCTCTTATATAGCTCTGCGTAAATGTAATGATACCATCAAAAAGATTGTATATATCTTTCTCCGGTGGTAAATCGCCAACCTTTTTTGCTTTCCCTGTTTGATCTAGTGTCCAGACAATATCCTGAAGATCAAGTAAGTATTCATCGTAGTGACGCACTGCATGAATATTGGAAAGTAAAGCTGTTTTAACTGTAAATTGACTTTGCTTTGGTTTTCCAGATGCTGCCATTTTCAAAACTTGATAGATTCCCTTTTTTATATCATCCGTTCTATCTATACCAACGCTCGATTTACTATCAGAAACGGATTCGTAACCTTCACCGCTTCTTCGTTGAGGCCAAGTTAAAGGTCTGGGAGTAGGTTGTCCACAAGCATTTGTCAGCCAATAAACAGGTTCAGGTAACGTTCCCCTTCGTCGTGCAGCCTTGTTATATGCTGAATAGGCAATATTCCAAAACTGGAAATACCGATAGAACATTTGATCATCTTCACCAAAAACTCTGCCTATTTGCTCGTATGCCCATGTACTAGACTTGTTGCTTCCTTTTACTCCCAAAGATATAAGTTTATAATTCCAGCCGCTGTCTTCTAGTTTAGGAAGAATAATATGCAAGTTAGATGAAGCAAGAAACGAATTATCTGTAGGAGAGTGTAAACAAGGAATTGGTTCACCCTCATTTCCCATCTCAGTTTGTGCCTCAACAGTTACTGCTAAAGCAAGTGTTGTTAATGGTGCGGCTTTGACTTCCACAAGTAAGACTAAATTCTCTGTTTCATCATGAATGATTACATCAACAGGTTCAGTGCCATGAAAAATCTTTAAATTTCGGGCATTAATTGTGAATAAATGCTTAAGGAATACACAGAGCAAACGACTTGTTGTTCTTCCAATTGTTCCAGACGGTAGCTTGTTTGCTTGATGAAAGTGAAAATTCCCATTTAAAACACATCTTGTACAGACATTAGTGTATGGATAAACTAAAAGCGGAGAATCATTGATTGGACAATAAAGCCATCCTCTGTTTGTTACTTTTGTATAATATTCAGCCGCGACAATCAGATCAAAAGCTGCTGCGAGAGAAAGACCAGGAGCAGTACAAGTTCGCCTAGCATTTTCTAGAGCTTGCTCAACAAGAATTGCAGCTAAGGCTTCTTCATGTGGGTGTACTTCAAGAGCTTTTACTGTTCCTAAAAGGTTTACTATCCAATCGACATCCACTGGCTCAGACTGATGGCTTTCACTCATACTCACATTTAATCAAATCATACCAATATACCAGCAATACAAGCGGGGATAGTCTATTTGGGAGAATTACTGGAGGAAAACGAGTGTAAAAATATTCTTCCAATTTCCACCAACAGCGATTTTGTCCAGTCACCCTTGGGACAACGAGTGCGATCGCATTCAATGGTACTTGTTGTCCAGTCTTGAACAGAATATGCTGAAGTTGGCTGACAACTCATTCTTAAGTTTTGTTACATTATTCTCAAGAATATGAATCCAATTCCCGATCTTGACGAACTTCCGTTCTTGCGATCGCTTCTTTGGCAAGGAGAAACTCCGACCCTGAAAGATCGCTCCTCACAAGAAATTCTGCAAATTTACGAGCGAGGGTGGCGGTATCGCGGTGTAATGGCAGACATTGCCGATACTGAACAGGAGTTTATTCAGAGCCTTGCACGCGAACATCACTCATGGTTAACCAATGATATTTGAGCATTCTTGGCACAATCAAATTATCACTATTTTACGGTCAGTGCGTTCTGAGTTTCTCAGTTCTTGCCAAACTTATTTTGGCGGTGGGACGCTACTGGCGTTAGATTATGGCGAATATCGATTGAGCCGAGATATTGATTTTCTTTGCCCCAATGGTAAGGATTATTCTCGTTTACGCACAGCCATATACGAACAAGGGTATGGTGCTATTTTTACAGACGTAACAACATTTGCTCTGACACAAGACCCTCGCACCGATCAATATGGTGTGAGGTTTCCGATTTTAATTAACGGACAGATAATCAAGTTTGAAATCATTAGTGAAGGGCGGATTTCTTTTGACTCCCCCAGCTTTCCTGAATGGTCACCTGTTGCCTGTCTAAGTGTAAGCGATCGCATTACCGAAAAGTTGCTAGCAAATAGCGATCGATGGGTGGACGCTTCCACAGATGCAAAGGATTTAATCGATTTGGCAATTCTCAAAACACTAACACCCTTTCCCGATACTGCAATTGAAAAAGCAGAAGCTGTCTATCCTGTAATCGCACCTCTTCAACGTGCAATTCAGAACTTTCAAAACAAACCAGACTATCGCACTCGGTGTTATGAACGTCTCAGTATCAAGCATCCTCCTCAAGTTATAGATGGACTGGATCGACTTGCTTTAGAATTTAATATTGATGCCACTGAGCGAATGTCTAGAGAACTCGTCAACGAGTGGGATTGGTAAATAGTTGGAGAAAAAAGGGATCTCTGAAACTTTCAATAGTTAAGAGTAAAGCCAAGGTGTTAACTTCTCTTTTATTCTCCAACTCTGCTCATTGTAGTAACCAATCAATAGTTTAGATTAAACTTTTTGTCTTAAGGTCTGTTGGTTCTACCGCTCCCCTTATGGTGAATTAATACTAAAATGCCAGGATAATAAACTGCGTAGTCTAAAATTTTCAAAGTTGCGAAAGCCATATCCCAATCTTTTAATAACCTTTAGTTTGTTATTTATTCCTTCAACAAC
>JBBQRU010000238.1:0-5134 GCA_038214545.1 Cyanophyceae cyanobacterium | reverse complement strand
CGCAACCCGCTGTATACTTTGTAACTCATTGCTAATTTTTAATGCCAAGTTACTTAAAACTTCTGAGTATTTTTATTTACTCGTATCAGAGAGCAAGCGCGTAGCATAAAGCACTACATTTTGAAGTGCGGAATGTGGGATATAAGCAAGTGCTTGGGGTAATGCAGTTATCACATCAAAAATAGTGCTTTTTGATTCTATATACTAATACCCAAAGACGTTTTAGGATTACCAAAATGTCAATATTACCTTTGACTAATATGCTTTCATCTTCAGCACAAATATCAGTTGACTTCTCAGTTTCGATTTCAAAAGGTGGTTGATAAAATCCGGCTAAATCTAGTAGTGTAGATAGCACGACCATCTTCACCGCTTCTTCTGACATGGGACGACGCTGAGTTAAATTTAAATAGTTGCTTTTAACTCGTTCTAACGATGAATTTTCGGCATCATTTAATGATAATAAATCATTTGTCCATTCAGGGAAAAAATCAGTATTTTTCACTAATTGCAAACCAAATTTTTCTTCTAGTTCATAAAGACTGATATTCCGTGCTTGTATTGTTTGCATCATAATGCATGAGAATGATAATTACGTGAGTATTATAACAAAGTGGAATCTCAAGTAAGCAGTAGCGCAAAGCAATTCAACATGAGCGGAATATTCAGTTTAGTACTAAGTTGAATGGTCAACCCATTCAACACGGCAAGACGAACGTTGAGCGAAATTGAAGCGATAAGTATAATCCGCAAAGGACAGGGGGATCAATGTGTTGCAATTCAGCCATCAATTCACTGTTTTGATTGAGGAATGAGCTTGCTCTAGCGCTTCTACTTTTTGTTCGTCAGCCCTTGCTCCGGCTTGGTCGCCGAGTTGCTGGCGGACTTCGCTTCTAAGCCCATACGCCTCTCCTGAGTTTGGCTGAATGCTTAGAACCTGATCAGCATCGCGGAGCGCCTGTTGGTAATTTTTCAGGCTCATGTAGATCTCGGCTCGACTTAGCAACGCTTGAATATTGTGAGCATCTAACTTTAAAACTTGATTGCAGTCCGAGATCGCCGCAGCGTGGCGACCAAGTGCAGTATAAGTCCGAGATCGCTCTAAATAGACGCTAATGGCTTTTGGATTGCGGCTCAGGGTCTGATTGAGTTGCCCAATCCGCTGTTCTAGCATTTGGTTTCGTAAGCTCTGAACTTTATTAAAATCTGTGGCAGCAGCTTTTTTATCTCCGTTGCGAAACCGGATAGCCCCACGAAGTTGATACCCTTGTGAATTGCTTGGATCGAGTCGGAGAATTTGATTGGCATCGGCGAGTGCGCCTTGGTCATCTTTCAAAGCCAAATTTGCTTTGCCTCGTTGTAGGAAAGCGCGAATATCTTGAGGATTTGCTCTTAATTGTTGATTGGCGCGATCGCGGGCTTGCTGCATTTTCTTTTGATAGACAACTTTTGGCTCTTGCCGGATTGAACTAAATGCGGTTCCCAAGAGTTGCCAGTTTGGGATGAACGAGTAAAGCCCACCCACAAGTCCAGCGCTCAGGCTGACTAAGTAAATCCCTGATAGCCCCGCTCTCGTTGTCCATTTTGCTAAATTTTCTCGACGGCTTTCAAGCAGTCCCTGTACTAAAACGCATTTTTGAGCGAAAGGCAAAGACTGGTAGTGAGAATCATGCAATTTCGTAAACAAAAACCGCACAATTGTGTCTGGTACTTCTAACGGTAACTGCTGCAATTCAGGTCTGAGTGTCGTATTCAGTTTAGCGAAGCGGAAACTGTGAGGAATCGTTCTGCCGATCAAAACTGCAAACGCCAGCAGCAAGGGTTGCCGTAGCCCTAGTAATACCAGCAAGACAACCCCGATCGCTTTGAAGATCACGCCAATATGGGGATGACGAGAAAACAGGAGTTTGTCAGCAACTTGCCCGCCATCCAACGGGTAAATTGGTAGCAAATTAAATAAATTCAAGAAAATGAGAATTTCGCTCGCTTGCCTAGCCCACCCAAATCCCTCAACTGAATTAACGCTCTTCGTGTTGAATGCAATTGCTAAACCGATTCCGAGCATCAGCCCTGGTAAAGGTCCTGCAAGCGAAATCCACACTTTTTCAGTCAGAGAAGCATTGTCTTTGCGTGCAGTCGCCAAGGCTCCTAAGAACGGAATAAATAACATCGTGGCATCTCGGTAGCCAAACCATTTCATGGCAAGGACATGCCCGCCTTCGTGCAGCACAAGCGCAGCGACAAAGAGGATCGTCCATTGAGGATTAAAGCGTAAAGCGTAGACTGCGATGAACAGCGCAAGCGTTCCCCACGTCAAAGTGCGCTTGGTTTTAGCAGAAAAACCCCCCTGCTTACGGCGGTGTTGCCACTGGTAGAATTCATCAATTTCAAGCTCGATCATAGACTCAACAGCAGGCTGTTGAAGAGCGCTTGACTGAGCCTTATTATTTCTTTGTTTCTGACTCGCCACTTTAACGATTCCCTTGGCTGCTGTCCACCAATTCATCCGGTAGCTTTCACCACACTCAACCCAATACACCTCTTGGGTGTGTACGAGGCGTTCAACGTTAGTACGACTGTATTTTTTCCAGCATTCGGTAAAAGCAGCAAGTGACAGAATTTGGGGCTGGCTCATTTCTGCAAGCTTGCGCTGGTGCGCTTGCCATTGGTCATCAACCGAAACGGCGTTGCCCAAATATTGAGTTATCGCCTGCGGATCTTGGCTGTAAATTCCTGTTAACTCAGTGTTGAGTGTGGCAAGCAGCTTCCCATTGTCAAGAAAGCTGAAGAGCGTTAGGATGACTGGATTTCCTGGGTTCAAGCTTTGACCCAAGACGCAGCCCGCGTAAATCTGCTGCGATCGATGCTGGAGCAAAATACTCCATCTTTTCTGGTCTTCCGTACTGTACTGAATCAGGTGATACTCGGACACTTGAAAGCCATAAGGTTCTAGTTTTGCGATCGTGGGCTGAAATATCGCCCTCAAATGTTCTGGCATCTGCTCTGGAGGAACCGTCTCAGACCGGAAACACCAAAAGGTTCGTTTCCGCACCTTCTGATAGGCTATTAAATAAGGAAATGCCGCGAACAATAACAATACAGCAAGAGTGAGAATTAAAAATTGCATAGCAGAAAAGCAAACGGTGCTATCTTAAAATTCCCCAAACCCAAACGATGATAACGACGATACGGTATGTGACTTTGGTTAAGTTGCATTGAGCGCGTAACTTTATTGCTAATTGCTGGCACTTTGGCCGTCCCACCTCGGAATCGCTCAAAGCCGTGATCGCGCTCAGTAGTTCAGTGTTGAGGAATTGAGTTTAGCCAAGCGCGTTTACCCATTGCAGTACCTCGAATTGAAAAGAGCGCATCTGTCGAAGCTATCTCCGATCCCAAAGCTATCGTCGCTTTCCAGAATTTTTGGTGTGGAGCGATCGCAAATTTAGACAGCAGTAAAGCAATTTATTTTGTACCAATATTCACTTTACAACATATGCAATTTAGATTATTTATGCAATTCAATTCGACCTGAATTTCATCCAAACCGCCGTTGGATTGGGAATGTGCTGTCAAATTTTTTACTGTAGTCAGTCATTGTTCGCCCAAATCCCATGGAGGAAGAGATAAAGCGATGTTTACGTCGGCTCGTTTGTGTATCCCTACAGAGATACCATATTACAAAGGTTAACCCAACTTGAATTAAGCTCAGTTGGAGACGACCGCGTGCGGTTGAAGTAATTCGCTGTTGACGCTGAGACCTTCTAAGCCGTGATCACTCTCAGCAGCGTTGTCAGTAGTCCTACTGCAAAACCACCCAGTATTACTGGTAATAAGATAACCCCATTGCGCTCCTTTACTTGTAACTTAACTCATTGTATAAATGTTGGCGTCAGAAATCATTCAATCCTCTGTGAAGCGATCAACTTGGAGTGCAAAGTTAGGTAAAACAGCTTCACCTGAAAGTTGAGTAGGCAGCGATAGCTTCGCTGACCTTGCGGTACGCACTTCTTTAGCTTGTCCTTGACGATATATTTCAACCTGTTGATCTTGAGGATTCAACATCCAACCCAAGCGAACGCCGCTTGTCATGTACTCCTGCATTTTTTCTTGCAGCATGTCTAATTTGTCTGTTCGTGACCTGAGTTCAATCACAAAGTCGGGTGCTATCGGCGGAAATTTCTGACGTTGTTCTGAAGTCAAAGATTGCCAACGAGAGCGTTCTACCCATGCTGCATCAGGAGCGCGATCGCCACCAAGAGGAAGCTTAAACATTGTTGAAGAACTAAAAACGAAGCCGAGTCCGGTTTGACGGTTCCAAATATTCAGATCTGTGATGTAATCTGCTTCTCGTCTTCCACTATCACCACCGACTGGAGACATAAAAATTAAAACTCCTTTGGCATCTCGTTCAATGTTTAGGTCAGGGTTACTGATACAAAGCTGATAAAATTGCTCATCGGTGAGATGAACCTGACTTAGATCGAATTTGAAGGGAAGCGTCAGCGAAGTCATAGGGTTAAAAGAAGGAAAAACGAAACGATGATTTACGCTCTTTTCATTATGGCATCAAGAGTTAGTCGGTATATCTGATATTAAGAGACATTCGCCAATAATTCTTCTACTATCCTTATCCTCCGGCGGCATGTAGTTTATCGGCAAGTTCAGTAATCTCATGACCCATTGTCAGTTGTCTCAACCAATGATTCGGGATGCTGGATTCTCCATAATAGGCTCCTGCAACCTGACCACAAATGGCGGCTGTTGTGTCGGCATCATCACCTAGGTTGGTAGCTGCAAGAATTGCCTCTTCATAAGTTTCTGTTGTGTGGAAGCACCAAAGCGCTGCTTCTAGACTCTGCATTACATACCCGGTACCACGAATATCATTGACTGTCTTGCTTCGGTACTCCCCCTTGGCGATCGCTTGAATTGATGCCTGCAATACTATAGTTGGATCATTCCCAAAGAGGATATCGGTTTTGCTAGCTCCTGTGAGTGCGCGAAAGAGAATGTCTCCAAATAGACGACTTGCATCAATACACTCCGCCGCACCATGCGTTGTTCGAGAACTTTCGCCACAATAGTGTAAGACGCGATCGCGGTCTCTTAAGTAAAACATGGGAACAGGGGCAAG
>JBBQRU010000237.1:0-5147 GCA_038214545.1 Cyanophyceae cyanobacterium | reverse complement strand
AGTCGCGATCGGGGACTTAACAGATCGCTCAAGTATAGATGCAGCCATCAAGGACGTGGACTCTGTGTTCTACATCGCGCCAGCTTTTATCCCCAACGAGGCTGAAATCGGCAAAAGCATGGTGGAAGCGGCAAAACAGGCGTGAAAGTAGCGTAGCTGCTACGAGACGCCATGCAACGGCTGTAACTCTTGCCTAGAAAGAGTTTTGCGAAAATTTTTGAGCTTAATTCTCAAAATTCAAGTAGAAAGATTTATTTGGGTAAAATAGCAAAACCCTTACTACAAAAGTATTAGAGGATGATGCCAGTTATTTTGTAGCAGATTTTAATGCGAAATCTAATGTGTAATTTAGTACTATGCATTTTCAGTATTAGTTTTCAGATGTGAAAGCCGAAAAACTCATTTTGCTGGTTAAGAGTATTACATATTCTCTTGACTTTTAAAAGTTATATACATTAGTGGAAAACTTGTACTTAATTATTTATAAAAATATATTCATTTGCTATTCATAAAATGGAATTTTAGCAAACGCTTGTTGTGCAACTTCTTCCGCATGTCTAGAAGTTACTTTTGAGTATCGTAAAGTCATTTGAATTGTCTCATGCCCCATTAAAGCTCGGAGTTCATCGATACCCATCAAACCAACCCGCTCCGTGCCAAATGTATGCCTCAAGTCGTGGAAACGAATTCCTTGTAACTCACGCAGAGTTTTAATCACGTCAAGTAGTGATTTATATGCTGTTGCATAAGATAGGCGAGAAACTTCTTTCGTAAAAGGTTGCTTCGACGTGAACAATGCCGAATCGCCTTGATGTCTATAATATTTCAGGTAGTTATTTAGACTTTGTGCGGTCAAATCATTATAAAAACACCAACGTTGCTTATTTCGCTTCCCAATCACCTGAAATTTACGGTTCCGAAGATCTACACTATCTAGATCTAAGGCAAGTATTTCCGCGATTCTCGCCCCTGTACTGTGTAACAAATGCACCAACGCATCTAATCGAGCATCTGGTTTGATGGTCTGGTAAAGAATATTTAATTGTGTTGGTGTCAAATAACGCACCTGCTCATCAGAGTTATGTTCCCCTTGATCGCTCATTGGTTTGCGCCGTCTTAACTTAGTCAGAGGGTTTGATTTAATATAGTCCTGCTCCACAGCGAAGTTGAATAATGCGGTAATTACGGCTTAGTGTTTATGATGAGTTGTATATTTTACATCCACCACGGATGATAAATATTCAACCAAAATCTCTCGGTCAACAATTTCAATTGACCAACGTCCATAAGTTTTCAGCAAAGGTATTAAAACGTATTCATAAGTACGTACAGTAGAGCTTGTCAATCCTGGGCGCTCTAAAAACCTAGTTGCTAATGCTGCTAAAGTAATAGCCATAGTTAAGACAAAATTTAAAATTATTTGATTTTAATACACATATTAATTTAATATAAATTGCTATGCAGCAAACAATACTTTTATGGATGTATCTCTAGCGGATGTGGCTCCCAACCCAGGAGAGCCATTAGGACAGTATATTCAACGCGTCCGCTTGAAAGTGCGTTTGTCGCAGTTGGATTTAAGCACCAAAGCCGGTATACATGTCCAAACCATACGTAAAATCGAATCTGGGGCAACATCCCGACTCTCACAAAAAGGTAAATCTGGTTTAGCAGCGGCATTGGGCATTCCACAGGAATATCTTGATGCTGTCGTCAATCAAACACCTGTTGAGACAACAGGGGCGCTAAAATTTTGCCCCAAGTGCTGGGTACCGGGAACGACACTTGATCCAATGTGGACTTCATTACGGTCAAAATATTGTTTTGCTTGCGGTACAAATTTACGAGATCGTTGTGGAAGCTGCAATGAACCAATCATGTCGCTGAAATTTAGATTCTGCCCTTATTGCGGAGAATCTTATAAAAATCCAGAAGTTACTTCATCTTGAATCATTGGGGAAATGCGCTTTGAAAAGACAATGGGACGCAACTGAACTAATAGAAAACTTTACACTCTTGGCTGAAGAAATGGCTTTACTTGAGAATAAAAGTGAAGAAAATCGCCTAGGTTTTGCAGTTTTACTCAAGTTTTTTCAGATATCAGCCCGGTTTCCAAGAAATAAACAAGAAGTGCCAAAAGTTGTTGTTTCTTACATTGCAAGACTTCTAGGCTTATCGCCAAGACAATATTCGCAGTACGAATGGGAAGGGAGAACTTCTTCACGTCACAGGACAGAGATTAGGGAGTTTTTAGGTTTTCGAGAATTTACTATCCAAGATGGTGAGGACTTAACGGTTTGGCTATGTGATAAAGTTTTGACCTACGAACGCCAATTATCTTATCTAGAAAGTTCATCGTATGAACGTTTACGCGAGTTAAAGCTAGAACCACCAACTCCAGAACGACTTGAACGATTGATTCGGTCTGCGGTAAGCGCAACCGATCAGAAATTCTGTGCGGGTATTTTTGGACAGATTTCTCTGTTTTCAACGCAGCAGATGGATGCGCTTCTCAATACTAAAGATGGCTTTGACGACGACGAAAGCCATTTTCGTCAATCAGTGTTCAATTTTCTCAAAGGCGATCCCGGACGTACCAGTCTCCAAAGTATATTCAAGGAAATATCTAAACTTCAATGCATCCGAGATTTACACCTGCCAGATAACTTATTTACCACGGTTCCACCAAAAGTTCTCAACCATTATCGTAGACGAGCATCGGTAGAAACTCCGCGCGAACTTCGCCGCCACAAAGCTTCAATTCGCTACACCTTGGTAGCTGCATTCTGTTGGCAGCGCAGTCAGGAGATAACTGACAGTTTGGTTGAGTTGCTAGTACAAATAATTCATCGTATTAATGCTCGTGCCGAACGCCGTGTAGACAAAGAACTTCTAGCAGAATTTAAGCGGGTAGACAACAAATCTCGCTTGCTGTATGAGATTGCAAACGCTTCTTTAGAACGTCCCAGCGGTTTAGTTCAAGATGTAATTTTCCCAGTAGCTGGCGAAAAAACCTTACAAGCTGTGGTCAAAGAGTACAAATCTAGCTCTCCTAACTATACGGAACGAGTGTATGCAGTCATGCGTTCGTCGTATTTGCATCATTATCGCCGCATGGTTCCCCAACTACTAGAAACATTAGAGTTCTGCTCGAATAATGATGTTCACCGTCCAGTCATCAAAGCTTTAGAGCTACTCAAAAGATACCGGGATAGTAATCAGCGCTATTATGCGTTAGGAGAAGATTTGATTATTGATGGTGTAATCAGAAATGATTTAAAAGAATTAATTATTGAAGTTGATTCAGACGGTCATGAACGAATTAACCGAGTTAACTATGAAATCTGTGTCCTTGTCGCCCTGCGAGATAAGTTAAGAAGTCAAGAGATTTGGGTAAAGGGAGCTAAACGTTATTGCAACCCAGAAGAAGATTTACCCCAGGATTTTGAAGCTCAACGCGAAAACTATTACAAAGCTATTGGGAAACCTATAGAAGCAGAAACCTTTATCGCTCAACTTCAGACAGAGATGACCAATGCTTTGACTATGTTAGACCAGGGGATGCCTGATAATTCAAAGGTCAAAATCCTCAAGAAAAACAATGGTTGGATTTGTCTCACACCTCTTGATGCTCAAGCAGAACCACCGCAGTTAGCGCAACTTAAACACCACTACCGAAAAGCGCTGGCATATGACCAGCTTACTAGATATTCTCAAAGAAACCGATTTGCGAATTTGTTTTACCAATCAATTTAACAATACTGGTGTACGTTCTTATTTTAATAAAGATATTTTACAGCGAAGATTATTACTGTGTTTATTTGGACTGGGAACAAATACTGGACTTAAACGTATTTGTACTGGAACACAGAGCGATAATGAAACTGACCTTCGTTATGTGAAAAAGCATTACATTCAGCGCGAACATTTACGTAACGCAATTGCTGATGTTGTTAATTCCACACTCTTCCGTAAGAAAAACCATGATCTGGGGAGAGGGAACAACGGCTTGTGCCAGTGACTCTAAAAAATTTGGTTCCTGGGATCAGAATCTAATGACCGAATGGCATATCCGCTACGGTGGTCGCGGTGTCATGATTTACTGGCATGTTGAGAAAAAGTCTGCGTGCATTTATTCTCAACTTAAAACTTGTTCTAGTAGTGAGGTAGGAGCCATGATTCAAGGCTTACTACACCACTGCACAGACATGAATGTGACAAAAAACTATGTCGATACTCACGGTCAAAACGAGATTGCTTATGCCTTCTGCCATTTGTTAGGTTTTGATTTATTACCTCGCATCAAACGCATTGGTAACAAAAAGCTTTATTTGCCCTTCGCCTCACAAAAGCAAGACTATCAAAACTTACAGCCTATTTTGACTCGGGCTATTGACTGGGAACTCATTCGCCAACAATATGACCAAATGATTAAAT
Organism: Cyanophyceae cyanobacterium; assembly: GCA_038214545.1. Classification (GTDB taxonomy): domain Bacteria; phylum Cyanobacteriota; class Cyanobacteriia; order Cyanobacteriales; family Nostocaceae; genus JBBQRU01. The sequence goes on along the minus strand of JBBQRU010000237.1, from coordinate 710 downwards.
ATGCTACCGCACTTCGTTTGGGTACGACCGAGGCGGACAATATTTTAAAGCGCTTTAATCGCTCTACAGTCCAACATCCAACTCAAAAAGCACTTAACGAATTAGGTAGAGCCGTCAAAACTATTTTTTTATGTCGCTATCTACATTCCGAGGCTTTGCGGCGTGAAATTCATGAAGGGCTGAATGTTGTTGAACAATGGAACAGTGCCAACAGTTTTATTTTCTACGGTAAAAATAGTGAAATCGCCAGTAATCGTTTAGATGAGCAGGAATTGTCAGTTTTATGCCTGCATTTGTTACAGATGTCACTAGTATACATAAATACCTTGATGATCCAGAAGGTTTTAGCCGATCCTGTGTGGATGAAACGGATGACTTTTGAGGACTTCAGGGCGCTCACACCATTGATTTGGGCGCATGTTAATCCTTACGGAACCTTCAATTTAAATATGAACGAGCGATTGGAGCTAGATACGGCATAAAGTCTCTTTTTTTTTGCTGTATTTGAGTCACAGCAGGAGTTTCAGCCGCCGCATGGCGTCTCGTAGCAGCTACGCTACTTTCATGCCTAGTTTGTCTAGAGCATCTGATGCGATCGCAATGGAGCCAGGGAGAGAACGCTTCCTGAAACGGGCGTTAAAACCAGTCCTCTGTGAGTATGATTTTATCGTCATTGACGCTCCTCCCTCCAAAGGTATTCTCACTTACAA
>JBBQRU010000236.1:0-5312 GCA_038214545.1 Cyanophyceae cyanobacterium | reverse complement strand
TCGCCGCAGTATTCGCCAAAAGACACGGCGAGCGGCTATGAACGATCAGTATATGCTCTCTGTGTTAGCGGCGGCTGTTTCAAATTCTAACTTCATACTATGATCCGCCTGTCAATAGGGTTTGAGACGCGCTAACCCTGTTGTATGAACTAAGAGGGGAGGAACATATTGACCTTTACCCCAAACCCAATAATTGGCGCTCAATGCCTGGTGAATGGACGAAGTGGGTTCGTAATTTACCAAATAAGAAAAAGCTAGTTTTAATAAGGAAAAGTGTCGTTAAGTTAGTGCAAAGTGGTGTGGTAATTACTGCGGTAGTTGCTTTAGGTCATTATATTTTAGAAGCACCAGCCTGACAAAAACAAGCACATTATCAAGCTTGGCAGATGATCAACTCTGCCGTTGGGCAACAAGGTAGTGGAGGAAGAATTGAGGATCTTCAAGACTTGAATAAAGATGGTGTCAGCTTGCAAGGTCTGACTGCGAACAATGCAAATTTAAGTAAAGTCAAATTAGAGAAAGCCAACCTCTATAGCGCCAACTTTCAGAAAGCCTACCTCGATGGAGCCAATCTCCGGTATGCCAACCTCTGGGATGCCAACCTCGTGGGAGCCGACCTCTATAACGCCAACCTCCTGGGAGCCAACCTCGTGGGAGCCAACCTCGGGAACGCCAACCTCGTGGGAGTCAACCTCGGGAACGCCAACCTCTGGGATGCCAACCTCCAGGGAGCCAACCTCCAGAGAGCCAACCTCGGGGATGCCAACCTCGAGGGAGTCAACCTCGGGAACGCCAACCTCTGGGATGCCAACCTCCAGGGAGCCAACCTCGGGAACGCCAACCTCCTGGGAGCCAACCTCCTGGGAGCCAACCTCGGGAACGCCAACCTCGTGGGAGTCAACCTCGGGAACGCCAACCTCCTGGGAGCCAACCTCCTGGATGCCAACCTCCTGGATGCCAACCTCCAGAGAGCCAACCTCCAGAGAGCCAAAAATCTAACACCAGAACAAGTAAAAACTGCCAAGAATTGGGAATCTGCCCATTACGACCCAGAATTTCGCGCAACATTAGGCTTACCACCTGAACCAGAAAGCAAGAACTAAAAATAGCGGTTGAATATTCGCTCACCCAAGACTCTGTTTACATGTAGAAACTTTTGCGATCGCTCTCCCACCGACAATCCCCACTATTTTCCGATAATCCTCCGTATGAAATCCATCTAGCTGTCATTCCTGAAGCAACGCTATCCCGAAGGAAATCGCCCCATACTCATCTCTTCAATACTCTAAGTGGTAAAGTCAAATATATATGGAGGCGTTAACTTATGACCCAAGCACAAATCCAAACCCAAACCGAACCAAAACTATATACCTTTGATGAGTTTATCGAATGGTATCCAGAAAACTCAACCCAAAAATACGAGCTACACAAAGGAGCAATTGTCGAGATGCCACCACCAACAGGCGACCATGAAGATGTTGTCGGCTATCTTTCTCAAAAAATCGCAGCGGAGTTTGAGCGATGCAACTTTCCCTACCGCATCCCAAAATCAGGATTAATTAAAACAGACATAGTTGAATCGGCTTTTATCCCTGATGTAATGGTGATAAATCGTGACAACTTAAAAAATGAACCATTTTGGAAAAAACAATCGACGGTTATTCATGCCATTACTGTACCTCTAGTGGTCGAGGTAGTCTCTACCAACTGGCGAGACGATTACTATGATAAATTTGCAGCCTACGAATTTATGGGCATAAGCGAATATTGGATCGTAGATTATGCCGCACTGGGCGGACGCAAATTTATCGGCAATCCCAAAGTCCCGACAATTTTTGTCTGTGAGTTAAGTGATGGGGAATATCAGATGACCCCGTTTAGAGGATGTGACCGGATCGTATCGCCGACTTTTCCGGAGTTAAACTTGACCGCGCAGCAAGTTTTTGACTCGGTATTGTAATGGCTCCGATCGTGACAAACAACTGGTCGCAAGACACTTATATCAAAGCCTACAAATTTGCGGCTAAAGCACATCACGGACAGAAGGTGCCTGGTACAGAAATACCATACATCCAGCACTTGAGCTTTGTCAGCATGGAGATAATTGCTGCGCTGAATGTAGAAAAAGAGCGCGACGGTAATCTAGCCGTTCAGTGTGCAATTTTACATGACACGATTGAAGATACTAATATAACTTTTGAGCAAATTAAATCTGAGCGCCCATTTTTCACTTTGCCTGGGGCAATTGCAATTTTCTCATCTCCGCTTGCACTTCTACAGCAATCTGCAACAATTGATGCAAAATTTGATTATTGTCAGCTTGGTTACTTTGCAATGCTTCTAATTCAGGTACATGTGTGAAAAATTCTGGCAGATTATTAGTTTTACCCTGGCGCATCATTCGTTCACATCTCAAAGCGCTGACTAAGTCTTCCCGAATTAGTTGCAGTGCGGCAATCACTGTCTCTCGATCCACAGCATCAGCTTCGTGGCGGTCATGAATATCGATAGTTTTAATAATTGCATGATATTGATCGACTTTGGCTAAAAGTCTGGCAAGCAATGGCGGCGATTTCTGGCGTCGCCATAACCACTGACCGAATGCAGCAATAATTGCTACTGCTAGTAGGACGATTAATCCGAACTCTAGAGAAGAACCGAAAAATGGGATTACAACTAATGCATAAATTAATCCGGTAGCTAGAGCACTCACAGTTAGCCAGGTGAGGAATTCGTTCATCAAGAAACGAAAACGCTTTTCCGAGTCTTGCAAAACCGAAGGTCGAAATACATTATCAGGAGATAACCCCGTCAAGCGCCTAAGTTCTCCCCGCGTAATTTCTAATCCCAGTAAATCTGGTTGCACCGATGGCATCTCCAACTATCGCTCAACATACCACTATAGCTTGCACTCAGTACGACAGCGACACAGTGTGGTAAAAAGCCATTGATTTGAACTGATACAATAGGGGAAGCAGATAGGAATTGAGTAATGACCCTTTTGATTTCTGACGAAATTCTCACAGCAGCTCGCATGACTAAAAATGAAGTGAGACAGGAGATGGGTAAACTTTGATTGTTGTCAGCGATACCTCTCCGCTCAAAAAATTGGCAGCAATTAACCAACTGGGTTTACTTCAGCAACTTTAATAGGTGTAGCTCTACGTCTTAGGGTAAAAGTTAAAAAGAGTAATGAATAAATTTATAATCCTCTGGAGCTTAATAAGTCCTGCATGTCTGAGCCTAATAGCAGGTATACTTCAGTTTTATCGGTTGGGTTGGAATCCAGGATATCCTGATATTCGGAGATCGATTCAGATTTATCTGGTTTACTGGCTTCTACTGGGAATTTTACAGGGGGGAGTATTACTCTGGAAATTCCGGGAGCGGCAATTTGCTTATCGATGGTTCTTCACAACTAGTACAACTGGTTTTCTCGTGATGCTATTGCACGATCTATCTCTAGCCTTGCTTGGTATTGATACAGGTGGACAAGGAGTACTGAATCTCATATATAGCCTGCCGTGGTTGGCAGTTTTGGGTGGACCGATATTAGGATTGGCTCAATTTTTGCTAATCCGAAATCGTTATAAAATCAATTTAAGACTGAATAACCTAGGCGGCAAATGGTTTGTGATAAGTTTTCTATCATGGACGATTGGTTTTGTTGGAATTATATTCTGCCTTTATGTGCCGCCTGTGTTGATTCTTTTTGTTGCTTCTGGAAGTGCAATCAAAGGGTGGTTTATTCAGAAGTATCTAAGGGAAAATCAGTAGCTGTGGATTGCGGGTACTGATAAAATAAAATACATCTGGAGGCGTTAACTTATGATCCAAGCACAAACCTAAACTCAAACCGAACCAAAACACAGGATATTTTATTTTACAATTATTAATACTCAGGGTAGTTGAAGCGCGATCGCGCTTCGTAGTATTTTCCAGTCTGCAAAAGTTATAATCGACATATTCCAAGTAATGTATACAATAATCCATTCAAACCTATGAACAAAATTATACCGATTTTACTGCTAGCAAGTATTTCTACGTCCAGCCTCTTTATATCTGCGCCATCACCAGCGGCGACGCCTGGGGTTAATTTGTTACAAAATAACGCGGTTGAGTCCTTCTTAAAAAAAGCAAATAATTCCAAAACAGCTTTACACAAACAATTAGTAGAACTAAATCAAGCCGATGGTAGAAATAGTAACGGAATATTTCCAAAAATTTTAACTGTAAAGAATATTCAAATTGTCACGATTGGTGGAACAGACCAATTTGGTAGTTACTGCTCTTGGTTGCAAAATAAACCCGAACACTTTCAATGTTCTAATGGAATTTCCGAAACTTACTTGATTTTGATTCCATCTAAAATGGGTGTTCACAAAGCCGTAGAATATCAAAAATTTCAATTCCTTGTCCAAGCATCCAAAAAATTCAATTGGAAGAAAGATGAAAAGGAAAAAGAGTACGATCGTCAAGAATCAATTACAATTAGCGAACCAAAGCAAATAAATATCGAAAAACTACTTCCGACTACTTAATTAATCACAATACACGTTGCTTCCAGCCCCAATCCAATCGTATTTAAACGATAATTATGAGTAACCCTTCTTCCGATATCGAAGATCCCAGCTTTCAGACGTCTATTCTGGAGAGCCTAAAACACCTTTCCGCTCAGTTGGGATCTCCCTTGAACGAAGCATCAATCATGGAAATATACCAGAATGCTTGCGATCTACTCAGCCACGTTTCCCCATCACCACTTACACTTGCTCGCGTTTCCGCAACATTACTGGTTTACCGAGTCAAGGACACAGAATCAGAAGAGATCGAGTGGTTCAATACCCAGGTGAAACAATCTCAGGACGAGGAAGAAGTAGAAGAGTTGATTGAATCCATATCTCGCACCGATTCTTTATGAACTAATGTAAGTTTTTAGCGAGCGTCTTTTGTAACTAAGTTGTAAAATGTATGTAAAATATTTTCTACCCTTATGACTGTGAAACCTGAAGCTGAAAAAGATAATTTACAGGCAAGCACTAATATAAAGCTTGAGCGAGAAACCGAAAAAATTATATGTTCTCATTGTCAGCGCACAGCTACTAACGGGATTAAATGTAAAGGTATTTGTGTGGCTGATAACGAGTATTAAGAAAACATTTCATTTTTGGTTACTTACATTGCAGTGTTTCAAATATTGTATTTGCTGTTTGCTTAGCAGTTTGACCGGATGTAAGCAGTGTGACAATCCATTGCTCATTGCGCTGAGTGACTTGCATTTGATATCTCACAGCCATTTGCGGCTTTGACTG
>JBBQRU010000235.1:0-5543 GCA_038214545.1 Cyanophyceae cyanobacterium | reverse complement strand
TTCGGCATCAAATTCGTAAACAAAGCTTTTGCCATTGAGAATGGGAGTGACTCCATCCATCCCGGCTGGATGTATACCGTGAAAATGCAGTGTGTGGGCATGTCCTGCATGATTTTGAAAGTAAACCCGGATGCGATCGCCCGCTGTTGCTCTAATAGTCGGTCCTGGTACCCGCCCATTAATATTCCAAGAAGCAAAATCAACAGCACTAGTCAGTTGAATACTTGAGGTTCTCGCCTCGAAATGAAATTCCCGGACAGTGCGCCCGTCTTCCTGTTTGACGGTACCGTAGTCAAAATCTCGCAGTACAGATAAGGGGTTGATGCCAGAAACAGTTGCACCCAATGACGGTAATGGCGGCACCTTCACAGTTGATGGACGATTAGACAAGGCAATACCTGCACCTGCTATTCCCATACCGGCTATGCCTAGTTGTAGGAAGTGCCGACGATTTAAAAGCTTGATTTTTGTTTGTAGTTCCTTCTGTAGCATATTTATTAATTTTTATTGCATATAGTTATTGATTAAAATCACAACTTTATTAGCAAAGCTACTCAACATTTGCTACTGTGGTTTGAGGAATTTTTGAAACGCAGAGGGGCGCTGAGGTCGCGCAGAGGGACACAGAGAAACCTCCGCGTACCTCCGCGTTACCTCCTTTCTTCCTCCGCGTTTCAAAATCCTCAACGATATTTTTTGCGAATTATTCCCGATTGCCGTAGTCTAGTAGATACAAGCTTATTAAAAATGAGTGTCAATAATTTACTTTACCCTATCGGAGCTAAATAATAATCTTTAGCAATTAAAAATTTTTACTTGTCTGAGCTGACAAGAACGAAGAGCGGGTAATTTGTCCTAGTTGATTTAAGGAATCGAGAAATGTCTAAGCAAATTTTTCAGGTCACGGCGTTACGACTTTCACTTTTTGGGCTGTGTGGGATGCTACTAAGTAGTTGTACTCCCCCTGGTAACTCGAATGCCAATAACACACCCTCAAGTAGCAGTAATGTGGCAACTAATACTCAGTCCGGGAAAATCGATATCAATACCGCACCCATTGCGGAACTAGACAAGTTAGAACTTCCGGGCACAAAACCGGCTTTTTCCGAACGTATCCAAGGCGGTAGACCTTACACAAAAAAAGAAGACCTGGTGAGTAAAAAGGTGATTTCTCAAGCAGAATACAACCTGATCCAAAACCTGATAACCGTTGGCGATAAGAAGTAGAGAAATAAAAATGGACTTTAGTGCAGCAATTCCGACGTTTGTGATTACCCTGCGCGAAGGGGTGGAAGCGACCCTGGTTGTGGGGATTGTGCTGGCGATTTTGGCGAAATCTGGTCAGCAACAGCTACAAAAATGGGTTTATTTGGGCGTGATTGCCGGAATATTGTTGAGTTCGATTTTTGGCGCGATCGCCCAGGCTGTGATTGGTGGCTTTAGTGGTCAAATTTATTATCTGACAAAAGGTGTGTTTTCTTTGGCTGCGATCGTCATGCTTTCTTGGATGTTAGTGTGGATGACCCAACACGCCCGGATGCTGAAAAAAGAAATTGAAGGCGCGGTCGGTAATGTTTTAAGCAATCGAGAAAATGCCGGTTGGGCGATTATGAGCATGATTATGGTCGCAGTTTTACGTGAAGGCGCAGAAATTGTCTTATTTATTGCTGGGGCGTTTAATCCTGATGCTACCCAGACAGGAATAGCTCAATATGCCTCGGCACTAGGAGCAGTACTGGGCATAATTGTTTCCGCCTTGATTGGTGTGGGAATTTTTAAGTTGGGTGTCAAAATTAACATCCGGCTATTTTTCCAGATTTTAGGCGTTATCCTGCTGCTGATAGTCTCCGGGCTAGTAATCAGTACACTCTCAGCCTTTGATTTAGCTAATACTGTAGATAAAGTTTTGAATCCCGCCACTGGGTCATATGAATTTCTCAACCCACCCCACAAGATAATTCCTTGGTTTACTTTAGGACGCCAAGTTACTGACACAACCGGAATCTTACCCCAAGGTAAATTTCCAGGGATTGTGTTAGCGACGATGTTTGGTTATTCTGACAAGCTTTATGCGCTACAGATAGTCGCATACTTCATCTTTTTATTTACCGCCGGAACGATTTATTTCCGCGCTTTAGCTGGACGACCAATTTTCCACTCCAGAACTCAAGCAAAAAGTATTTAATTTGCCTAAGATTCCCACAGTATCGATAAAAGTTTGTAGTTGCGCTGAAGCGCAGCCACTAACCTTTGCGCTAAAGCGCAACTACGAACCAATACAAAAATGTATCTAGCGATGCTTTTTTATACCTAGTTACTTAATAGTCATTAGTCGTCGATTAATGATGAAGCATTGCGATGGCAGTTTGCAGAGTAAATATGAATTGCAGGTCATTTACATGATGTTTAATTTTGGCATTGAGCACGAAGTTGCTTTCCTAAACAATCAAGGAAAGTTTGCTGATTTTTCGCAAACGAAATTTGCTGATTTCCATCAAATTATCGAAAAATTACCGATATATGAGCAAGACTATCCACAATTGCGTGTTGGCGATGCTGGTATTAAGCAGAAAAGGTGGTATATCGAGGGATTTGAACGTTTTAGAGATTCTGAAGCAGTGATTGAATGCTTGCCCAAAGGCATTGAGATCAGAACAACTATCCACTCTGACATTGAAAGTACGATTACTGAGTTGTCAGAAAGTTTTCACTTGTTAGACTTTGTTGCTAGCACCTGTGGTTTTTCTCCTGTATTGGTCAGTTTTAATCCATCCCAAACTGTATTTGAGCCACAACCGCCATTAAATGATTTTGAACTCAGACGGCGAGACGCTTCCCCAGAAAAACAAACGGCACATATTCCCATGCTGACTTATGGCCCAGACTTAAATATTTCAGTTGCGGGTATGCCAATGGAACGTGTGATTGATATTGGCAAAAAGTTAACTTATTACAGTCCCTATATCGTCCCTTTCAGTTATAGTTCTCCTTTTTATCAAGGGGGCTTGTGGCAAGGGCTGTCAGTTAGAACCTTTGTCAGAACAGGTGTGAGACCAGCAGTACTGGTTTTTGTTGAGAAACCAGAACAACTGAGCCAGTGCGTACCTTCCTTAACGAAAATCGCCCGCATCCCGGCGGAAGTCGGTCGGATTGAATTTAAGGCTTTTGATAGCTGTGATGACTTTGCGATTTATGCTGGGCTGTTGGCATTGTTGAAAGGTCTAGTGTTAGAAGAGTCGTTGCCAGGAAGAGCAATTATCCCGGATCGAATCATGCACCAACTCTCAGCGCTTGAGGGTTTTAACAACCCATATATTTTTGCCACCGCCACCGAGATTTTGCAAGCAGCTAAAACTGCCCTAGGGGATGACCCGGACGCTGAAAAATTAACACCCTTATTTGTTCTCCTCCAGAAGCGAGAGACAAAAGCCAATGAACTAATCGAGGCATTCCAGCGCTTTGGTTCCATTGAAGATGCACTCAGGCAGACTTGTTCCACTCAGAAAGCCGCAAGCTGCTTAATTGCAAACGAATCTCACAGGCACAATTAATTCGTAGAGACGAAGCAAAGGAGTGAGCAATATTGGTCTCCATGACTTTGAGCGATTAAGTGTTTAAAATCAATTATTCCGGCGAATGATAAGCACTTTGTTTCCGACATGCTTCCAGCCAGTCAACTAAGTGCTGACGGGGCATTGTCACTTGCTTGACAACACTCCATAGTTGGGCTATTGCTACAGGACTTTCGATCCGCACCTGCAACGGTTGATATCCAGTACACCAACAGGGAATATCTAACTCTAGTAAGCGACGATAAACCCGCCAGCGGTCTTCACATTCCACGAGGATGGTCAAAGCGGAGTCAGGGTGATTTTTTGGGAAATTCATATTCAGAAAATAATAAAGGATTAAATGTCAGGAAGCTGGGGAAACCTATAAATAGCCTGTTCGATTAGGTGTCTAATTATGTAACGATCGCGGCTTATGCTGAAGTATTCAGGAATACCCAAAAATTCGATTAACTGTTTCCAAAACACGGCAGTCCCGCTAGGTGAAAAATCCAGATTTGTCTCTCCGCCATCGGTTATTGGATCTTCTAAACTTTCTTCAGATGCATTCGGTTCTCCTAAAGAGTTTTCTGACTGCTTAACCCAGTTAATTACGGTGTTGTGGCTAATTCCAGTGACTCTTGCAATTGCTCGAAATCCCATACCATTTAAATACATTTTGAGGCAGATTTTTTTAGCATCATCGGAATAACCTTTGGGCGAGTAAGACTCCAGGAACTGGCGACCACAATGCTTACACAGATAGTTTTGCTTAGCTCGACGGTGCCCATTTTTGCTGGTTTGCGTAGATTCACAGTGGGGACATTTCATCTCTCGATTGTGCAAGTTCATGGTTGAAGAAATTTATTTTATAAAAACATAGCAATATGTATAAACGAGTAAGTTAACAACTATTCTCAACTACTCTTAACTCTGGAGTTTATAAGTACTTGGAGGTGCTTGCTTTTTGCGAAAAAATATGACTGAATGAGTAACAAGCCCGATTTTATTCCAGTGCTAAAGTTACTCAAGCTTCCAGAATTATCTGTAGCTAGAGAACACAGTTTTGTCCTTGATCGGGGTGACTATATTCAAAGGAAAACACCATGTCCGCAACACAAACCTTAATTCAATCGTTTGGTCAAGTAATTGACAATCCAATTTTGCTAGGGCATTCCGTCACTGAACCAGTTTGTGAGGGAATGAATGGGCTACTAGCTAGCTTCCAAGCACTTTACTTGCAATATCAAAAGCATCACTTTGTCGTTGAAGGTGCTGAATTTTACTCCCTCCACGAGTTCTTCAACGAAAGCTACGAATCTGTTCAAGGACACACCCATGAAATTGGTGAACGGTTAAATGGACTTGGCGGCGTTCCTGTAGCTAGCTTTGCTAAGTTGGCTCAATTATGCTGTTTTACCCCTGAGACTGATGGAATTTACAACTGTCGCGTCATGCTAGAACACGATCTAGCCGCAGAACAGGCAATCATTGGACTACTTCGTCGGCAAGCTGCTCAAGCAGAAGAATTGGGCGATCGCGCAACACGTTACCTGTACGAACAAATCTTGCTCAAAACAGAAGATAGAGCTTTCCATATTGCTCACTTCCTCGCACCAGATGGTTTATCACTGAACCGATAGTTGTTGCTACTCTTCCCTCCTGCGGAGTCAGACATTCTTGACATCAGACCACCTCATCACTTTCAGGTGGCTCAAAAAACTCCCTATATTGCTCAAAAGTTAAGACAAAAGGCAACCTGCCTCTAACTTGCGAGTCAAGTCGGGGTTTTTTTTTAATCTGGGAGTCATTGTCACTTATTGCAATTTTATCTTAATAAGAAGAATAATTCACTTCCAATAGAACGTCAAGCTTAATGCGAAAGAATCTTAAGTAAGATAGCCACTATTATTGAATAAATATTTATCAAAAGCCTTGTCTGGCAAGCATTAAGCATCCTCTAATTAGTAAATCTTATCATTCCCAACAAAAAAT
>JBBQRU010000234.1:0-5561 GCA_038214545.1 Cyanophyceae cyanobacterium | reverse complement strand
CTCCTGTTCAAATGCTTTAAACTCTTGCCAGAACTCCGTTTCTAATGCTGTTGGTAACAACATTGTCCAATCGATGAATCGATAGAGATGACGTATGTCTCTTTCTTGCAATCCTAACTCATAAAGCCGCCGGATTAAGCTAAATTTCCATGTTTTGCGTTCTCCTGGTTTGCTGCTCGTTTGCTGTGTCTTTAAGTGTGCCATCACCACCGTTGCAAATGGATTCTCGCTCTTCTCTAACTCCGACCAGCGATTTTGGTAATCTAGAAGCTTGACTGTACCAAATTCAAAATTATGTTTGGTATTCAGCACTTCAAAATTATACTGATTTGATCGCCAATCGCTACTTGAATCGCACAAAATAGCTAGACTCACCGCATGTCTGTCATAGTATTCAAAAATTCGGATGTTGTACAAAAACATCCTTTTGGGAAATATTTCTTCTGATTCTGCTTGAACTTCTATGTTAATTAACAGCCAGACTTCTTCTCCTTCAATAAGTTTTACCGTTACCAATTTGTCAGCATATACTCTTCCTTGCTCAGCGTCATAGGCTATTGACTGAAACTCTTTATCCAAAAATAGATGGGGATGATTCCAGTCAATTAGTGCTGCGATTTCTGGAAAAAAGAACTGCATTGCTTGAGGAAAATATATTTCTAAAATCTCTTTCCACGGAGTATCGTTATCTGCTCTCTTTTTTTCTTCAGTCATAAATTTAGACCGGCACAAAGCTATATTTTAATTATAAAATAAAATATCCTCATCTAATATGTAATTAAAATATAGCGTTTTCTAAGAACTTGAGATCCGTCCAATTTTTCGATTCTCTCAACACATAATGTGCTGGGGTTGAGTTCGATCTACCAAACACAACCAAACCCCGGTATCGCACAAAACCATAATTCTAACCCCTTCATGGCTTTGTGGCTTTAAATGCTAAAGATTTTAAATATGATGATTGAGTCGGACAAGTCTTCTATTTTGCAACCTACCAAGCTATTCGACTCGGTTTTATATTTGGGTAGAGTCACCTCGCCACCGGAACAGGTCTGGACTCCCCTATGTGCGCCCGATAAATTCCCATTTACCAGTTCTGACCTTTGGGAGCGCTCACGCAACCACGCACACGACCCGAAAACCCACAATGATGAGACGCTCCCCGCGCGCATGCCAAATGCGAAGAGCACAGCGGCAAAACCCAGGAGGGTCGTACCAGGAGCCACCCCGCAGCAGCCGACCTTGATTATCATTCTCAATCCATGCGCTACCATCATTAGGTGCGCCATTGTAATTGTCATGCCAGGAATCTTGGCACCACTCACAAACATTGCCATGCATATCATATAAACCAAAGGCATTGGGTGGAAAACTGCCTACAGGTATTGTTTTCTTACGATATTCCCCTTTTGGTCCTTGACCGTAATTACCAGGGTCTATTCTATTCTCATAAGTCCAGTCTGTTCCTTGATAGTTCACTAAATCAGTAGTAATAGTTTCACCAAAATAGAAAGGTGTATTTGTGCCAGCACGACAAGCATATTCCCATTCAGCTTCGCTAGGTAGTCTGTAGGCACGTCCTGTTTTCTGGCTTAACTTTTCACAAAACTCTACCGCTTCATCCCAATTTACTTGCTCTACTGGGCGTTTCTCACCTTTGAAGTAGGAAGGATTGTTGTTATTACCCATGACTGCTTGATATTGTTCTTGGGTGATTTGATATTTACCCATGAAGAACCCAGGAACTGTTACCTGATGCTGAGGACTCTCGCTGTCGTCTCGTCCTTCCTCCTGCTCTGGTGAACCCATTGTGAAGGTTCCTCCAGGTATCTGCACCATTTCCAAGTTAACGCCATTCCCCAAGCCTTCAACAAAATATTTCGCGTTACAGTTGCGACGGTTGGTGATGTTTCGCGTTACATCCACCTTCACAACTTCAAATTGAAAAGTTTGCCAGGAATCATCTGAGGATGTTCCCTTCCCAGAATTCTGAACTTTAGGACTAAGTGACGAAATTGGTTGTCCTGAAGATTCCCAGCGTCGCCGCGCAAGTCTCTCTATTGCCTGAATTGCTTCTGTATCATCACCAGATGCCGCAGCTAACACCCGCCTCCATAGTTGTTTTGCTAGTTCAAGGTTGTTATTCACCTCAGCTTGGTAAGCATCAATTTTCAGCGTAGCAATTTCCGCTAGAGACGCATATTTCGGTATAAGTATCAAGTGAGATCTATTTATAGGTTCAGCAATAATATATGGCGTTTGTGCAGCTTTGTTATGTTGACGTGCTATTTCCGGTACGCGAAAACTTAAGTATTGATTCAATCTTTCAACTGTGGCACATTTTCCGCGAATACCTAAACCCTCTAACAAAGCACTGGTAAAAACACCTTGCTGTAATGCTTCTATTTCATATGAATATTCATTTGGGCTACAAGAAAAAATACTAATTACACCTGTTTGGCGGGCTGCTTCCGCTGTTTGTCTTCCTACTCCTTGACCGCGAGTTCCTTGATTGCGACAAGCATCTAAAATCAAAACGACATTATCCGCACCGCACTTTCGCAAACGTTCAGTCACAAAACTAATAGGAATCGCCGTATCTTCGATATCTTCAGGATTCCCATCAGAAGGGATGAGATAATCTTTATCAGCATGACGCATCCCATGACCGCTAAAGAAAAACCAAAAGTTATCCCCTGCATCCATAAACGCGGTTTTAAACAATTCCAGTAAAACCCGCCGCAAATTTGCTCGGTTAGGACGAGTCGATTTTCCATCTCTGTCTGGAGAGTCATCGGTAAAAAAGTAAACGCGTTCAAAACTAACTTTATCGCGAAAAAAATCATGCATCAACTGTGCATCGCGCTTAGCATATCTTAACGGTTGCAGATAATCATATTGATTAACGCCAATAGTAATTGCCCAGTTTTTCGCCATCTGCTAATTTAAAATATAAAATTAAATATCAGTTTTTCTTCTAAATGTCAGCTTGATTCCGCCTTTACCTCCGGCTTTCACCCCACTACCAAGTAACTTGACTTGTCCCTCCCCATTAATTTCTACAGTTAATTCAATTTCCTCAAGCTGCATTCCGGATTTATATTCGGATTTTGCTTGTGTTTGTTTTTCTGCACTACTGAACACTTTATCTACAACCAACAAAAAACGGCTCATTTCTTTTTCTAATTTATCAGCGTCTACTAGCACCTTAGTTTCTGCATCTCTTGTATCGTAATCTATTTCCTCTCCCCACCCTCCATCTCTAAGGTTTCCGCCTTTTACACCCTCAGGAAGTGATATCTGGGAGGTATCATCAGTCACAATCCAAATGCTGTTTACGTCTTCCATCGTACTTTAAGCTGAAAACACTGCCTTTGATTATTACATACGCCACACTCCGTCAGTAACATTCATATAAAAATCGGCTAAAATATCAAGTGAGTCTTCATTTAAAAGAATTTAGCTATGAGACTGGGAATAAATCCTCCGGTGGTTGCGGGAAGAATGAATTAACCCTTGGTAGCCCAACATCAATAATCGTGAGATTACTCCCCAAAATAATGCTAAAAAAATGTAAGCATCGTTAACCAGTATAATCTTGACGGGTACATGGGGAGCGATCGCCACATTTCCAAATCTTAACAAAAGATAGATATTTTATGGAACCACAACTACAAAATTGGGATAATTTCTGCCGATACTATTCAGATGATTTGTATGGAACTTGGAGTAGATATTCAGCAGAGGGAGAACTAATTGAGTCTTTTAAATGTATCAGAAGCTTCCGGGCGCTTGATGATGGTAGCGAAATATCTCATCAAAATCACTATATTTATGCTTATGGCAAAAGGTAGTCAAAAACTTTTAATCCTTACAAGAAACCGATAACACAAGGCTTATTTTTAGATGATTGCTTTTCTTGGGGAAATGCAAAAGTCGAAATTGGTAAGCCATTCTTTTTTGATACATGTTTAAGGAATGAAGATTACCGTGCAAGTGCAATTGCTCGATATGATGAAACTGGTAAGTTACAACGTATGACAGTCTTATCAGAACATCAGGGTAGCTTTAATAACAATTCTCCTATTGTGAGAATGGACACCAACAACGAATTACGCGGATTGCTGACAAGGATAACACCTGATTGGATTGTATCGCCTACCATAGAAACTTCTTGGATACGATTAGAAGATTTGGATGCTCGTCACCTAACTTTCAATTTGAATGATAATATATCTGTCAGTTTTCCACAACATGTAGAGAGTGGTAAAGAGTTCTTTTTGGCTATGGATTGGTTGTGCAGTGAAACTTTATTAAAACGCGGTACGCGCCACTACAACTCATCTGGCTTTAGTAGTTTAACCCTAGAAATTTTCAGAGAGTGATTAAGCTTGAAAATAAGAAGGTACCCCACACTCGTAGGCTGTGGGGTAGTTGATAATCGTCTACTTTGGTCGATTAGCTTCCATCCAGTGAACCAAATCCTGAATCCTTATAAAATCTAGTAGAGCTTCACCAAGTGTCTCCAACTGAGTGGCACTGACACCCTATCACCTATCAAACCCTACAACCACATTTAAAGCTATACGAATTGGTTCCCAATATTCTTCTTCAAGCACACCTAAAAGACCCAAGATCCGACCACAATCTACAGCCCGAATTTGCCCAACATCAATAAAACGGTCTTTGTCTAATCCATTAGTTAGTGTCGGCTTGACATTTACAACATATGGAGCCTGTTTATTTCCGGGTCGAAACGGCATCACAATTGTCAGCAATCCATACTGATTCATAATATCATTTTGAACAATTAAGCAAGGGCGGGTTTTTTGCGCCTCAGCCCCCACACTAGGATCGAGCTTCACCCAACGAATTTCTCCTCGCTGATAAGTTAAATTACTCCCTGGCATTCACGCCATCCCCAACAACACTATCCCAGGCTGCAATCTCCGCCTGATACTCTGGATCTTCAGCATCCTGCTTCAGCGCAGCAATCATTTCTGCTGCCAAAGTCTGGCGGCGCTGTTCTGCCAGCAGTGTATTAATATAGCTACTGCGGTTCCCCTGCGCCTGCTGATCTACAAACCGGAGGATCTCTTCTTCCAAGGTAATTGTCACTTTAATCATTAATCTTACATTTTTATCTTACTCAATAATCATACCGTAAAATTTAGACGCCTTAGCGATCGCTCAATCCAACACGAGAAAATCGAGCGAGAGTGGCATAATTAAGTGAAAAGGGAGTGAGCACTACCCGATCGCTATCTTCAGTAGTGACTCTTTGAACTATGCCATATCAACTACTTGAAACTATTTCCACCTTAGTAGAAGCTCTCAGCAACCAAAATGCCGACTACTTAAAAAAGCTAGCGCACCTTCTGCCAATCAGCAGGTCTTCAACACGTAAAGCCGATCTGAGCGTGCTGATTGATAATTGGAAATTAGGTTACAGTTTTGAAACGCAGAGAAGCGCAGAGGGAACGCGAAGGAACGCGGAGTAACTCTGCGTACCTCTGCGCCACCTCCGCGTCCTTTGCGTTAAAAACTCCCACATGCCAAAA
>JBBQRU010000233.1:0-5598 GCA_038214545.1 Cyanophyceae cyanobacterium | reverse complement strand
ATCCAGCTTCGATTGCGGATACCAAGTCTGTAATACTTCTTTCGAGCCTGGGGTGAAGCGGTGGGTAATTAGTTCAAAAGTGAGGTCGCAATCAAAATCAAGTGCTTCACTAATCAAATCAAACAATTGAGTGTAATGTTCTTTCCAGTCTTCCATTGCCATAATCGGCGCAATTACCAAACCGACAGGATAGCCACCACCACCTTGACTACGTGGTAACGCTAACCGCCGCAACGCTTGTAGGCGTGATTTTACTGATGCCGTCCCACCTTCAAATTTCCCCGAAACAGGTGCTGCATTTACACTTACACGACAGCGTGTATGTCCGTTGTGCGGCAAATCCAGGAGATTGTCTACAGCATCAAACTTCGATACCCAACGCAAACGTGCATGAGGACGTGTGCCAAAATAGCGGATGCATTCAGCAAGACTACCAGTCAGATGCTCAATCCCCAAAGGATCTGTATAACAACTGACCTCAAAAGACGTGGCGTCATTACCCTCATACGCTGCCAAATTTTCCAAGATTTGCGGTAAGTTAGCGAAAGCGCGGATCACAGGTGGTCCAGATAAACTACCAGCCAAATAACAATATTGACAGTGCGCCGGACAACCTTCAGCGAGATGAAATTGCCAGTCGGCGGATGGAGGAATCGGACTCAGTTTAAATGAACTCGGCGGCGCAGTAACAACTGCCAAAGTACGCTTGCTAGTATTGTAAGTCTCGCGATCGTCTTCACCCCGCAAACCAGTGAGACGATTGCGTGGCAACTCTTCAATCGGTAAATTTAAAGACTGGACGCGGGATAAAATCTGCTGACCCCACGGTTCTGCTAAAGCGGCTGGAGTGAACATAACTCTCTCTGGCAGCCACAAACGAGCGGACGGTGCTTCTGATTTCAACGAAAGAAGACTTGTCATAATAAAGCTCGATGTCGTCGGTACATACTTCTACTTTAGCCCTCATAGAACTAACCGCGAGCCAGTAAATAAGCGGGTTTCACCACTGTTGATGTACGGATTTTATCAGTAGTAAATTTAGAGTTTTTTAAACGCAGAGGAAGAAAAGAGGTAACGCAGAGTTCCACGCAGAGTAACTCTGTGATCCTCTGCGCTACCCTCTGCGCTCCTCTGCGTTTCAAAAAAGAGCCACTTCCCCCCGCGAGTTTCCACCAATTGACATTGGTTAATGAGACAATTGTTATTCATGCTTTTATTTGAGGCTCTTGCTCATGATTGTCGCCTTCACTAATCAAAAAGGTGGCGTCGGCAAATCCACTGCCGCTGTCCATATGGCATATTGGCTCAGCCGCCGTCAAAAAACGCTAATGATAGATGCTGATGCTCAACAGAGTAGTTCTATCTGGATTAAGTCTTTGGGTTTAGATCATCAAGTTATCTCCGATCCTGAAGAACTATTTGAGAAAATTCCAGAATTAGGTACGGAGTATTCTTCTGTGGTGATTGATGGTCCTGGTTCTTTGAGTGAGGTAACGAAAGCGATTTTGGCTCGCTGTGACTTGGCTTTAGTTCCTTGTCAGCCTTCTGGTTTAGACTTGCATAGTAGTCAGAAAATCTTGCGATTTATTAAGCACGCTACTGAGTTGAGAGATGGTCGTCCGTCATCGGCATTGTTTTTGAGTCGTGTTACTAAAGGAACTGTGCTGGAGCGTGAGGCACGGGAGGCTTTGAAAGCGACAGGAACAAAGTTAATTAGTGCGGCTGTTTATCAACGGCAGTGTATTGCTGATGCTCCCGGTCAGCAATCTACAGTGTTTCAAATGTCTGGTAAAGCTGCTACTGATGCTGCTACTGATTATGAAATTCTATTTAAGGAAGCTTTGGAGGTAATTAATGTCCGTTAAAAGACGCGAGCTGAAGCATTTTGTGTTTGATAATGCCGAATCACCAAGCCTGACGGAACAACCAACGGGAACAGTGGCGTTATCCACAATTGTTCTCCCTGCTCACCAGCCTCGGCGTTTTTTTGACTCCGGTAAGATGGAGCAGCTAATTCAATCGGTGAAGGAACATGGTATTTTAGAAAATCTCCTGGTGCGACCTCTGAGCGGTCAGGAGGGACGATATGAGTTAGTCGCGGGAGAGAGGCGTTATCGCGCTGCAGTGGCTGTGGGTTTATTAGAAGTTCCTGTCAGCATCCGTGAACTTACTCAAGAACAAGCTTTTGCGATCGCTTTGGTGGAAAATCTCCAACGAGAAGACCTGAATCCCGTGGAAGAGACGGAGGGGATTGTACAGTTGCTGGCTTTAAGGTTAAATTGCCCTCAAGAAGAGGTAATCTTAATGCTTTACCGAATGCAAAATGATATCACTCGCATGACTAATAACGTTATCAGTCAGCCGGAAGCTGAGTCTATAAAAACAGCTTTTGCTGAATTAGGCATGATGAGTTGGGAGTCCTTTGTCAGCAACCGTCTGCCTTTGTTAAAACTGCCAGCAGATATTTTAGAAGTGCTGCGCCAAGGACAAATTGAATATACTAAGGCTTTGGCGATTTCCCGAATCAAAGATATCCAGGTGCGACAGCAATTGTTAAATGAGGCGATCGCTACCGGATTATCTTTGACTCAAATTAAAGAAAGAGTTAAGAGTTTGAGCGATCCTTTATCTAAGAAGCCTGTGAGTGTTCTCAAAGAACGCATTAGCGAAGTTTTGGTTCGCGCTCAAAAAACCAAGATTTGGACAAATCCTCAAAAGCAAAAGTCTTTAGAAAAACTGCTGGCTCAAATGGAAAAATTGATGGAAGGAGATTAATGTCATAAAAATTAACAGGTTAAGAGGAAATAGCTTTGAGAAATTTATTCACCAAACTGTTAAAAGTCTGTTTTAATTGATGCTGACGATGCCAACGCTGGTAAGCTCTCTCGTAGTCTTCTCCTTGCGATTGTATGGTATTCCAAGTGTTAAGACCGAGTCCTAATCCCCAGAACAATGAAATATATGGTGACCAAGAGAGATGATGAGCGGTGAGTAAATCCAGTCCGACGAAAAAAGAATTCATGATGACATACCGACCAGCATGTTTTTTAAGTCTCCCGCGACGGTATTTGTTAAAGGCTTGACGTTTCATTAAGTCTTTTTGCTGGTCGATCCACTCGCCTTCCGCTAGTTGTAAGATTTCCGGGGAGATTTCTAAGTCTTCGGCAATTTCTCGCAACTCTTGGTAAGAAAATTCTTTGTCCTCAGCTTGACGAGCGATCGCTAAGTGAAGGATTTGCTGCACATCTTCTTGAGTGTAACAGCGCACATTTTTGGCATCAGAATCGTTCATCTGGTTTTTTTAAATAAATATTTGGCGCTCTTACGCAGCTTAGCTACTAGCCTAGCAAATCTCGCTGGTAGATGGCGGGTGTAGATTTCCCATTTCTTGTTGGTGAGGTTGCTGGAATGTGTAAATTTCTGTAATGACTTCGACCCAGCCGGTTGACACGGATTCTAGAATGCGATCGCTTTTCTCTTTAGTCGCAACTGTCGTAAAATTGCTGCGGTAGCATAGATAGGCATTTTAACTAGATTTAAAGCATGAAACCAATTGAAATCAACAGATATTTCCGCACGCTAACAGTCGATATTGGCGGCAGTGGGATCAAGGCAATTGTGTTAGATCATACAGGCACTCCGATAACTCAGAGGATACGTATAGACACACCACGACCAGCTAAAACTCAAGTTATCATTGAAGCGATCGCCAACCTTGTCTCGCAACAAGGTGATTTTGACCGAGTGTCAATTGGCTTCCCAGGTGTAGTGCGTTGCGGGGTAACAGAAACAGCGGCGAACTTGGATGCAGAATGGATCGGCTTTGATTTAGCAACTGTAATGTCAAAGCAATTTAACAAACCAGTACGTGTGATTAACGATGCGGACATGCAGGGTTTAGGAACGATTGTAGGTAAGGGTGTGGAATTGGTGATTACCTTGGGTACAGGCTTTGGTTCGGCACTGTTTGTTGATGGTAAATTAGTACCAAATTTGGAAATGGGACATCACGAGTTTCGCAAAGGCGAGACTTACGAACAACAGTTAGGACGGATGGCGTTGAATGAAGTTGGCAAAAAAAGGTGGAATCGTCGGGTAGAGAAAGCGATCGCTTCTTTACAACATCTATTTAATTACGAGCATCTTTATATTGGTGGTGGTGAAGCAGTTAGGGTAAATCTGCCATTACCAGTGAATGTGACAATTATTCCGAATATTTCTGGCTTGCTAGGTGGAATTGCTGTCTGGCAAGATTAGAAGCTGCAAAAATGTGCCAGAGCGGAAGTAGTAGCTTGATTGCCTGGATAGCTGGGCATACTATATGATATTGCATCATAAATTGGTAAAATTTAAGGTGAGAATGAGAAACTGAAGATATGATCGCCGCTGAAACGAATTTAAATATTGCCGCCTTAGAAGCAGAGTACAGTCAAAAGACACCACGAGAAATTCTGAAATTTGCGCTGGAAACCTTTGACAAAATCTCGATTTCCTTCAGTGGTGCTGAGGATGTCGTCTTAGTGGATATGGCATCAAAAATCACTAAGAATATCAGCGTTTTCACTTTAGATACCGCACGTTTGCACCCAGAAACATATCAATTTTTGGAGCAGGTAAGAAAGCATTATGGGATTAAAATCGAAGTAATGTTCCCTGATGCAGCCGAAGTACAAGCTTTAGTCGATGAAAAAGGGTTGTTTAGTTTCTATCAAGATGGTCACAAAGAATGCTGCGGGATACGCAAAGTGAAACCACTCCGCCGCAAACTTAATACCGTTGATGCTTGGATCACTGGTCAGCGTAAAGACCAAAGTCCCAGTACTCGTAACCATATCCCGGTGATTGAAGTTGATACCGCTTTTTCCAGCGAAGGTCATCAATTAGTTAAGTTCAATCCTTTAGCAAATTGGTCTTCTGCACAGGTGTGGGATTATATCCGCGCGTTAGATGTGCCTTACAATAAATTACACGAACGCGGTTTTGTCAGCATTGGTTGCGAACCCTGTACTCGACCTGTGTTACCTAACCAACACGAACGCGAAGGTCGCTGGTGGTGGGAAGAATCTACCATGAAAGAGTGCGGTCTACATGCTGGTAATGTAGAGAAGCAATAATTATGGCGATCGCTTTTAAAATTGCTTGTTTAATGTACGAAACTATTTAGAGCAGTTTTGGGAGCGATCGCCTGATTACCAGCATATCCGGCGTTATCAACTTCTAGCACAAGTGAGATTGCCGAGTATTTTTGTTGTAGTTTACATAATAAACTTCTGATGCAGCGAGATTGAGAGACTTAGCGGCGAAAGTCAGATACTCCTTTTTGACCAAAGTCCTACATAGCAGCAATTGATTTACCTATATTATGGAAGTATTCATTGGGTACACCAAAAGCTATAGGATGTTTAGCTATCACAAATAAAGTGTGACAATTTTTACCAATCAATAAACCTTCTGGACTAGATGAAAACTCGACACTTGTTATTTTTCTCCAAGAATATTCATATAATTTACCGTAAAAAATAACTGCTTTAGGTTTATATTCTTTGATTTGACTTCTAAGATGACTTATTCGCTTCTCAAGACAATAATTTTCATAAC
>JBBQRU010000232.1:0-5635 GCA_038214545.1 Cyanophyceae cyanobacterium | reverse complement strand
AATTAAGCCCATAATATTACTTAGGTTTTATCGCATTTGTAACTCAGTATTATCTAAACCTGAATATTCTTTTAGTGCCGCAATTTGTCATTTTGGTTTGGTTTTTCCGGGTTTATACGCAAGGTGCAAGATCTGAGTTATGGCACTCCCAGATTACATCGACAATAATCGCCACAAACTAGAAGCTGTTCTCAAAGACCTAATCCTCAACGACAGCCAAACTGAACTAGACATCGCCACTGGCTTTTTCCGTATAGAAGCCTGGATTAGATTAGAAGAGGCTTTCAACTCGCTGACTAATCTGCGCCTACTCATCGGACGCGACCCCGCAATCTTACCAGCAGAACGCAGCACCATTGACCTAAAGCGCTACTTCCGTCGCGATGTCCAAGAACAGTTAGAGGGAGAGCCATTCAACATAACTTATAAACGGCAGATTGATCGTTTGATCGCCTACCTGCAACAACACCATATCCAAGTCAGACTATTCGGAGTGTTAAGCGAGAAAACCCCTTTCCTCCACGCCAAAGCCTATATCTTCAATGACTACAGCATAATTGGTTCGAGCAACCTCACTCCCTCCGGTTTAGATGGCAACACCGAGTTAAACGTCCTGATTAAACAAACCGCGATCGCACGCGACCTTCGGGTCAACTGGTTTGCGAAATTCTGGGATGACCCCAGTGTTGACACCGACTACAAAGCCAAACTAATCGACGCCCTCAACGCTTCAAAGTTTGGTAGCAAACCTTACACGCCGTATCAAGTATTCGTCAAAGCACTGTACGAATTATTTAAGGACGATACTGGATTGGAGGGGAGCGATCGCACTTCCCTACAACTTGCATCATTCCAACAAGAAGGCTTTGAACGAGCGGTCAGGCTTTTAGAAACCCACCGAGCTTGCATGGTCGCCGATGCCGTAGGATTAGGAAAAACTTTCATCGGTTTGCGACTCTTAGATCATTATTTAATTAAAGATAGACGCCCCGGCTATGTCCCCCGCGCAGTAGTTATCTGTCCGGCTCAACTGCGAAATCTCGTGTGGGTGAAAAAGTTAGATGAATTTGGCATTAAAGCCGATGTCATCTCCCAAGAAGAAATCAGTCGTCAAGGCTTTGATGTTAAGCGCTTTAGCAAGCACGATCTTGTATTAGTGGATGAATCCCACAACTTCCGCAACTCAGCGACCAACCGTTATCGTAACTTACAAAAGTTAATTGGCAGTGGCAAGCGCAACAAGCGGATGGTGTTGCTAACGGCGACTCCGATCAATAACAGCCTGTATGACTTGTACCATCAGATTTTACTGTTAACGCGTAACAATGAGGCATATTACCGCGATTGGGGTATTAGCAACTTAAGAAGTTATTTTAAAGACCTAACCAAAGGTAGTGTAGAAATCACTGAATTATTGCTGCAAACAATGGTGCGCCGCAGCCGTCAAGACGTAATCAAACGGCAACAGGCAGGCGAACAGCTTATCATTGGAGATAAAGAGATTCACTTTCCCAAACGCCAGCTAGAACAGTTTACTTACAATTTTGAGGATAGCTTTGCCGGACTTTACGCCGGAATTGCCAGCGAAATCGATCGCTTAAATCTTGCACCATACAACATCAAAGCATTTAAGAAAAAGAAACAGAAGCAAGACGAGAACGAAATCAAGCGTAATGATGCTTTAGTTGCACTGCAAAAAGCTTTATACTTGAAGCGATTAGAAAGCTCTTTGTTTGCCTTTAAAAAAAGTATTGGCAATCAGCGAGACTTTCAAACCAGGTTTTACGAGATCTTGACGACAGAAGGTAAGCTGCTCGACAGTAAAAGCTTTCGCAAATTGGTTTCAGCGATCGCTGACGATGAATATGAAGAAAATTCGGTCTTGCGTATTATTGATGACTCAGAGGAAGTTGGCCGCAAAGAATACCAGATAGATCAGTTGCGATCGCAAATAGAATTCGATCTAGCTGCCCTCAATGGCATACTTAATAAGCTCGACCAAATAGAAGCGGCTGTCTCCGAACGCAAAGACTACGATCGCAAGCTAGCAGCCTTCAAACAGTTACTTCTCAGCCTTAAAGGTCAAAAAGTATTGGTGTTCAGTTATTTTAAAGACACTACTGAGTACGTACACCAACAGCTACTAGCAGATTCGGAATGGTTGGCGGCGATGCAAGTTAACGGGCAATCACCTGATATCGATCTGATTACTGGGGCGACTCCAAGCAAACAGCGGGTTGAGAAAGTCAAACGCTTCGCCCCTAAAGCTAACTGCCTCAATGATGAGGAGTTGCAATCTTACCAAAATCAGCCCATCGATCTTCTTATCTGTACGGATGTACTATCAGAAGGACAAAACTTGCAAGATGCAGGAGTGCTAGTAAACTACGATCTTCACTGGAATCCGGTGCGAATGATCCAGCGGGCTGGTCGAATTGACCGTTTGGGTACGGATTTTGACGAACTGTTTATCTATAACTGCTTTCCTGAAGAGGGTTTAGAGACACTGCTGGGATTGGTAGCGCGGTTGCAACAGCGGATCGCTACAATCGATCGCGAGGTGGGACTTGACGCCAGCGTGTTGGGGGAAATTATTTCGGAGCGATCACTTGAGGAATTGCGTAAGCTTAAAGTTGCGGATACCGACGCTGAAAAAGCCGAGATTTTAGCTGAGTTGGAGCAAGTTGCCGATTTAGTATCCCTAGATGAAATGCGGTTTCCCCTATTGGAATTTATGCAGCAAGTTGGGAAAGAAGCGGCTGAGGAGATTCCCTTGGGGATTCACAATACTAGCGATCGCTCGATCCGCGAACATCCCAATGGCGGTATTTTCTTGGCTTTCCGCGCTCGGAACCGAAACTTTTGGCACTTCTACCCGCGTATTAATGGAGCGATTTCACTTACTCCAGATAATTTAGTCACTGAGAAACGGCAAATTTTTAGGTGGTTGCAGTGTAAGGCAAGTGAGTTTCCGAATCCAGAAAACTTACCTCCAGTCCAGTTTGACAATCATATTTTCCCCGTACTGGATGGGGCTGTGCGTAACTTGCTGTCAGACCTGCAGCGCCGACAAGCTAGCGGGAAGCTGCGCCCATCTTTATCTAAATTGCTATTGAAGGTGCAGACGGCTTTGACCCAACCTTCACTTTTAACTACAGATGCGGTGGATATAGAGGTTAAAGAGAGGGTGTTGCAGACAATTACAAGTGGTAAACTTCGGAGCTACGAGAAAGATATCAAAGCAATTTGGGATAAATTTGTTGAAAGTAGAGATACAAATGTACTAGTGACGGATTTGGATGAGTTGTTTGTGGATCAACAACAATATGACGAACTTGAGGAGCAAGAAGATAATACAAATGTACTATCTATGATTCGGGAAGATGAAATACAGCTTATTTGCTATCAGTGGTTTAAGCCGAGGTAGTAATAATATGCATCATTTATCGATTGTCATAAATATAAATTTTTGTATAATAGCTGACATTTATTTTTGTTGAACGGTAACATCATATCTACGTTTATTTGTAGCTTAAAACACAAATGAAAAATACTAGTGGATAAAAAATAGCGAAAAATCCTTTTGATAATACAAAAATTAGTTACATTCGATTAAAACCTTAAAGAAAGTAATATTAAATATGGATGCAGATAGTGGTGTTATACGCATTACTAAAAAGACTGTTAAGTTTGGGGATGAAGTCTATCAATTTAGAAATATTACTGGTTTCGGAATATCGGTCGAAACTCATTCTAATAATAGGACAGTTCCAGGACTATTTTTATTAGCATTATTTGTTTTAGGATTTGCTGTTGCAATATTTTTTAATTATGCCTTTTGGGGATTGTTGATATTAGCAGTAGCGATTTGGGCTATATTATCTACTAATACAACAACGAAAGAATATAAGTTAGCTTTATATTTTAATTCAGGGGAAACGAGAAAATTCGCCACTGAGGATGTAAAGTTCTTGAAAGATGTAGTAGAAAAACTATATCATTTTATGGATAGCGATGAAGACGGTGCTTATATAGTTAATTTGACAGATCATTCTGTTAATTATGATAACTCTGTACATGTTGGCGGAAACGCCGATGGAAATATCGTAACAGGTATCGTTGGACGTGATGTATCAAGCTAAGATTATATAAAATCTACTAGGCATTAATTGGTCATGGAAGATAAATCAATCAAAATTGGCGGAAACGTTAGTGGAAATCTCGTTACAGGTAATGTTAAGGGTAATATTTCGTCCATTATTAATGAGCTACCCACATCGCCTGAAAGTGATAAACCTGGTATTAAAGAGCTTCTGACTCAACTTACAAGTGCTATAGAGAATGATAATAATTTGACACAAGAAGATAAAAATGAAGCCTTAGAGCAGGTTAAAACACTTGCAGAGGCTGGTAAAAACTCTAATGATGAAGGAATGAAAAAGCTGGCGAAAAGATCAACTACCATGCTTAAAGGAATTGTTACTGGTATACCAGCCGCATCCAACTTAGTAGATGCATGTAACAATTTATTACCTTTAATTGTTAAATCATTTGGTTTGGGGTAATTAGTTTTTATCGCTCATCTTAATTTCTTAGTAATTTGCCTGTCTTTGAAGTTAGATCTGAAGTAAAAGACTTTGGCTTTAACTAACTACAATTCCCAATTTTGAAGTTAGCGATCGCATTCCCCAACCCAATGGCGATCGCCCCACTTCATTCGACTAAACCTTTCAAACTAGGCGATCGCACCTTCCCCAAGAATCTTCACCACTTCACTCACCAACTACTGGCGCTCGCCAATAATCATTCTTGCCACCAGAAGAACTGCGCTTTACCTGCCAGAAAGCTTGGTATACCTGATTTGCTACCACTAGTTTAAAGTGAGGTAAAGTTTAAAAAGTACGTAGGTAAAACTTATCTGGTATCGTAAACGCAGTTAGCCTATTTTAACAGCTATGGATACTAGACCAATAATCCCTACGTTTGACGAGCTATTTGAACCGACTATCAAGGCTTTGAGAACATTAGGCAGCTCTGGCTCTATTTCGGAAATATACGATAAAGTATGCGAATTAGAAGGTTACTCTGAAGAGCAGCAAAGCATCTTACACAAAGATGGTCCGCAGACTGAAATTGGTTATCGCATGGGTTGGGCAAGAACTTACCTTAAAACCTATGGTGTAATTGAAAGTCCTCAGCGTGGTTTGTGGTCGTTAACTGAAAACGGGCGCAATCTTAAAACTATCGATCGCAAAAAAGTTAAGCAGGCAACGGCTAAAATTTATAAAGATAAGAATATTAACACGCCGCCAAATAACATCCAAATCCCTCAACCTCCTGAAGACATCGAGCCTAACGATGGCAGTACGCCTTTACTTGATGCGCCAATTCCAGTTGACTCTGATTTATGGACGCAAAAGCTGTTAACGATACTTCAAAATATTCCTCCAGATGCCTTTGAACGACTATGCCAGCATATTTTAAGGGCATCTGGCTAGGGTGTTGACTTTGGGTGTTTTGAGATGATATTTTTTCATACAGAATACATCCCTGAAAATACCCAATGGAGGCTGGTTGTTAATGGAGGAGTTTAAGAGTCCACCCAGTCGGCTAGTACGTTTGTTCCAACGAAGCC
>JBBQRU010000231.1:0-5645 GCA_038214545.1 Cyanophyceae cyanobacterium | reverse complement strand
TTTTACAACACTTCCACAACTGCGAGAGCGCTTGCAACAAGTTATTGAAAAAATTACCCCTGATCAAATCTGTTCGTTGTCATCTTACAATTTTATTCTTGAAGCCTTATTCTATGCAGCTTCATCTTAAATTGGTATTACAGGTAAATTTGGCAAAAGATTATTTGAAATTTTTTTTGAAGGTTATACGGAAAAGCTTTGGGGTATCCCTTGTACTGAAATTAGTGCTGATTGGGCTGTCCAAAGAATTAAAGGTTTATCTCTTTTAAAAGCTATTCGCAATGCTTTTTTAGGAAATGATGGCAAAGTGAAAACTCTGATCGATCAATTTCAGTTTCCTCGTTTAGGCTCAGGTCAATTATACGAAAAAATTAGGGAATATCTTGACAAAAACCATCAAGGAATATTGCTCAATACAGAAGTTGTGCAGGTACATCACGAGGGTTCCCAAGTTACTCAAATCACCTTGAGGAATGCTCAAACAGGAATAGAGTCAACTGTTGATTGTAGTGGCGTAATTTCCTCTATCCCTATAAATCTATTAGTAAGTAAGATTGTTTCTCCCCTCCCAGAAGCTCAAATAGTAGACGCAGCACGTTCTCTGAAATTTCGGAATACAATACTTGTATATTTAATAGTTGAAGGCAATCAATTATTTCCAGATAACTGGCTTTATATTAATGAGCCAAATGTAGATTTGGGAAGGGTGACTAATTTTGCTAATTGGTCATCTGAGATGCTACCAAATCAGTATCAAACCCCATTATGTTGTGAATATTGGTGCAATTTTGACGACCAGATGTGGCAAATGCCCGAAATCGAATTATTGCATCTGGCACAAAAAGAACTAAGAAAAATTAGTCTTTTAGGTAATGAAGAAGTTTCTGGAGGGTTTGTTATCAGACTACCCCACACTTATCCAATTTATGCTGGAGACTACAAAGCTGCTTTATCAAAAATTCAGACTTATTTTCAACAGTTCCAAAATCTGCAATTAGTAGGTAGATATGGTGCATTCAAATACAATAACCAAGACCATAGCCTATTAATGGGTATTTTAGCAGCGGAAAACGTGCTTGCTCCTGGAAAACATAACCTATGGGAAGTAAATTCTGATAGTGAATATGTCGAAGAAGCCAGTACCGATGCTACGACTACGTCTGCCAGATCGTCTAGTGTCTCCAAAAGGCGAAAAGTTATCCAAACATTACAACAGCTAAGTGGCTACGTTTTTACAGGCGGTGCTGCTACGATTCTTGATATTTTGGTTTTCTCTATCCTGACACAATCGGGTTTGTGGTACATTTGGGCGCTTTGTATCAGTTATTTCTTGGGTTTAAGCATTAATTTCTGGCTTAGTCGGCGCTTTGTGTTTGGCGTTTACTGGAAAAACACCTTAATTCAATATGCTGTTTTCGCAGCAGTTGCGCTTAATAGTTTACTAGCCAACTTAGGACTTATGCAACTGTTAATTAATGATTTAAACTGGAATGCCACATCTGCACGGCTAGTTAGTGCTGCTTGTGTAG
The DNA here is from genome assembly GCA_038214545.1 of Cyanophyceae cyanobacterium. GTDB lineage: Bacteria > Cyanobacteriota > Cyanobacteriia > Cyanobacteriales > Nostocaceae > JBBQRU01. Next base: position 4,116 of record JBBQRU010000231.1, on the reverse strand, counting down.
CTTTCCTAAGTTTTACAGGTCACAAAATGTATTCTTTTGCTTTGGAAAACAATATTAGTAAGAAGCAATTTCAAGACGGAGAGTAATTATTAATGTTTGATACAAAAAATAGTGAGTGTTACTGAAGATGTAATGATAGAAAAGTGAACTTTATCATTGTTGCCTATCACTTATGCCTGCCCAATGCGTTCCTGTACAGCAGTGAGAAATGGTCACATTTATATTGGCAAAAAACGATTCAAGTGTCATTAGTGTGGTCGGCAACTCGTCGCTTATCCGCAAAAGAAGATGATTGAGCAAGCAACACGGGAATCAATCGAATGACTGCCGCTGGTACATATTTTACTAGCTGGAATTACTTGTGCCACGCAAGTTCCTGAGCAATGGCTGCATTCACATAGCGAATGTAGCCATGTATTGAAATATAATTTATACATAAATGTCATATCCAAAATTTAGGAAAAATCTTATTGTCTTATTATTCCTTGGAAATACATCATCAAGTCCTTGAAGCAATTTAAATAAATGAATATTAAACTTGAACCACATCCAGCAAGAGAAGTTTTATTAATTTTTTTGGTTTGTATTATTGTCTATCTTGCTAACGGAACAACAATAAATCCTGGCGACACAGTTCCAAACACATTATTAGCTTTTAACCTGTTTGAAAATCATACTTTGAATCTAGACATTTTTAGAAAAAGCCATTTTTGTGTACCAGATTGCCCCTACTTTTTTGCAGAGGGAAATTACGGTCACTTAAGTTATACATATCCAATTGGTCCGGCGTTAATCACTCTTCCTCTTTACGTGTTTTTTTACGGTTATTTAAAATTAATACATCACTATGCATTAGTACCGCTTGATATAACATCTGTAAGTTTTGAAGTATATAGATTCTTTTTTGAGAAGCTAGCTGCCACTATAACGACAGCTAGTACAGTAGTCATATTTTATCTATCTCTAAGGTTAAAATTTAATAGAACGATATCTTTAATTTCCACGTTTATATTTGCATTTGCCACAAATACGTGGATGACAAGTTCCCAAACACTATGGCAACACAGTATATCTAACTTGGCACTCGTAATTATTGTCTTTTGCTTACTGAAAGCCAATCATACCTCAGAAAAGCAACAGAGAGCATGGTTAGTAATCGCTGGCATAGCTTGTGGACTTCTTCCTGGTATCCGCCCGACAAGTACAATATATGCGATTGCAGCCGTTGTGTACTCAGTTTTCACATATCGTAGCCAATCTATTTTTTTGCTTTCTGGCTTATTGTCAGCATTACCAAGTATTTCTTGGAACTTATATTATTTTGGAAATATGTTCAGCGGCGGTTACTCAAAAATGTTTCCTAACTCACCCTATATTTTTACTTTTAATAACTTTATCAGCACCTCTTTAGGAATCCTAGTTAGTCCTAGTCGAGGTCTACTGATTTTTTCTCCCATACTCTTGTATGCTTTACCAGGAACATTTCAACTTTTTAAATTAAGATTTGGTAAAGATGAGAAATTGCTGGGATGTATGCTTATGGCATCTATAGTTTTACTTACCAGTTATTGTTTTTATTCCATTTGGTGGGCTGGACATTCTTATGGACCAAGGTTTCTGACTGACATTTTACCCATAGTTTGTTTTGTGATTAGCTATGCTTTGGCTACTCATAAAGCAAAGCTACTTCAAACAAGAACAATATTTACGATTAAGTTTTTAGTTTTTGTCACACTTTTAATAATTTCAATATTTACTCAAGTCGTAGGAGCTTTTGGAGCTAATCCTGGTGTTAATTGGGATGCAACACCTCTAGATGTAGATAAAACTCATAATCAGAAACTTTGGAATTTACAAGATAGTCAAATAGAAAGAAATTTTAAATCTGTATTTCACAAAATTATTAAGCCAGCGACAGAGAATCCAGCCTATGTGGAGGGTCTAAGTGGTTCAATTAAGCAAGTTTTCAACGAAAACAATCCAGTTGTTGTTAACTCATTAATAAGTGTTGCTCCTAGTGCGGAAATAAGTATTAAAGCGAATGTTGAGAATACAGGTAAATCGCGATGGTTTGGTTATGAATCTGCTTTGGAAAAAGGGGAAGTACGGATCAGAGGTCGATTCTACGATGCTCATAATACACAACTTAGTGAGACTCGGCTATATGTTTCTGGCACACCTAAACTAAACGAGTCAACTCATGCAATTGGCACTATTACTTTTCCGAAACAACCAGGGATGTATAAGTTTCTTTTAGACTTGGTCGCTGAAGGAATTGGTGAGTTTCCCCATGTTCCTGGCAAGTCTCCTTACTTGCTATATATCAATGTAGGAAATCAACCGCTACAACATTCAGAACAATCTACATCAAAGATTTTCTCACAAGAGATAAAAATTGTAAATAATTTAAGTAATTTGAAATTAGGAACACAAACAAGAATTCCTGTAATCATTAAGAATACAAGTAATTTTCTCTGGTCTAGTACAGAGCCGAATCCAACGAATTTTTCCTACCGTTGGTTAGATGCTAATACCCGAGGCAAACCTGTTGTAGTTCCTGAAGGAGAAAGAACACCACTTCCTTACGACCTAGCTGTTGGGGAATCAGCAGCTATTAATGCCGTTATCAAAACGCCTAGTAAGCCAGGAAAATATAGTTTAGTTTTAACAATGGTGCAAGAATCGGTTGCCTGGTTTAGTGATAAACAAGCACAATATCCTAACATTGACGTGACTATTACATCAGATTCTTGATAAACACTGAGTTTATAGTTAATGCATTCACCTGTGACGGCGGTTCAATTCATGAAAATACATGCCCTAAAAAGCGAAACGTGTTGACCGTTTACAAGCTAAAGCTCGCTCTAAGGCAGAATATCTTCTATTAAGTTTCAAACCTAAATCATGATAAAACTAACAAGATAGGAGTGTTGAATCTAAATATTTGTTATATCATAACTACGGACTCAAGTCCAAGGTGATTTAATGCGATCGAACTGGTAGTAGTGTTTTTTAGTCTAAGTATGGTCTGAAGACTACTGATCGTACCACGTTTAACTTGAGGCGCATGTATTTTTATGGGAGACTGTCAGAAAAAGCAGAAGATGGGAACTTTGAGGTATAAAGTGTCCTCATCAGTAAAAATGAGTGGAATATTTATTTAATGGACGAGGAAATAGAAATTGTTGCGCTCAATCAAAGGATTTGCCAGGACTGTCAGTATTAGACGCTGGTTACCAGTACCCCAGCAGTCGTGGACGAAGTTTGACTTACTTAGAACACTGGTACGCCGTGACTTAGATGCGCGATACAAAGGATCAATCTTAGGTAATTTGTGGCCTTTACTAAATCAGCTATCCCAGTTGCTAATTTACACTTACGTGTTTTCGATTATTCTCAAGGTGAAATTGACTATCAAGGGCTTTCCAGAAGATGGAAGTTTTACTTTTGGGCTATGGCTGTTTGCCGGTTTACTTCCCTGGATCGCTTTTACTGGTGGTCTGATGCAGTCTGCTAATTCGGTAATCGGACAGACAAATTTAGTCAAGAAAGTAGTTTTCCCCTTAGCCTTGCTGCCCTTGGTATCAGTATTATCCACTTTCGTGGAGAGTTCCTTTGGTTTAATGGCGTTGATTGTGTTTGTGGCGTTTGTGTCTCATAATTTACATCCAACTTTAGTGCTACTACCGTTAGTATGGTTGCCACAGTTGTTATTGACAGCGGGTCTGGGCTATCTAGCTGCGGGGCTGACAGTTTTTATCCGAGATATTCCTCAAACTTTAGGGGTAATATTAAATCTCTGGTTTTATGTTACACCGCTAGTCTATCCAGTAAAGCAGATTCCTGAACAATGGCGAGGGTGGATATTTTGGCTAAATCCGATGGCAGCGATCGCAGAGGTTTATCGTGACCTAATTTTAGTTGGGGAGGTACAGCACGCGGCTGAGTGGGGAGTCGCCTTTGCGATCTCAGCGATCATCTTTTGTTGTGGGTTTTTAGTATATAAACGTCTACGTCCGGCATTTGCTGATGTGCTATAACTTTGATAATTTTTGGTTAAGAACTATTGTGGATCTAAAGATGTGATATCAGAAAGCGTGTGGTGCGATGAGTGAA
>JBBQRU010000230.1:0-5664 GCA_038214545.1 Cyanophyceae cyanobacterium | reverse complement strand
GCTGTTAAAGCTGTTTTTGACAGGGATACAGAAATTTATCGTGCTCGTCAATTGGTGACAGAACGTTTACAAGGGGTAAAACTGCCTACAGGGGTAAATCAGCCAGAAATTCTCCCTGTCAATTCGCCATTAGGATGGACTATTAAGTATGCCTTCTCATCTGAAAGTACTGACATGATGGAGGTGTGGCGCATTGTCAGTTGGGATGTGAAAAACCGCCTGCTAGCAGTTCCAGGGGTGAGTAATGTCTTCCTTTACGGTGGAGATGAGCGTCAGTATCAAGTCTTGGTCGAGCCAGAAAAGCTGAAGTCGTATAATGTCTCCCTGACAGATGTGACTAAGTCAGTGCAGAATGCCAATGTCAATGTCCCCGGCGGTTTTTTAATCACCCCAGATCAAGAAACATTGATTCGAGGAATTGGACGTATTGAGTCTATTGATGCGCTCAAGCGTTCAGTTGTCAAAGCGGTCAACGGTACACCTGTAATCTTAGAACAGGTGGCGGAGGTGAAAATTGGTCCGGCATTAAAACGTGGGGATGGACTATTTCGCGGCAAGCGAGCATTGATTTTAACTGTCTCCAAGCAGCCAGCGGCTGATACCCCGACAGTAGTTAAAGCTGTGGAAGCAGCAATGGCGGAGATTAAGCCAGGTTTACCGCAGGATGTGACGTTTGTCAAGACCTTCGATCAAAATCTGTTTATTGAAGCTTCTGTTAAAAACGTGGAAGACGCCCTGCGCGATGGGGTGATTATCGTTTCCGTGATTCTGATTCTGTTCTTAATGAACTGGCGCACGGTAGTTATCAGCCTCAGTGCTTTACCTCTGTCGTTACTTTTGGGGATGATTATCCTCAGTTGGACTGGACAGGGTATTAACACTATGACATTGGGTGGATTGGTGGTTGCTATTGGGTCTGTAGTGGATGATGCGATCGTCGATATGGAAAATGTCTACCGGCGTTTGCGGGAAAACCAAATAGCCGGAAATCCAAAACAACCTTTACAAGTTGTCTTTGATGGCTCGGTGGAGGTGCGTGTCAGTGTCTTGTTTTCTACAGTAATTATTGCTGTGGTGTTTGCCCCAATTTTTGCTCTGTCTGGGGTAGAAGGTCGGATTTTCACGCCGATGGGGATGTCTTATCTGCTGTCAATCGTCGCCTCTACTCTCGTTGCTTTGACGCTGACTCCAGCATTATGCGCCTTACTACTGGCTAATCATCGTCTCCCGAGTACAGAAACTTGGTTAGAGCGCAAAGCACATCAGATATATCGTCCGGCTTTGAAGTTTTCGATTCGTTATCCGCAGCTGATTCTGGGGGTAGCGATGGCTGGTTTTGTCGCTTCCACAATTATTTTACCTGGGTTAGGAAAAGTCTTTCTGCCAGAGTTTCAGGATCGCTCTTTGGTAAATGCGATGACTCTTTACCCTGGTGAGTCTTTAGAAGCTACCGACCAGGCGGCTTTGACAGTTATGGATGCTTTGAAAAATGACAAACGTTTTGATACTATTGCCTTTCGAGCGGGATTTGCTCAAGGAGACCCAGATGTCGCTGGGGTGAATTCTGGAGAATTAGATGTGCAAATTAGTGAAGAGGGGGCGAAGGATCGAGAAAAAACTATTGAGGTACTCCGCACGGTATTTGCCAAACTTCCTGGTGTTGCTACTAATATTGGCGGATTTATCTCCCATCGGATGGATGAAATTCTCTCCGGTGTTAGAAGTGCTTTAGCGGTGAAAATCTATGGACCAGAATTGGAACAACTCCGCACCATTGGTCAACAAGTACAGTCTGCCATGAGTGGTATTAGCGGCATTGTGGATCTGCAACTCGAACCGCAAGTTCCGGTCAAGCAGATTCAAATCTTGTTTGACCGCGATGCAGCGGCTCGTTATGGTTTAACGGTAGGAGAACTAGCGGAAACAATTGAGACTGGACTCAATGGTAAGGTAGTTTCTCAAGTATTAGAGAAGCAACAAACATTTAATCTTGTTGTGTTGTTGCAGGAGCGCTACCGAAACAATTTAGAATTAATTGGGAATTTGCTGGTAGACACCCCAAAAGGTCAGAAAATCCCTCTTTCCCAAGTGGCAAAAGTTAACTACGGTACTGGACCGAGTACAATTAATCGGGAAAATGTTTCGCGATTACTGATAGTCTCGGCGAATGTTACCGGACGAGATTTGGGATCTGTAATTAAAGATGTGCGCTTACGCGTTAAAAAAATACCACTATCTGGAGGATATTACATCCAATATGGTGGTCAATTTCAAGCGCAGGAGCAAGCAACCCAAACTCTCCTAATTGCCGGAGGAGTGGCTTTTGCTGCCATTTCCGTGCTGATTTACTTTGCCGTCAAATCAATCCCGGCGACAGCAATGATTATGGTTAACCTACCGTTAGCGTTAATCGGGGGTGTGATTTCCGTTGCCTTAAGTGGTGGGATTGTTTCTGTGGCTTCGATGGTTGGTTTTATTACCTTATTTGGTGTGGCGACCCGCAATGGACTGCTATTAGTAGACAATTATAATCATCGTTTGGCTCAGGGAATACCACTTAAAGAAGTGATTGTTGAGGGTTCAATGGAACGCTTAGTAGCAATTCTCTTAACAGCTTTAGCGTCAGCACTAGGTATGGTTCCGCTTGTAATTGGCTCCGGCGCAGGTAAAGAAATTTTGCAGCCTTTAGCAGTGGTGGTATTAGGAGGCTTGTGTACTTCTACCGCCTTAACGCTACTAGTTCTCCCAGCTTTGTATTCCTTATTTGGCAAGTTTTTAATACCCAAAAATACCACACAATTGTCAAAAATCGAGATTTCACAAGGGTCTGTTGTATGAAATTTATCTACGTGCCATCAGGGACTGATGGTTCGCAGGGTTCGCAATTGCTAAAAAGCATGATTTTGTTTCAATTCTTAATTATTTCAGATAAGGAGTAAATCAATGAAATCACTCAAATTAGGTTTGATTGTTCTTGGAAGTGTCGGGCTGCTTTTATTAGGTGCTTGTAGTGGTAGTAGCAATCAAGTGAAGAGTCCAGATAATACAACACCTGCGGCATCACAGACAAAACCGACAGAGATAGCTGCTAAAACTGAGCCTGCCGGTGGTCATAGTCAATCTGAGCCAAAAGGTGGTCAAGTTGTGGAAACAGGAGCCTATCATCTAGAGTTTGTGCCTGAGAAGGAAGCTCAAGGAACACACATGGATTTCTACGTACTTAAAGGGGACAATCACCAAGCAGTACCTAATGCTAAAGTGACGGCTCAAGTGCAGACACCTGATGGTAGTCAGAAAACCTTAAACCTTAACTACGATAAGGAAGGCAAGCATTATACTGTTTTACTACCTGGAAATGCTGCTGGTCAATATCAAGTGAAGATGCTGGTGGATGTTGATGGTAAAAAGGTAGACGGTCGCTTTAATTTCAATAAGTAAATTATTTTGATTGGAGAATTAAATTCTCCAATCTTTGATTATAATAACTGTGTCAGCAAGTAGCATAGGAACTTTGTGGTCATTTATCTAAGTAAATTCCTAGAGAAGGAGCTATTGTTATGATCAGTAAGTTTATTGCGTCCCAGTTTAAACAGCCATCGGGAATTATGGGCAGATTCTTGATGGGATTTGTGCTGAATAAAGGGAATGCTAAAATCAATCAGTTGACTGTTGAGCTACTGGATATTCAAGCGAGCGATCGTGTTCTAGATATTGGCTTCGGTGGCGGGGTGACGCTGGGGATAATGGCTGAGCGAATTGATAATGGAAAAGTATATGGTGTAGATTTTTCCGAACCAATGGTTCAACAAGCAAAGCAAAAATATTCGGCATTGATTCAATCGGGTAAGCTTTCAGTTCTATATGCAGATGTGCAGAAACTACCGTTTGAATCAGAAATGTTTGATAAAATCTCTACTGTTAACACGATCTACTTTTGGTCAGAACCTCTAATCGCATTCAGGGAAATTCGTAGAGTGATGAAGCCTGGTGCCAAACTGATAGTTGCTATTCGTTCAGCCAATAAGATGAAAGACTTACCGTATACTGCGTATAACTTCACGGTCTACTCGCCAACTGAACTACACAAACTTCTAGAGGATGCCGGATTTACAGGCGTATCCATTGACCACCGCGACCAACAAGAGAAACTCGACAGCGTTATAGCGAGCGATCGCAGGTGATAGGTGTGCGTCTACCCAGATTTTCATGCTACCAAAACTGGGTGATTTAGCTTACAAGATGCATATAAAAGTGCTGCTTTTAAATCATCTGCCTCAAGATCTGGCATTTCGACCAAAATTTCTTCAGCATTTAGTCCCGCCGCAAACAAATCTAAAACGTCTGATACACGAATTCTCATGCCGCGAATACAAGGACGACCGCCACATTGTTTAGAATTGATTGTGATTCTCTTAAGTAGCTCTGACATTTTCAACAAATTCATAATCACCTTCCTCTAGTATGCATGAGGTTGGCTCGAATCTGTGCCATTGCAGTAGGACCATCAACAACTTCGCCTCGCAAAGAAGCTTCCCATCCAATCCGCGCTTCTTCTTGAAGCTCGTGTAGTCTTCCTTGATAAATATCTTCTTGCTGTTCGAGGAGTTTAACCCCTGCGAGGATGACCTCAATCGCGGATGTATACTTACCGCTAGCTACTTGGCGTTGTACCATAGCTTCTACTTCAGGTGGCAAAGCGATTTGCATAGCATTTTCTGGCAGAAAGATTAAATCTATTTTAGCCGATAGTGTTCATGTAGCAATCACGGTAAACCGCACCTTAACACTTTAACCGCCTGTCATCAGATCTGGCTCGATTTCCAATAGAGACATACTCAGTAATTTTCCGGAGACATGGATGACCTAATTATACTATTTGTTTAAAGATTTATTAGGTATTGATAGATTGCAAAAGCATACAGATGCGCGTCCCTACCTTGTGTGACATCTGATATTTCATCATGATTTCACTTTCCCTGTGTCAAGCTCATAAATAAGTATTTAATTGAGTTATTCAGAGTGCTCCTATGACGAAGAATTTAATTTACGCGGCTGCTTTGATAGCACTGACATCTTTACCTCAAGTTGCTAATGCAGACATCAGCACACGCAATCTGAGAAGTACTCAAATTGTACATAGTGGCGCACATCTGACTCAATCGCATTTCCCCGGTGCTACTCATCATTTTAAGGTTTTTGTTGAAGGATCTGCTCTTTTGGAACTAGCAATTGATTTACCAGAAGACATTAGCATTAATCGAGGAATTGCCGTCACCAATCAATTAGGTCAAAAAATCCCGGCTACGGTGTCTATTAATAGTCATAAAGCTACAATAATATTTTCCCAACCTGTGCCTATAGATACAATAGTCTCAATTGAGATGAACGGTGTGACAACTCCAGGTTTCAGCCGAATTTGGTTATATCCTATTTATGGCAAGATGGTGGGAATCAATGCAGAAATCCCGCTGGGTTTAGCAAGAATTCAAACCTCTAGTAGATGAAATTTAATCTAAAATCCTATGACTCAGATCTTGCACCTTGCGTATAAACCCGGAAAAACCAAACCAAAATGACAAATTGCGGCACTAAAAGAATATTCAGGTTTAGATAATACTGAGTTACAAATGCGATAAAACCTAAGTAATATTATGGGCTTAATTG
>JBBQRU010000229.1:0-5695 GCA_038214545.1 Cyanophyceae cyanobacterium | reverse complement strand
CCCACGTTACGTGCCCAAACTGGAGGACATCAAGGAGGTCATTCTGACAGACCAATACTCTGTGGCGAGAAACTTGACGTGGACAGAATGGGAAAAGCTAATGGGGTTTCCCCCAGGCTGGACGGTCGCCGAGGGAGACTCCTTGGTAATGCCGTCGTCCCCGCGATCGCCGAATGGATTGGAAGACAAATAATCGAGGTTGAAACCCAGGCTTAGGAATAATCAAGCTATTAAGAAAGGATTTATCTGCCTAGCCTTTACTAGAAGATTCAAAAGATAAGGGTGTGCCAAACTCAACTACCAATAAATATTTAACTACGCTGACCAATCTTCAATAGTTAGCCCTGGTACTTTCTCAAAGTCTTTCTGATTTCTACTTAATAAAATACCGCCATTAGCAAAAGTAATTGCAGCGATTCGTAAATCTAAAGTGCCAGTACGAATTCCATCTCTTCTAAATTGTCGAAAATATTCATCTGCCTTGAAATTGTACTCTAAAATGTCCAAATCTGAAAACAGAGCGAAGATTTGCTTTAATTTATCATATGCCCCAACCAGTGCTTGAGGTGTAGTGGCTTTACGAATTTGAGCTATGCGCCCAGCATACTGTTCCTCAAGGCTCACAACTGTTGTAAACAGCGTGCCAGAAGAATGTTGTCGCGCCCTAATCATGCGATCGCATACTTTAGGGTGAGCGCGTTCGTAGACACTAAGATGGTCTGTATCCATTACGTAGCAGGTCATTCAAAAACCTCTTCCTCCGAAACTTGCTGACGATAAGCTGTAACTTCTGCCAAAAAATCATCAAATGTTGGGTCTGATGCAAAAATACCCATATGCTTGAGCCAAAGGTCTGTTTGTTGCTGGGAGCATTCTTTACCCACCTCAATTGTAACTAACTCACCCGATGCCAGTTGAGTCTCTAAAGCAGCTTTAGCAAGCGCTATGGCTTCTTCCTTTGTACCACCTTCAACTGTGCTATTGGGAATGCCAATAATAGAGGCGATAAACTTATTCTCTGTATGACTTTGAACAAAAACCTGATACTCCATAATTAATTCCTCGCTCATCACATGTATTAACATTGATTTTAGAACAAATTATCTGAGTTCCGTAATAATATTGATGCCGCACCCGTTTATAGGCAAATATTATGCTTTAGTCAATAGCTGTAAAGAGGGCAGATTTAAGTGCGTTGGTTACTTCAAGGGAATCAATCATTGAGGTGAAGACCGATAAGTGTCCATTTAGGGGTACTAGACTGCGTAGCTTTTTTCGGTTAAGCTCTGACGTGCCCTGAGAGCAAAGCAAATCGATGAAGCAACCGAAAATTGAGATAGCTGTAGAACCACAACCTAATGAAGTTGACTTTGTCAGACAACAGATTATCAAATTCAACATTAATCGTGCGGGTGAGGGTAATTACAAGCAATTGGCAATCTTTTTGCGAGATTCGGATGAGCATATAGTTGGTGGATTAATTGGCGAAACATATTGGCAGTGGTTGTATGTTGATTTGTTATGGGTGCATGAATCTTTTCGTGGAGAAGGCTACGGGGATGCTCTTCTAGCCTCTGCGGAATGCGAAGCTGTGAAGCGAGGTTGCCAATACGCATATTTGGATACGTTCAGTTTTCAAGCAAGAGAGTTTTATCAGAAACGTGGATATGTTGTCTTTGGTGAGTTACCAAACTTTCCACAAAATTGTAGTCGCTTTTTTATGAAGAAAGAGTTACATTTCAATTAGAGAATCAATGCATAAATTTGTAAGATTTTCAAGTAAATATAATTTACATATAATAAATTTGTGAACAAATTGTTCACATTATGTTTTCTTTGGCTTTCCGTGGAGGTAATGATCGTGTTGGTGTGCCAAATCTGTAAGCCACGTTTCAACAGCGCAGTTTTTTATAAGTTGTTTCAAGGCATCCCAAGCTTGATCCTCTGTGAAGGACGATTGGCTGATGTTGTCTTCCTCTAAAAAAGTGATCACAACTTGCTGACCGTTACGCCCTTCTACAGGTACAGTTGGTTGAGCAATGCCGTTTTGAAACGTGCCTTTCACCGACAACATAGCTTTCTCCTATCGGTTGCAACTTATCTTGTACTATCAACCCCACCTTTTAAACACTCTCCTTGTACAGAACGTGGAAAATGTTAATCTACTTATGCTACAGGAGCAAAAAGCATCTGCCCCACGTTACCTGCTCCAACTGGAGGACATGAAGGAGATCATTCTAACAGACCAATACTCTGTGGCGAGAAACTTGACGACCAAATTTACATCTCAAAACCGTAGTCTATTATACTATTTGCTCTGAGAGGACTACATACAATAGAAAAGATAACAACATCGCATACAATCTTTCTAGTGCCGTACAGTAGCTCCTATCCACGCTAACATTCTCTTTTCCAAAACTGTAAGGCGGCGCTAAGTATATTCCAGATCTTACTTAATAGTATTATAAACTTTACGAAAACATATTTTTGTAAAGGCGCTTTGTGTGAGAACTTAATAATTTGTATGCTAATTTCTCGATGGTCTAAATAATATATTTGATTGAATCTAGAAAGATTCTGCCAAAATGTCAACATTCACCTCTGAACTTAACCTTACAATAACTTTTGAGATTGCATAAAAGACTAATTAATTAATAATTAGTGTTTGATGCGAATCTTCCATACACATTCATGAAAAATGTGAAATGGTTCTTCTCGTGAAATCAATTAACGGAGTATAAATGTTATGACTTGTACGATCAACGATCTTACTGATGGTTCTGCACTTTTAATAGGCGATGAAGACTTTGTAAAAGATTTATCCAATGACGAACTTACTCAAGTTATTGGCAGTGGTCACAAAGATGATGGCGGTGGCTACGGTGGCGGTGGCTACGGTGGCGGTGGCTACGGTGGTGGTGGTCCGATAATTGTCGTCTCCGGTGGCGGGAAGAAATCCAAGAAAAATGGCGGCAACATTATTGTTGTTGGCGGCGGCTATGGTGGCTATGGCGGTGGTCCAATAATTGTCTCGAATTAAAAAATTGACAGCGGTAGTGCTGTTGTCATCGGTAGCTATAGCTACCGATGCTCATCTCTATTTTGAAGCCTTAATTCAAGTCAGAAACAGCATAAACCCTTGATTATTCGCCGAAAAAACGTATATCAAAACACTTTAATCTCACCAAAAATTTTCAACTTTCGGTTTTGAAGTATATAGTGACCGTTTGGACAAATTATGCTTCAAATCACAATCTTCTCCAGATTGCTGCTTAAACGGTGAGCTATTATTCATATAAATACTTCATAGTCATCAACAGAGCCTGAATTGAGGTAAGGTTGCTCCATATCAATGCCAGCTTGCTCAAAGTGCCTTGCAATAGCACAAGAACGGTTTTCGACATTCAGAGTGGGATAATCATCTAGCAAAGCATCTGCAACAAGTTGGCATCGTTGGCGACCGAAATCCAATTGCGTTGTGGGATGCTCTGCAATTGATAATCCTGGTGCTAGTAACTTTGTGAATAGAGGAATCTGAGTCCGAAACTGATATTTAGGATAGACTGTTTGTAAAAACTGACTAATTAAAAGTTGTTTGTTTTTTGAAACACTTAGAATACCACAATCGCAACGGTGGTACTTATCCGTATGATTCAACAGCTTTAAAAGAAAAGGGATTTTATCAGCATTTAGAAATCGGGTAAAATCATCCATTACTAAAGCTGCACTTTTAGAATCAACATTCAAAAAGTAATTAACAATAAGATGATAACTATTATTGACATAACCTGCATTACCAGCAGCAATATAATAATCTTCATCCATTAAATTTTTGGGCAATAGAATTGAAACTAAATTATTTACTTCAGCAGCACGTTCGTGCTCTATTAAATGTTCAAATCGCTCAATATGCAAAGTTAATCCCGATTTTTTAACAGCTAATTTTCCGTCGGCTTCTTGGCGACAAACTAACCAATCTGGATCGAAGTAGCCTTGCCCACAATTCTGCTGATGTAGTTGCTCGCTCAAATCGACATGCAGCCCAGAAGTAGTGTCATTAGCATAGTCAAATCGTGGCGGTTGAAACTTAACATATCTGCTGAAATAAGTCTGATATAGAAACTGTTGCAACGCCGATCTCAAATATTGATGCTTAATCTCAAGCGAGAGATGCTGAAAATCCGTAGAACCATCTAGTGGGAATGCATCAGAGGAGTAATCACCTTGTGAAATCCTACCATCTGTGTGAATCTCAATAGTTTCGACAATTTCTTGTAGAGTCATTTTTTCATTTGCAAATCGTAATGGAAAAATATTCATAATCCTATACTATGATAGGAGTACCAAAAACAGTGTGCATTGCCTGATTTGGTCTCTCAAGTAGTGACTTAGCAACCATTATTTTACAAACATCAGTATTATTGAATAGCTCGTGGTATTCGATCTTAGCCAAAATTTCTTCAATTAAAACTGCTCCCGCAAACTGAATTACTCGCTCAATCCAGTTTGGACGCTCGCTCAATACTTGAGGAAATATTTCTAGATACGCTCTCATCAATGCAGCCATGCTTGGCTGAAGTTGTGAAATTGGCACAACTGCTAGCTTTAGCATTGTCGCTAGTGAGAGCGATGGGTTCACTACCATGCTCTCCAACCAAATTGTCAGATAACCTGCCAGTAGTGAGCCGACATCAAATGCTGACTCGCCCCATGCAAATTTTTCCCAGTCAATGATCCGAATCGGACTTTCAATGGGGTGTTTTTCCCAGCGGTGATGCAACAGTATATTATTGAAGCGTAAATCTCGATGCATTAACACTTCCGGTTGCCAATCTGCTCTTAGTTGTGCAATCGTGCGGCTAATTTCTTCATGGCGCTGATATTGCCGAAAGAACTCCATATTTTCCTTTTTTATCTTGCTAAATACACCAGGGCTGATACGTTCCAATTCATATAGAATGTGTGGCAAGCGAGTTACTGGCTCTCCACCACTTAACTCAATCAAGGTCTCATGATGTTGCTGATTCCGATAAGTGGCGCGATGGACTGTAGCAATTGTATATCCAATTTCTGCGGCAATTTCTGGTGGAAAGGAGCGCTCAGCGCTTGTTATAAGAGACTGTGCCTTGTAAAATTCTGCCAAATCCCAGTAATGTTTGAAATACTCGAAGACAATAATTGATGCATTTGGATCAAAATGGATCGCAACTCTTAGGCGATCGCGTTCGATATTCAGTTCTGGAAATCTCTGCCAAAACTGCTGTATACGCCACTCATTCCAAAGCTCACTCTCTATCTTCCCTTGCAAACTGTAGCGTGCCTGTTTAATTAGTAGAAACTTTTGATTGTCATTCTCTAAAATTAAATTAAAATTACTACATTCTTTCACCTCTATGTACTGAGAATAGCTATTAGGGGAAACATAAATATTCTGCGATCTTAAATATTCAATTGCATTTTCGGCACTTAGCACAAAACTCATGTTTGTAACACCCATTACTTTAATTTTTTCTTATCCTGAATCAATATGGCAGTAATTATTCAAATGGCGCAATATGCAGGGTTAGCGCGTCTCAAACCCTATTGACAAGAGGACTTGCTTGATCGGTGATCGGGTTTGAAACAAAGTGGAACCATCTGAGCTAAGGTTAGATTTAATCCATCTAGCTGTAACTCCTCTCGTTATGCCAACAGG
>JBBQRU010000228.1:0-5709 GCA_038214545.1 Cyanophyceae cyanobacterium | reverse complement strand
TTCCAATAGAACGTCAAGCTTAATGCGAAAGAATCTTAAGTAAGATAGCCACTATTATTGAATAAATATTTATCAAAAGCCTTGTCTGGCAAGCATTAAGCATCCTCTAATTAGTAAATCTTATCATTCCCAACAAAAAATTAACTCAAATAAATAGTCGTTTCCGGCTTAGAGAATTGTCTTATCTGGCTAGGTCATAGATTTGGTCGTGATGTGAAACAGAGAAGATTAATTGACTATAAATCGATGTAATATTAAAGATATCTAGCCAAAAATAATTGGCAGAAGCAATCGTATTTAGATGTACGCGATCGCTTGTAAAAACAGCCGGCAATATTTGGCAATTCTTTTTTCAAGAGCAAATATCAGCGAGTCAGAGATGAATAATTTCTTTTGTGCCAACTATTCACGACAAGTCGAGGAAGACATGATTGGTAGCGCCACAAATAACCAATCTTATATCTTAGTTGAATGTTCTCCACCTTGGATGCCAGAAGCCTTCGATTCTAAATGGATACCGGAGAATCTGAAGGTGTTGGTGAAAGAAGTAAAATCAGCTAAACTACCGATAAAATTTTTGTTAATTGCCAACAATATATCACACCAAGTGGATAGCACAACTTTGCTGATTTACCAAAGAGAAGAGGGACTTGTCAAAAAATACCGCCAGCAAGAGTTTAAGTTGAGAAATATTCAGCAAGTCGCTGCAGTTGTCAGACAATGGTTAGCCGGAAAAACGCCAGAGTGTGAATTAGCAACAAGTGCAACCAGAGATATTGTCGTCTGTACTCACGGTAGTCACGATCAGTGCTGTGCTAGATATGGTAATCCTTTTTACGCTCAAGCTGTAGCTACTGTTTCTAATTTAGGCTTGAATACAGTGCGAATGTGGAAATCAAGCCACTTTGGGGGACATCGGTTTGCGCCGACAATAATCGATTTACCAGAAGGCAGATATTACGGAGCATTGGAGTTGGAATCATTCAAGTCAATTTTAAGTCGCACAGGGGATCTGCAATGCTTAAACAAAATTTATCGTGGCTGGGGAATTTTGCCAAACCCGATTCAGATTTTGGAAAGAGAACTTATCTTCCGCTATGGATGGGATTGGTTTAGCTATAAAGTTACAGGCAAAATTATCGAACATTTAGATAATCATTGCATTCAAGCCGAAATCGCTTTTGAAAAGCCAGATGGTTCACTGTATATTTACCAAGCAAATATTGTCAAAGATGATGCTAAGACCTTGAAAATTAAAGGCTCTTGTACCGCTAAGCAAGAGTCAGTCTTTATCAAATATTCTGTAGTGAGTCTCCGCCTGACTTCTCAAAAATCCTCCGATCCACAATTACCACATTATTTGTTACCTAGCCACGATTTATCTTGATCGCAGCCAGCAACAACAATTCAGCACTTTCGAGAAATATTCATCGACTCACAAGCACTCTGAAGCCAGAAATCCGTAATTTGTCCAGCGACACAACGTGGATAAAAATAGTGGAAAAAATGACCTCCTTGCAAACATTCCCACAAGCGATCGCCTGATTTAAAAAATTTCCGCCAGCGTTGCAATTCTTGAAGATTTACAACTATGTCATCTCGACTACCACAAACTAGTAAAGGTACTGAAACTCGCATCGGAGCCATACTGACTCGTTGAAATAGCGAGTGCGGTGATGCCGAATTGTCCAAATCCTTTTCAAGAATCTTTTGCAAAATACGGCAAATATTCTGATTTTGACTACCAAATAAATTGCTCACCATTTGCGTCAGCAGCAATTGGCGACTACATGATAATAATTGGCGCTGAACATAATAATGAGCTTTCCAGTCAATCGCAGGATGGAAGCCTACAGCCAAGAGTGTTAAAGATTTTACCTTTGCAGGATATTGGCTGGCATATAACAGCCCTAATAACCCGCCCGTACTGTGACCCACTAAATGCACAGGTTGTTCATGACAACTATTGAGATAATTATGCAACAACTCTACTGCGACTGAAAGTGAACTAGCCTCATCTGGCGAGTGCTGGTATTCCCATTGGGCGACTGAGGTTGTGTGTGATAGCAGGCGCAGCAAAGGCTGATCAAAAAGTTTTAAATGGGGGCTAGTGTTCAACCACAAGACATCAGTCGATAAGAGGCTAGCATCAGCAAGTATGGTCACAGGATAATTCCTCCAGTCGCTAAAGTTATTGCAAAAGATAGTCAATAAGTTTCAAGTCTACATCAAAACTCAAAATTATTGCTAAAGTTTTGCATTAAATTTGGAGGTCTAAACTATTCAGGCACTTGCGTTATGTGAGCGATTGCAGCATCCAAGCGAGTGAAGTGACTGGGATTGCAAAACAGGGTGCATGACTTGGGTGCTGTGGAAGTGAAGCGGCAATGATGACGGAAGTATCGAACAAAACTTTCATAGTCCCATTTGCTCGAAGTCTCGGTCTTCACGACTTTGGTCGATTAAGTGGTTGAAATCAATGTGTTCCAGAGATTCTGTGTCGAACACCAGAATTCCCTCTTTGTCTCGCAGGCGAGTTGCCGAAATGCTAGCAGTAGGCACTTCAGTTGACGGACTTGGAAGCTGCTGTTTAAAAGTGCTGATTTTCTCGGCCAGGGTTTGGAGGATAAATTGCTCCGACGAGATGCCTTGGCTTGTAGCAATTTTTTCGATTTCTTGCTCTTTGTGCGGGCGAAAGGTTCATAGAAAAACCTCAGAGATCAATATCCTTAGTCTAGTGCCTTTCAAGCTGATTCACAGCGGCAAGATCTTGAGGTGTATTGCAATTAAAAAGCATTTGCGAATCGGTTAGCGTTAACGCTTGTACGGGGTGTTCGGCTAACCAGCCTTGAAACGATCGCCCACCGCGAGCAATAAATTCTTGTAGTTTGGGCAAACAACTTCGACGATAAAAGCCACATAAAGGGTCCCACCCCTTAGCGTGATGTGTGAGGACAGCGATCGCGTCATCCTCCACCGAATCCAGTCCGCTTGCCCATTCCTGTAAAACCGACTGCTGTAATCGAGGTAAATCGCAGGCTAGTAATAGCACCCATTCGGTTTGTACTTGGGCTAATCCTTGAGCAAAACCGACCAATGGCCCGTGGGGTAAAGTCGTGCTATCCCCACTGTTCATTGGTACTTCTTGAATAAATTGGCAAGTGGCGGGTAATAAATATCGATAGCGTTCCTGCCAAGGTGTCACCACATATACGGGATCGGCACAACCTATTGCCATACTGCAAACTAGTTGTAATAGTGGTACACCTTGGATTGGGATGAGGGCTTTATCTTGACCCATTCGCGAACTTTGACCACCAGCTAGGACTATGGCAGTCAAATGATTTTGGATTATCCTCATAATCAAACTCCAGTGCCGTTAATCAAGCCTAACGCGATGCTACTTTAACGAGGTGAGCGATAGAGAAAGCTTACCATTGGCGTAGGAGTTAATTCGCGCGGCGATTCGCTTGTCTGAATTTTTACAGGTGAAGTCAGTACAGCGAGCAGGTTGAGCAAGAAGGTGATAATGATTGCTTGTATAAGTTTGTTTAGCATAATTAGATTCTCTCTTCAGGTAAGGCAGGTAGAATTATCTACCGCGAATGCAGCTTGTACTACTGATATACCTAAGTAATGAGTACGATCCGGAAAATTAATGTTAAGCATTTTTCTCTCTTTTATGAAGAAGAGATAGGGAGCTAGGTTCCTGCTTTTGACAGAAGTGATAACTTCGCACTCCCTCACTCTTTCGCCAATCGGTTCGGGAAATGGCTAAAATTAAGGAAAATAACCAGAAGTAAAGCTAAATGATCCCTATCGTTATCGAACAGTCTGGTCGGGGTGAACGTGCCTTCGATATCTACTCCAGACTTCTGCGTGAGCGCATTATCTTCTTAGGACAAGTGGTTGACGCTCCTCTAGCCAACTTGATAGTTGCCCAATTGCTATTTCTCGATTCCGAGGATGCCGAGAAAGATATTTACTTGTATATCAATTCACCTGGTGGCTCAGTATCAGCCGGTATGGGGATTTTTGATACCATGAAGCAAATTCGCCCAGATATTTGTACGATTTGTACTGGGTTAGCTGCGAGTATGGGAGCTTTTCTACTGAGTGCTGGGACTAAGGGTAAGCGGATGAGTTTACCTCATTCTCGGATTATGATTCACCAACCATTAGGTGGTGCTCAAGGACAAGCAACTGATATTGAAATTCAAGCCAAGGAAATTCTGTATCACAAGCGGCGTTTAAATGAATATCTGGCTGAACATACTGGACAGCCAATTGAGCGAATTCAAGAAGATACTGAGCGCGATTTTTTCATGTCACCAGTAGAAGCCAAAGATTATGGCTTAATTGACCAAGTGATTGACAAAAATGCGGCTGGTATTCGTCCAATGGCTGTTGTGGCTTAAGTAAAGTTACCGAACAATTCGCAATTCGCAATTGCGGACTGTTGTAGCGTAGAGTAAAGGGCACAGTAATGTGCCCCTACGATTAAAAGCCCGGATCTTTTGGTGTGGGTTGGGATTCCAGATATTTCAAGAATCCGCGTAATTCTTCTTCGTTGAGTAAACTGCGGGCTTTCTTTTTGTAGGTTTTGATCAGATATTCTCGTCCTTCCTCTTTTGACCACCCTAAACGATCCATTTCAAAATCGATTTTGGCGATTGGGTCAGAGAGATCCTCCGGTTCGTTAGATGTGGTCATTACTGGATTGCGGGGGATAAAAGGGGTGACATTATTAGTCGGTTGCGAACTGGGATGATTTTCTGTAGGTGTTACAGAGGGGGTTCGCCAATCATTTGATCCTGACGGTTGTGGTGTTGACATCGCCCCAAAAAGTTCACTTTGGTCTGTGAAAGTGGGGGAAATTGGCGCACTTTGGTCTGTGAAAGTGGGGGAAATTGGTGTACTTAGATCTGTCAAAGGAGGAGTTGCTGTAGTTGGTTTTGCTTGCGGTACGCGCTCTTTTTCCCAAGAGTAGGTGCTGGTATCAGGCGTTGGGGGAGTGGGAGTGGGGGGGAGTGGGGGAGTAGGGGTGGGGGAGGTAGCCTGAGGCTTTAATTCTAGGGAGGAAATGTTTGAATTTGCTTCAGTATCCATAGCTAATACTGTGAGTGCTCGATCTAAGGCGCGATCTTCTGCCATTTCCAGGGTTTCTGCTGCTGCCATACCAGTGGTACGAGTGACACCTTCGATTTGGACGGAAACTCGGACGAGGTACTTTCCTTGATAAATTTGCAGTAACTCGGAAATCAGACAGCCTGTGGGATATAAAGTGTGGAATTTTTTCAACATAATGGGAGTGTTCTTGAGGGGGATAGGGGGATAGGGGGACAGGGGGGGACAGGGGGGGACAGGGGGACATGGGGTGCTATTGAGTGACCTTGGGTGGAGGAATCATATATAAACATAAATAATAATTAATTAAAAAATCAGCGATTTCTCCCTACTTTCCCACTCTCCCACTCCCCCTATCCCCTCTCCTCTTCTCCGCAGTCCTACTGTGAAGCTAAGATGAATTTAATTTGTATTTCTTTAATTCAGTATAATTAGCTGTTTTCGGGAAGTGCTCTCTAAATCTACAATAATTAAGGTATGGTTCACCTTCACAGCTTGCCTGACTGCTGACTTGGATGTTACTAATTCTACATATGAGACAATCAGTCTTTCACGGCAGGAACTTTTCAGTTAACAATGAGA
>JBBQRU010000227.1:0-5766 GCA_038214545.1 Cyanophyceae cyanobacterium | reverse complement strand
CAGACCTTCGCGGACGTTTTCCCCAGCTAGATTTGATTCACCTTCTTTGATCTTTTTCAATCGCCGCGCCGTTGCATTCATCGTGCGGGTGAGAACGGTTTTTAGGCCTTCTAGGTGAGTACCACCATCGATGGTACGAATGTTATTCGCAAAGCCGAGAACATTGTCGTTGTAGGAGTCGATGCACCATTGCAGAGCGACTTCAACCACGACGTTATCTCGTTCACCGTTCACATAAATAATATCGGGGTGAATTGGCTCTTTATCGCGGGTCATGTAGGCGACATATTCACGAATACCGCCTTCATAACAATAGATATCGGTGCGAACTTCTTCGCCACGGCGATCGCTAAATTCGATTTTTACGCCAGCATTGAGATAAGCAAGTTCCTTGAGTCGTCCCGCGAGAATGTCGAATTCAAACTCAGTTTGAGTTGTAAAGATTTGAGGATCAGGCTTGAAATGTACCTGTGTGCCTCGGCGTGGTTCGATTTCTTTGCTTATGCTAGGTACTAGTTCCGTAACCGCAAAGCCTCTTTCGTAACGCTGGTTATAGACTTTTTCGAGCCGCCATACCGATACTTCAACCCATTCAGAAAGGGCATTAACGACAGAAATACCAACACCGTGCAAGCCACCTGATACTTTGTAACCACCATTGCCAAATTTACCACCTGCGTGGAGAACCGTTAGTACGGTTTCAAGGGCAGATTTGCCAGTTTTGGGGTGGGTGTCGGTAGGAATGCCGCGCCCGTTGTCTGAGACACATACAGAGCCATCGGGCATTAGGTCAACCACAATGCGATCGCAATGTCCTGCGAGGGCTTCGTCTACGCTATTGTCAACGACTTCAAAAACTAGGTGATGTAGTCCTTTGGGCCCAGTTGTACCGATATACATCCCAGGTCGTTTACGAACTGCTTCTAGCCCTTCGAGTACTTGGATTTGATCGGCATTATAAGTTTCAGTAACGATCTCAGGCATGAAAGTCAAAAACTCCAGAAATTATGTGGCGTTCAAAAGTGCTTGTATAATTCTGTAAAAAGAAAAAGACAATGCTTTTGATGGCGCTTTATAGGATGTGTTTTAAGTAAAGACTCAAAAACACTCTACCATTATAGCTTAAAAGCCTTACAGATATATCAAAACCATCCCAGACTAAGTTTTTATATGCTTTATGCGATCGCAAAAACTTAAACAAGAAAAATCAAATAAAAAGATTGGGAGCGCTTTACACCCACTATCCTTAATTCAAAAGAAATTCAGAAGAAACTTTATCTTAGCGATCAGTACATTACCCGTCAGCAATTTCACAAAAAATTCATAAGATTTTCAAGTCCAGCCCCAAAAACCGTCACCTGTCTTGATCGCTAAATAACATTTTGAAAAGCTTGATAGTTTGTCTGTCTTACCGCTTCAACTTCTGCGGTAATATCTTCCAAGCTTAATTCATCGGTTTTAACTAAATTCAACAGTCTATTAAATCTGGCTGCAAAGGTATCTTTTGCAAGTAGTTGCAATAATTCGAGCTTTTCGTCTAGATTGCATTGAGCGATAACTAATTTAAGTTGTGAAAAATTTATGGAGATTAATACATTCATTTTTGTTATCTCTAAAGAATTAACGACTTAATTATATCGCGATCACCTAATAATTTCTGGTGCTTGACAAGAGGCGATCACCTAAATCCTAATTAACAGACATCTGATCAATATCTTGAGTTTGAGGCGATCTCTAGATTTTGTAGTTAATAGTTTATAATAGCGCTACACTAAAAACGAATTAAATATATCAAAAAGTTAATATGGTTACACCAAATGATAACGATCAAACATACAAAATTAACATTAACACAAAAATTTCTCAGCTTTTTATAAACTCAAGCAAGATAAGAATTCCTTCATATCAACGAGCATATAGTTGGGAAGAAAAACAATGTTCTCAATTTCTTGATGATCTTTTGGAGCAAAGAAGCAAACAATATTATTTAGGACAGATACTTTTTGAAAAAGATGGCGATACACTTTTTATTATTGACGGTCAACAAAGATTAACAACAACAATTATTTTTATTTCTGCAATTACTAAAATCCTCAGTATGAAAGGACATAATACAGAAGAGATTAGAAAGGTTTATTTGACAAGTATTTTCAAAACCATTGATGATGATCAAGTAATATTTAAGCGAATAACCCAAAAACATCATACTTTGTTGATTGAAAATACAGAAACAATTTCTCAAAGACGTATAATTAAATCATTTACATTCTTTGAGGAAAAATTACAAAAACTTAATATTGAAAGACTCAAAGAAATTCAGAATACATTAGAGAACTCTTCAGTTAGTACTTTCTACATTACCAATAAAATTGAGGCGACACAAATTTTTGAATATCAAAATAATCGTGGCAAACAACTTTCAAGATTTGAAATTATCAAAGCATATTTAATGCATCAAATTTATGTTCAAAATAGTAATAGTAGCCAAGCAAATGATGATATTGCTGAAATTCAAAACATAATTTCTAAGACATATAAGTATATTGAAGCAGTTGAAGGTTATTTTACTGAAAATGAACTTTTAGACAATTATTGTAATTTGTTTTTCGGTATTACTGCAACTATTGAAGCCATTAAAGAACGTTTAAGCAAAGAAACTAATAAGCCCCAATGGATCAACCTATTTTTTGAGGATTTTATGGAAATAACTTATAGTGCCAAAAGTGTCATTATTAACAAAAACCAATCAGAAATCACAAACTTATTTTTTGTTGGCAATGAAGTAAATTGGAAGTTAGTTTTGTTAACAATTTTCCACAAAGGAGAAGCGTCAGGTGCTATATTCAGAAGAATTTTAAAATTACTAGAAATTCTTTGCTTCAAACTGAAATTAGGGGACTACAGAACAGATTATTTACCAAGTTATGCTAAGCAATATTTTTTCCCTAGAAATGATTATGATATCAAAAAACTATATGAAGATATAAAAACAGCAACTGAAATTGGTTTTAAAGGGTATTGGAATAATGGAGACGCATTTAAGAAAATTATCTTAAATTACTTCAACGTTGAAAAACATCATTACAATCGTAACACGATAAAATTCGTATTGTGGCAATATGAAAATAGTTTGAGATTAAAAAATGGTGCAGGTGCTTTGTTAGATAAAGATCTTTACGATGGATATACCATTGAACATATCAAACCTCAAACTCCCCCGACAAATAAAACTTATCCAGAAGAGTTTAAGAAAGACTTTTTACATCTCGCTGGTAATTTAGCACTATTGACTCAAGAGCAAAACAGTAAATTTGGCAATAGACCGTTTAAAGAGAAAACCATACTGTTTCAAGATACTGCACTTTCAAGTTATACGGAGATTAGAAATGCATCTGAATGGGAGAAAGAGCAAATCATAGAAAGACATAAACATATTTCAGAGTTTGTTGAAAAATATTTTAATATTGATGAACAGATGAACAAGATCCCATTGACTGATTGATTTAAGTTAGTAATTATTTGAAGCTTAGCACTTTCAAGAGTATGAATACAAAACTAGTTGAATCAATAATCCAAATTATTTTATCTTTAAACAAAGAAGAACAGGACAATTTCACAGAAAGACTATTTTATTTATTTTCTGAACCATCCACCCGTGAATTAACACTCATGGCAAAGAATGGTAAATCTTTTGATTTTCTAAATGACGAGCCTGACCTATATGCCCTTACAGATGGAGAGCCAATCTCGTAAATAAGGGCGATATCGTTTCTAATAAATGATTTTGACTTTGGCTGCGGCTTCAGTGGCTTTCTGACGAGCTTCGGTGACATCTTTCGCTTTAGCGAGAGCAACACCCATGCGGCGGTAAGGACGGGAATCGGGTTTGCCAAATAAACGGATTTCTGTGTTAGGAATCGCAAGGGCTGCTTCTAAGCCAACAAAGGAAATATTTTCACTAGTTTCGCTGGCAAGGATAACAGCACTGGCGGACGGACTGAGTAATTCAATCGTGGGAATCGGTAAGCCTAAAATTGCCCGTAAATGGAGTTCAAATTCATTCAGGTTTTGAGAGATTAGAGTGACCATTCCTGTATCGTGGGGACGGGGTGACAGTTCTGAGAAAATCACTTCATTTTTGGTGATAAAAAACTCTACGCCGAAAAGCCCTGCACCGCCGAGTTTGTCGGTAACTTTGCGAGCTATGTCCTGTGCATCTTTGATTTGGGCAGGGGTTAAACCGACTGGTTGCCATGATTCTTGATAGTCGCCTCGTTCCTGACGATGCCCGATCGCTTCACAAAATAGCGTCTCTCCCTGCCATTGACGAATTGTTAACAAGGTAATTTCGACTTCAAAATTGATAAATTCTTCGATGATGATCTTGGCGGTATCACCCCGCGATCCTGCGATCGCATAATCCCAAGCTTTTTTCAGTTCATCGGGAGAATTGACGACAGATTGCCCCTTGCCAGATGAAGACATCACGGGTTTAATCACGTTTGGGAACCCAATTTCAGCAGCAACGGTTTTCAGCTCGTCGAGGCTGGTGGCGTAGGCGTATTTAGCAGTGCGTAAGCCCAATTCATTACTTGCTAAGTCCCGAATGCGATCGCGGTTCATCGTGAAGTTGGTGGCTGCCCCAGTGGGAATGACGGTATAACCCTGCGCTTCGAGTTCGAGCAGTTTTTCGGTACGGATTGCTTCGACTTCTGGCACGATCAGATCGGGTTGATGTTTCTTAACCACAGATTCAAGGGCATCGCCATCTAACATCGAGATCACTTCTCGATAATCGGCAACTTGCATCGCAGGCGCATTGTCATAGCGATCGACCGCAATCACTATATTACCGAGTCTTTGGGCGGCAATAGCGACCTCCTTACCCAGTTCACCAGAACCGAGGAGCATAATTTTTTTCGGTAATGCGATCGCCATTTGACTCACCTAAATCTCTATAAAAGCAATGTTACAGCGCAAAGCACTGTTATAAAACCTAGAAAAGATTTTGAAAGTGCCGCTTTGCGGCACTTTCAAAATCTTTTCTGGATTATTCAAGTATAAGGCAGGTGGATAATTGGGTGCTAGGATAGCTCATATGAAAATTTTAGGAATTGACCCAGGATTAGCAATAGTTGGATTTGGCTTAATTGAGGTTGAAAAACCTGCTTCACCAAAACTATTAGAATTTGGCACGATCGTTACACCCAAGCAAACACCGATCGGCGATCGCCTTAAGACTATTTACGAAGATATGCATACTTTACTTGAGCAATTCCAACCACAGGTTGTGGGAATGGAAAAGCTGTTTTTTTATCGGATGGGAAACTTAGTTAATGTTGCTCAAGCTAGGGGCGTGATTGTATTGGTACTAAACCAACACAATATTGAACCTATCGAATTCTCGCCACCACAGATTAAGCTAGCGCTGACGGGGCATGGTAATGCGGACAAAAGTGATGTGCAGGAAGCAGTTAAGCGGGAATTAAATCTTGATGTAATTCCGCGTCCTGATGATGCTGCTGATGCGATCGCGGCGGCTTTGACTTGTTGGCTGATTGCTTAAAAAATCAGGATCACATGATTGCTTTTACTAAGGCGATCGCCTCTTCTCTTGATGAAATCCTTCCTTCTACTTGAGCAATTTTCACACTTTCCAATAATTCACCAATCTTCGGACTAGGCGCAATTCCCAAATTTTTTCGGAGATCGTCGCCAGTGATTAACGACTTAGGATAGGCGATCGCATCATCAGGATTGAGCCAA
>JBBQRU010000226.1:0-5779 GCA_038214545.1 Cyanophyceae cyanobacterium | reverse complement strand
CGTCCCGGCAATCGCTTTTGGAAGGCGATTCACTTCGCAGGATTCACAGATCGATTGCTCAAACCTTTTGAAGATCGAGAGCTTTTGCAGTATGGCTACGGGGTGACGAATATTGTCGATCGAGCCACCGCACGAGCCGACCAGCTCACCGCCGACGAACTGATCGCAGGGCATCAACAACTCGCCGCAAAAGTAGAGCATTACCGTCCAAAAGTCCTCGCTGTGCTAGGAATCAGCGCCTATCGCACCGCATTTGCTCGACCCAAAGCCACTATCGGACGACAACTTGAGTGCATTCACAACACGATCGTCTGGGTGTTACCTAACCCTAGTGGCTTAAATGCTCATTATCAGTTGGCTGACTTGACCCGATCGTACCAGGAGCTTTTAATCGCAGTGAAATTTTGATTTCATAGTCACGATCGACGGCTTACAAAGCAAATTCTCCTTCGGGCGATCTCTCCCCCATTCAACGAGAGATTTCTCAAGCGGTCAGGTAGAATGAACTCGCTTTGTAGTTGTCTTAAAGAGCGATCGCTGACGATATTCTTAACTTAGATTACGCCTAATTATCAACGGGTGAAGTCTAACGACTCAAATCAGCGGCGGCAATTAATCTAACTCAGCACCCGCATCTCTCAACCGTCCGGTGCAGCGCGGGTTAGACTGCGTTGTCTCGTGGCTCTACACTTTTACGAAGATGATCAATAAATTCTGGGTAATTTTCCAAGTCTTCAACAGACTCTAACGCTGGCATCTCAATCCAAGTAGCTTCTGCGTGCAACTTATCTACATAGGCATAAAAAGCTTCTTGATCCTCTCGATGAGTGAGGACATAAGCGTGTAGATCCTTATAGCTCATTAATTTAAAGTTAGGCTTGCTCATCCTACATATCTCCATCTACCATTGGGATATATCTCAATAATGTTCTCCTCACCTGCCAGAAAGAAAACATTGCCTGTTCGCTCGTCTATTCGGACTACATGAATGGACAGATAAAGCTTGCTGAACCAGACACACAGGTTAAAGCATTGCGTTTTTTGCTCTGACGTAGGAATTCTGGACACACCCGTATCACACTCACTGCCACAAGTGTAGCATTCCAGTTGAAACCAAATTCTGCTACCACTGTTCACCCAGCAATTCCAAATTCAAAAGTTGATAGCTCTGAAAGCTTTACACCAAAAGGGATTAACAATTTTTGATGATTTGAGTGGTTGCTAAAACGGCGTAAAATCGTTCTGAATTCGGAATTTCTGCTGCTCACCCCTTAAGGAGACACCAAAATTTCCTTGGCACTCAATCATTATTGTCATTTCTGTTTCCTTGCTTTATTGCATTGATTATTTAACCCAGCTTGTCAGCGAACATAAGACCAAAAGAAATAAATAAAAATACCAGCATATCAACTGTGAAAAAGCTTCCGAGGACTCGCTTTTCAGGTGGTTGAAATGCACTAGCAATTCCTAGACCGAGCAATATGCTAATACTTGCACCAAGATGCTTCCATGAGGGAGCCATTTATTCGTCCTTTAGTGCTATGACACTTTATTAGCTTGACCCATCACAATCCTCAGGTTTTAGGTTCTCAGTCGTACTGCAACCCAGCAGCTTCATAGTCAGGCTAGCGCCCCCCGTTCACCCGCCACTAAAAACCTCTCAGACTCAACCAACTAACTTTATACGGTCGGTGTGCAACGGGATTGTTAGACAGTTACTCAGGTAACTCAATTGAGATTGCAATGGCTGCTGAAATGGGTCCACTTCTCCTGTAGAACATACTTTGAATACGCTCATCATCGATATTTTCAAACACATAGCCTTCAGTGCAGCCCATAAATAATTCGGTTGCAAAAAACTCAAGTGACCAACCATAATGAAAATTTTCATCAACGATTAAATTCTTCACTTCACCCAGCGTTGGCTTAAAGCCTTTATTTTTCTGATCAAGATACTGATGTAGATTTGTGGCAGGAATTATGCGTGTGCCCAATACTAAATCTTGTTCAGAGGATGCATAGTTAGTTAGAGGTGTAGTTTGAGTGAAGGGTATGAATGCTGGATTATAAAACTGATAATAAACAGGAATTCCTTTCTCCTGATAGTAATGTTTAATTGCTTCGTACTGCTGGTCTTTAGTCGAGATAACAGCATAACGGCATGAATCATCAAAATTAAATTCTGTCACATGTGAAAGGGAAACCGCTGTATCTTCAGGATCGGCTAAACGTGCGAAACCAATTTCATAGTCAATCCTTAGATCTTCTCTTACTACCTCATTGGTAGGATATAAACGTTTAGATTGCAATAAACAAACTTTGCTCTTTAAAACTTTTCCGCCACGCCGAAAGAAAAGGAGGAGACCAATATCTGCTATTTCCCAGCGGTTGAAGTGCCTTAGACCTCCAAGATAGTGAGTGTCAATTCGTACTATCCAGTTAGATGCGAATATTTTAGGGCTAGCAAGTTGAGAGAAATGTTCGATGAAGGTCATATCTAAAGACGGCTCATGAACATTAGGAATATTACACAGCTTTTGAGTAATACGTGAGTTACATGAAGCAAAAACATCGTTAATCCAGCTTTTGACCTCGTTTGGAATCTCGATATTCTGCATCTCTAAACCTTCGCTCCTAACAAAAAATTCTGTCTAACGTTTCGCTTGAGCGGCTGCAAGTAACCTTTGCAACGCACCTGAATCTCCCAGCAGTCCTCTCCAAGCGAATTGTTAGACCGTGATTTTGCTGTCCCCATACAAGTTAGAGCAATTGTATTTGGTTACACAAAATCGGCTTTTTTATCCTGTTTCCATCTTTATCCTTCAAACAGAAAAGACTTACTGAGTAACCTTCCTTAAAATCTATAATCTCTGTCTCAATACTCTTATCATCTAGAAGAATTTTGTACCTTTTTACTAAATCGGAAGAGGGAAAAATTAGCCTGTAAATTCCTTCGTTGTTTGGACCCTCAATAACACCTCCCTCTAACTTTCTTGTTTTCTTATAAAACTCAACCACTGCATCACTAGGGGAAACCTGAAGCTCGCTGAACAGATTAAGCTCAGGAAATAGCAGAATCTGTTTGTCTCTATACGGAATTTGTATTTCCTTGAGTAGTCGTTCATTATTAAATATCAAAAGATTGAATAGTTCCTGGATGTATATGGCAACATAGTTTGAATTGTCAGGATTATTAATTTTTATCGAGCTAGGACATATAACGAAAGAAAACAACTTCTCATCAGTACAATCAATCTCATAAAGATAATCATATTCAGTAATTTTATTTCTATAAATAGGCAGTATCTCGATATTTGGGATGTAGTAATTTAGAAAAAGATTTGCTTTTGAAATCCCATAAATTGGTTCTCCAAAGCATTTCGACCTAGAGTACAAATGAAGATTAATTTGACCCGATGTATGATATGAAAGCTTAGGGTTTCCAATGTGATCATTTTCAACTTTGCTAAGTGGCTCTTTCCACACTTGTTCCGTAAAATTGAAGGCTCCTTGTTCTGCCGTTTCAGGTGTTTTAGGCATTCCAACAAAGTACACGTATAAAGAGCCTTCATTACTGTTAAAGCTGAAGTTTATAAACCTGTAAATGTTATCGTTTGCCTTAAAAAGGATTCTACTTTGAGAGTTGGGAGGCAGTTCCATGTGTTTCATCTACTCACACCACCACACAATGTCTATTTGCAACTGACAGTTTACTAATATTCATCCCTGCTCCTGTCTCAAGATCTAGTTTCTACTATATTCGCCAGCCAATACTTAGCAATAACCAGGTATCTTCAAAAAACACCACAACGACTGAAACGAAGCGGTCTAACGACCAAGCTCACCCGCCGCCGGAAGCGCCAGAGTGGAGCGAGGAACGAGCGAAACGGCGGCGCTGTAGGCGGTCGGGTGCAGCGCCTTGTTGTGCCGTTGTTGATGTGTTGCAATTGCCACTTTATCGAGATGCCTCTCCAAACTCCTGCACGAACCACGCGACATCTTCACGCATGAGGCCGGTTGATTCGTAGAAGTGAATGGCGTCCGGTTCATCTACCATCGCACCGACATAAAAGGAACTAATGCCGCGTGCCGCGCAAAGTACTTTGGTGAAATCAATCAGCGCACTGCCCACGCCTTTCCTACGGTGCGCGGCTTCGACGGCCACGTCGTAAATGAATAGCTCAGTTGTCTCGTGCTGAAACATCGTCATTTCGTAGGCGGTTAGGCCGCCAATGACAAGGCCCTCGTGCAAAGCGGCGATAGCGTGGAAGTCGTCTCTCACCAGCAAACCAAGAACGTATGCTTCCGAAGGTTGCGGCGGTTCGGCAACGCCCTCGTCACGCTGGAACAGGCCAAAAACCTTGCATAGTTGTTTGGCTAACTCCAAATCATCGGGTCTAAGTCTTTGGATGGAAATGCCAGTCATGTTCGATTCTTCCGGTTCGTCATTCTACAACAAGCCAGTGTATAGACACAATCATTTCCAAGATGAAGTACGGTCGAAATCAGGCGTACTTTTCGTTGCGGTTCCCATGTAGCAAGCGCGACAGCCCAACGGTGAAGATGAGCGGCGACGAGAAATCTAGAAACAGGGCGCAAAGACCTCATTCGCCGCTCCATCGCATTGTTAGACCGTGCCTCAACGAATAACTAAAAACTACAGTCTTTTCAGTAACTCATTGTACTCATCGTGCGCCCCAATCCAAAACCAATAAATGTGGTCGTCTGACTCCAGCAACCCCAGAACTCGATAGTCGATGCTGACCCGCGCAGAATAAATCGGTTGACGTTGACTCACCCGCTTGAACTGCAAACTGTTATGGTACGGATCTTCACGCCAGAGTTCATACGCCTTATCAGCCTGCTCTTGCACTGCTACGGGAAGTCGATCGAGCCGTTTGCGAAATGCTTTAGTGACACTCGATTTCATGACTTAACTGGAGAGACTTCATCTAGTGAAACCACATCACCACTCGCGATTTCTTGCCGAACCATGTCAGCTAAACGATCCCATTGTTTATCGGTCGTGGATTCAAATTGTTCTGTCCATGTCTGTTCGTCTTTCAGTTCAGCCATGAGACGCGATGCGATCGCATCTTGCTGATCGGCTGGAAGTTTCTGGATCTCTGAGATAACTTGCTGAAGAAGTTCTGTCATGGGATTGAGGATAAACTTATACGTCAATTCTACCCGACGCACTGAACTCTCAGTCTAAGACTCTCAACTGTAATACTTCTCTACATCCTGATTTGCTTAGATGGATAGCGCTTCTCATCTCAAACGAGAAGCGCCATCCATCTACACTTCACTCTTTCATCATTTGTTGTACGTCACGAAAATTCTGCTCGGTCTGTGCCTTGGCTAACCAGTTTGTTCCTGTCCAAAGTAGTCCAAATAGCACTACAAATGAAATCAATCCCATTACTGCGTTAGTGCCAGGATCAGATGAAAAAATTGCTTTTTTGCAATGTGGGCAAGTTGTTGCTCCTTTCTGAACAGGTTCTTTGCAATGCGGGCATGGAATTGTATTGGATTGATTGGAATCTGTCATAAACTCAAATCCTTGGGTGAATTGCCTGCTCAATCTTCGTAAATGATTGAGCAATATTTGCAATATTCCCAAATCTCGTCTGCGGTCTAACTATTGATTGTACGGAAACTTTCCGTATATCTCTATGACTTGGGCAGATACCCCGAAACTTTTCGTATATCTCTCCTCACTTTTCATCAGAGATCCTAGAGAAACGCTTGCTTCGCAGTTCCCCGGAAGGGTAATCGC